>NZ_JBVVPC010000001.1:0-423690 GCF_055807355.1 Bradyrhizobium sp. Ken01
GCCGCGCGACGCGCGCATCACATAGCGCCGTAGCTAGCGCGGCTTGGCCGCGGAGGCCGACCCGTTACCCCATCTACAGGGCATCGCGATTAGGCGGCGGTCGAAGCCTTCCGTGCGGCCTTTTCCTGCGCGGCGGCGGCCTCGTCCTTGCGGATCTCCGACAGGCGCTTCTGCACTTCCGCCGAGAAGATGTACTGCGCCGGACGCTGCTTGCTCATGTCGATCTCCGGCGCCATCGGACCCGTGGTCCTGATGCCGCGCAGCGACACCCACATCGCCTTCAGCGGGTTGTTGATGGCGGCGGTCGCCGCCGTCGGCTCGTAGCCGCAATGGGCCATGCAGTCGGCGCACTTCTCGTACTTGCCGGTGCCGTAGGTCTCCCAATCGGTGGTGTCCATCAGCTCCTTGAAGGTCTTGGCGTAGCCTTCACCGAGCAGATAGCAGGGCTTCTGCCAGCCGAAGATGTTGCGCGCGGGCATGCCCCAGGGCGTGCACTCGTATTCCTGGTTGCCGGCGAGGAAGTCGAGGAACAGGCCGGAATGCATGAAATTCCACTTCTTGCCCTTGCCCATCGCAAAGACGTCGCGGAACAGCTTCTTGGTCTTGGTGCGGTTGAGGAAGTGCTCCTGGTCGGGCGCGCGCTCATAGGCGTAGCCCGGCGACATCGAGACGCCGACGCCGAGCTCGACGGTGAGGTCCAAGAACTTCGCGATCTCCTCGGCCGGATGGCCGTCGAAGATGGTGGCGTTGACGTTGACGGTGAAGCCGCGGGCCTTGGCCGCCTTGATCGCGGAGACGGCGCGGTCGAACACGCCCTTCTGCGACACTGCCTTGTCGTGATGCTCCTTCAGGCCATCGAGATGCACGGAGAAGAACAGATAAGGCGAGGGCTCGAACAGATCGAGCTTCTTCTCGAGCAACAACGCGTTGGTGCAGAGCGAGACGAACTTCTTGCGCGCCACGAGGCCGCGCACGATCTCGCCGATCTCCTTGTGGATCAGCGGCTCGCCGCCGGGAATGGCGACCATCGGCGCGCCGCACTCGTCGGCCGCGTCCCAGCACTCCTGTGCGGTCATACGGCGGTTGAGGATCGCATCCGGATAATCGATCTTGCCGCAGCCGACGCAGGCGAGGTTGCAGCGGAACAGCGGCTCCAGCATCAGCACGAGCGGATAGCGCTTGCGGCCAAGCAGCTTCTGCTTGATCAAATAGCCGCCGATACGCATTTCCTTGAAGAAGGGGATAGCCATTACAAGTTTCTTTCTGGGCTTGAAATTCGGGTGGGATCAGCTCGCAGCCAGTTGGGCCGGAAGCCGGAATTCGATGTTTTCCTCGCGGCCGGGGAGCACCGAGACCTTGACCGGTCCGATCCGCCGCATTGCTTCGATCACGTCATCCACGAGTACCTCGGGCGCCGAAGCGCCAGCCGTCACACCGACGGTTCTGGCATCTTTCAACCACTCGGGATTGAGCGCTCTGCCGTCGGCGATCAGATAACTCGCGACACCGGCCTCAGTGCCGATTTCGCGGAGCCGGTTCGAATTCGAGCTATTGGCAGCGCCCACCACCAAGATCACGTCGACCAGCTTGCTCAAGTCCCTTACCGCAGATTGGCGGTTCTGTGTCGCATAGCAGATATCCCGGATATCCGGGCCTTGAATATCTGTAAAGCGGGCCTGCAGGGCCGAAATGATGTCCTTGGTGTCATCCACCGACAGGGTGGTCTGGGTGATATAGGCCACTGGCGTATCCGCCGGCAGCTCAAGGGCCTTAACCTCTTCAACGCTTTGGACCAGCAATACGGGGGCGGGAACCTGGCCCATGGTACCCTCGACCTCGGGGTGGCCGGCATGGCCGATCAGGATCAGGGTGCGGCCTCTGGCGATGTAGCGCTTCCCCTGATTGTGAACTTTCGTGACCAGGGGGCAGGTGGCATTGAGCACCGGAAGGTCGCGCGCGGCCGCTTCCTCCTCGACGCTGCGGGCGACGCCATGAGCGCTAAAGACCGTCACAGCCTTCGGCGGCACCTCCGACAGTTCCTCGACGAAGATCGCGCCCTTGTTTTTCAGGCTCTCGACGACGTACTTGTTGTGCACGATCTCATGGCGCACGTAGACGGGCGGGCCGTACTTCTCCAGCGCCCGTTCCACGATCTCGATCGCACGCACCACCCCCGCGCAAAAGCCGCGCGGTTGCGCCAGATAAACTTCCATTGGACGTCCATCACGCAAGTTGCACCAATCCGCTCTCAAGTTCAGGGGACACCCCGATACGAACCAATGAGTTGCAATATCCGCACCACGGCTTCGCGCACGCGGTAGCTGCCCACCGCTGTCGGGGCCCCGGTGCATGGAGGCGCAGTACTTTGTGTCAAAAAATCGGCAGCAAGGAAAGGTAGGATGAACTTTGGTTCCCCACTGGATCACTTTTGCGGTATTATAGTAGAGGGTGATTGGTCAGGAAAACGGTGGCATCGATGTTTGCCCCTTCGTCACTTTCCCGCCTCAACTCCCCGGCTATACCGACCGTCCCGCATGATTTTGCCATGGTCTTCCGCCGTTTACCTCGAACCTTCTGACGGCGATAACCACTCAAAACAGCAATAGGTTTCGGCTGGGAACTCCGTTACATAGCGGGCGTTTCCGGCAAGCTGTTAACCGCAGAAAGAAAAGTAGTGCTGCAAAGCGTCGTCGTTGCCATCGTCAGGGCCTGCACCCGGTTTGCCTCCCTCGTCGTCGTTCTCGGGCTCCTGCTGGCGGTGGGGGCGGGCTATTACACGTCCCAGCATTTCGCCATCAACACCGATATCAATTCGCTGATTGCCCAAAATCTGGACTGGCGCCAACGCGACCAGCAGTTCGATCGCGCCTTCGACCGCGATGCGACGATTACGGCGGTGGTCGAAGCCAAGACGCCGGAGATGGCGACCGCGGCGTCGGACGCACTCTATGCCAAGCTGAAGGACAACAAGACCGAGTTCCAGTCGATGCAGCAGCTCGGCACCGGCGAGTTCTTCGAGAAGAATGGCCTGTTGTTCCTGCCGACCGAGGAAGTCGCCAAGGTCACCAGCCAGTTCGAATCCGCCGCGCCCCTCATCGAGATCATGGCAGGCGATCCCTCGATCCGAGGCCTCACCGGCGCGCTCGAGACCGGACTTGCCGGCGTCAAGCGCGGGCAGGTCAAGCTCGACAACACCGAGCGGCCCTTCAACCAGATCGCGCAAACGGTCGAGACCGTGCTCAACAAGGGCAACGCGACCTTCTCCTGGCGCGAGCTCGTCAGTGACGAGCCGCTGACGGATTCGGACAAGCGCGCCTTCATCGAATTCAAGCCGATCCTCGACTACAACGCGCTCGAGCCCGGCAAGGGGGCAACCGACGCGATCCGCAAGGCCGCAGCCGATCTGGATTTTGCCACCAAATATCAGGCGCGGGTCCGGCTGACCGGACCGGTCCCGATCGCCAATGAGGAATATGCAACCGTCCAGGAAGGCGCTGTCGTCAACGGCATCGGGACGGTGCTCGTCGTGCTGCTCATCCTGTGGCTGGCGCTGCATTCGGCGAAGATCATCTTCGCGGTGTTCGTCAATCTCTTCGTGGGTCTTGCGCTGACAACCGCCGCCGGCCTGATGATGGTGGGCTCGCTCAATTTGTTGTCGATCGCGTTCGCCGTGCTGTTCGTCGGCCTCGGCGTCGATTTCGGCATTCAGTACAGCGTCCGCTATCGCTCCGAGCGCTACAAGCACAACGATCTCTCGGGTGCGCTGATCCTGGCCGCCAAGCGCTCGGCAATTCCGTTGTCGCTGGCGGCAATGGCGACCGCAGCCGGCTTCCTCTGCTTCATCCCCACCGACTACAAGGGGATCGCCGAACTCGGCCAGATCGCCGGAGTCGGCATGCTGGTCGCGTTCGTCACCAGCATCACGGTGCTGCCGGCGATGCTGAAGCTGTTGAACCCGCCCGGTGAGAAGGAGCCGGTCGGCTATGCCTTCCTGGCGCCGCTCGATTACTTCCTGGAGAAGCACCGCGTGCTCGTCGTCGGCGGCACGATGTTTCTGGCGGTCGCCGGGCTGCCGCTGCTCTATTTCATGAAGTTCGACTTCAACCCGATGAACCTGCGCAACCCGAAGGCGGAGTCGATCGCGACCTTCCTCGATTTGCGCAAGGATCCCAACACCGGCGCCAATGCCATCAACGTGATGACCACGTCGGAAGAGCAGGCGAAGCAGGTGGAGGCGAAGCTGGAGAAGGTGCCGGAGGTGCTGCGCGTGATGTCGCTCAACAGCTTCGTTCCCGAAGACCAGCCGCCGAAGCTGAAGCTGATCGCGCAGGGCGCCAAGGTGCTGAATCCCGCGCTCAATCCCGACCAGATCGACGCCGCGCCATCGGACAAGGAAAACGTCGATGCGCTGAAATCCTCGGTCGACAATCTGCGCCGGACCGCAGGCGATGCGAAGGGCCCGGGTGCGGTCGCCTCGCGTCGGCTCGCGGACGCGCTGGAAAAGCTCGCCAATGGCGATGAAGCCACGCGGAACAAGGCGCAGGACGTGTTCATCGCGCCGATGAAGATCGTGTTCGACCAGCTCCGGAACGCGATGCAGGCCGAGCCGGTCACGCTGAAGTCATTGCCGGCAGATCTCGTCAGCGCCTGGAAGAGCAAGGACGGCATCATCCGGGTCGAGGCGTTGCCGAAGGGCGATCCCAACGATAACGACACGCTGCGCAAATTTGCGGCGGCGGTGCTCGTTGCCGAGCCGACCGCGATCGGCGGTCCGGTCTCGATCCTGAAGTCCGGCGACACCGTGGTGAAGGCGTTCATCCATGCCGGGATCTATGGGCTGCTGGTGATCGGCCTGTTGCTGTGGATCACGTTGCGCCGGTTCGTCGACGTGCTGATGACGCTGGTGCCGCTGCTGGTGGCGGGCGCGGTGACGCTCGAGATCTGCGTGCTGATCGGCTTGCCGCTCAACTTCGCCAATATCGTCGCGTTTCCGCTGCTGCTCGGCGTCGGCGTGGCCTTCAAGATCTACTATGTCGTGGCCTGGCGCTCGGGCAGGACAAACCTGCTCCAGACCAGCCTGACGCGCGCGATCTTTTTCAGCGCGCTGACAACGGCGACCGCGTTCGGCAGCCTTTGGCTGTCGAGCCATCCCGGCACGTCCAGCATGGGCAAGCTGCTCGCGCTGTCGCTGGTGACGACGCTCGCCGCCGTGCTGCTGTTTCAGCCTGCCCTAATGGGCAAACCCCGCAATCTCAGGGAGTAGGCAGATGTCCCCGACCTGGTCGGCGGCGCTCTTCTGACCGGGTTTGGCAGTGCCGGCGGCCTTCGGGGCTGCGGGCGCAGGCTGCGCCGCTGTAGCGCCCGTCGTCGCCGGGGCTTTCGGCGCCGCGCCGGTGGACTTCGGCGCGCCCTTGGCCATCGCGTTGGCGGAGCTCAAGGGAATCGGGGGGCTGACCCGGGTCCAGGTCTCGCCACCGCACAGGAATCCCATCACGCAGCCCTTGATCTCGAGCTGGTCGGTGCCAACCGGCGTGATGGTCGCGCTGTAGAGCTGGCCGTCCTTGGCGTTGTAGACCTGACCTTCCCACTGATCGGCGCCGGGCTTCTTCTTCATGTCGATCAGGGTCGCCATGCCGAGCGTGGGCCGGGTCTTTTTCGACGCGTCCGGATTGTTCTCGTCGCGGCCGCCGGGCTGTTTTTCCCAGGAAACCGCACCCCACATGCTGCCATTGCATTGGGCGACACGAATGTTGGCGACGCCATCGGCAACCCGCCAGTCGCCGGTGGGATCGGCGGCGAGCGCGGGGGTCAGGCAGGTGTAACCGCCAGCCAGTATTAGTCCGGTGTAAAGGGCTAAACGCATGATAGTTCCTTGGCAGTGCAACATGGTCTAAAGCTCTGCTTGCGAAGATGGTCCGAAAAAGGGCAAAAGGCCGCACAGACCGTTTTCAGCGACGTTCCGTTTTCAGTTGACGAGACGGCCCTCAACCGAAGTATGTAGCGGATGCACAGCCCAAATCCAGACATGTCTCAGCTGTTCGCGGACCGCCAGGCCCAGCGCAGCGCCCTGCATAATCGGCATCTGAACGAGCAGTTCGTTCGGGTTCTGAAGACCATCGGCTACGATGTCGGCTTCCAGAAGGGGCAGGGACAGTACCTCTACGACCGCGACGGGGCGCGCTATCTCGACCTCTTGTCCGGTTTTGGCGTGTTTGCGATCGGGCGCAATCATCCGGTCATGCGCGAGGCGCTCAAGAGCGTGCTCGATGCCGACCTGCCCAACCTCGTCCAGTTTGACGTCTCGGTGCTTGCCGGCGTGCTTGCCGAGCGGCTTTTGAAGTACGTCCCCTATCTCGACAAGGCGTTCTTCGCCAATTCCGGCGCCGAATGCGTCGAAGCGGCGATCAAGTTCGCCCGCGGCGCCACCGGCCGTCCGGGGATCGTCTATTGTGCCCACGGCTATCACGGACTGACCTATGGCGCGCTGTCGCTGACCGGTGATTCGAACTTCCGCACCGGCTTCGAGCCGTTGCTGCCGGGCTGCACCTCGGTCCCGTTCAACGATCTCGCCGCGCTCGAAAAGGCGCTGGCCTCGCGCGAGGTGGCGGCCTTCGTCGTGGAGCCGATCCAAGGCAAGGGCGTCAACATGCCCAGCGACGAGTTCCTGCCGGGTGCAGCTGCGCTCTGCAAGAAATACGGCACGCTGTTCGTCGCCGACGAGATCCAGACCGGCATGGGCCGCACCGGCCGCTTCCTCGCGGTCGAGCACTGGAACGTCGAGCCCGACATGGTGCTGCTCTCGAAGTCGCTGTCCGGCGGCCATGTGCCGGTCGGCGCGGTGCTGACGCGCAAGAGCATCTTCGACAAGATCTTCAACCAGATGGACCGTGCGGTCGTGCACGGCTCGACTTTCTCCAAGAACGACCTGGCGATGGCCGCGGGCATCGCCACGCTCGACGTCATGGAGTCCGAGAAGCTGATCGAGTCCGCCGCCAAGCGCGGTGCCGAGCTGCGCCTCGCGCTCACGCGCATGGTGCCCGGCTACGAGCTGTTGAAGGAAGTCCGCGGCAAGGGCCTGATGATCGGCGTCGAGTTCGGCCCGCCGAAATCGCTGCGGCTGCGGGCGTCCTGGAACGTGCTGGAGGCAGCCAACAAGGGCCTGTTCTGCCAGCTCATCACCGTGCCGCTGTTCAAGGACCACAAGATCCTCACGCAAGTCGCCGGCCATGGCAGCCACACCATCAAGCTTCTGCCGCCGCTCACCATCACCGAGGAAGATTGCGGCTGGATCGAGCGCGCCTTCGACGACGTCATCGCCGGCAGCCACAAGGTCCCCGGCGCGATCTGGTCGCTCGGCAAGACGCTGGTGGACAACGCGGTGAGGCGGTCGGCGTAACCTGATCCCTCAGGCCGCCTTGGGCTTGTTTACAGTCTCGATGCGGTCGAGCGCCTTGCCGAGATCGCGTTTGGCAATCTGGATATCGTAATCGTTCTGGAGATTGAGCCATAGCTCGGCGGTCGTACCGAGGGCTTTGGCGAGTCGAAGTGCTGTGTCGGCGGTGACCCCAGTCTGCTCGCTCGCGATTCGCTCGATTCGCGTGCGGGGAAGGCCGCATGTCTTGGCGAGCGCGCCAGCCGACATGTCTAGCGGAACCAGAAATTCCTCCCGAAGAACCTCACCAGGATGCATGGGCTTTAATTTTTTGGCCATCCTCACGTCTCCTAGTGATAGTCCACAATCTCGACCTCGGCGGCGCCCTGCGCTGTCCAGACGAAGCACACTCGGAACTGATCGTTGATCCTGATCGAGTGCTGTCCCTTGCGATCGCCCGCGAGGGCCTCAAGACGGTTGCCGGGCGGCGCCCTTAAGTCGCTGAGTTCGCTGGCTGCGTGCAGATAGCGCAATTTCCGACGCGCAACCTTCACCAGATCAGCCGGAAAGCCTTTAGGGCTTTCGCTGTCAAAGACCGCCTCAGTCGTCTTATCCCTGAAGGTCTTGATCACTCAGGCAATGTATCACTATCTGATACACGGTTCAAGGTCCCGCGTATCAACGAGGCCGCTACCCCTCCACATTCGCCTTCATCGCCGCCTCGAACTTGTCGACGAACTCGGCGAGCTCGTCTGCGCCGAGATCGCTGACGGCCCAGAAGTTCAGGCCGCGCTCGCCCCAGCGGCGGCAGTTGAAGCCCTGCATGGTCTGGGTCTTCGGCGGCCGGTGTTCGGTGTTCGATGTCTGCGACACGAACAGATTGACCACGTGCTGCCGGCGCTTGTAGACGACCGCACCGATGGCACGGGCGTCGATATAATCGAGCCTGCCGCCGACCAGCGTAAAACCTTGTGCGGTGAGGTCGATGACGGGCGGGGCGACGTCGAGCTTGCCGTTGAACCACGGCTTCACCGTGTGCTGGTCGGTCGACACCACGTCGATGAGGTGGCCGGCCTGGAGCGAGCGCAGATGCGCGGAGACGACCTCCGACAGGATGCGCTGCTGGTCGTCCTGGCGCAGCACCAATGCGACAACGCCGGAGGCGGCGAGCGCGGAGACTGCCGAGCCCATCGCAAAGCCGCGCAGCACGGAGCGGCGGCTCGGCTGTTGACGCTGCGGCTGCGGCTGCGGCAGCGAAGCCTCGATACGCGCACGCAGGCTCGCCGGTGCGGTGTAGCGCAAGTCGGCGTCCGCGAGCACGCGCTGCATGTCGCGTTGGGCCGAAAGCTCCGCAGCGCAGGTCGGGCAGCTGGCGATATGAGTTTCGACCTCGCGCGCATGGCCGGCATCAAGCTCGTTGTCGAGCAGCGCGTGAAGCAGCATTCTTGCTTCGTCGCAGGTCATCTTGCTTGCTCCTCATCCGCCGTCCAGGCCGCGCGCAGCATGGCGCGGGCGCGGGCAAGGCGGGACATCACGGTGCCAACCGGCGCGCCGACGGCCTCGGCGATTTCACGATAGGACAGGTTGTTGATCTCCCGCAGCACGAATGTTTCCTTGAACGGCTCGGCGAGCGCGTCGATCAGCTTGCGGATCGCGCCCGCATCGCGGTTGCGCAGCACCTCGGTTTCGGGGCTGGCCTCGGTCTCTTGCCAGACCGGCGTCTGCTCGGCAGCGCCGGGCGTATCGTCGATCGCGCTGTGCCTGTGGGCGCGCCGTGCATATTCGGCATTGCAGACGTTACGCAGGATCGCCAACAGCCAGGGCTTCATCGCCGGCCCGCGATAGCTGTCGAAATGCTTCAGCGCGCGCAGATAGCACTCCTGTACCGCGTCCTCGGCATCGGAGGCGTCACGCAACAGATAGCGCGCGAGCGTGTAGACGTCGTCGAGATGGGGCAGAGCCGCCTCGCGGAAGCGTTGCGCCTTCTGCAAATCGTCGTTGGCAGGCATCGCTCCTCGCTTTGCCTCTTGTTCTGCTCGTTGCTTCGTGTCGTCGCTGTTCGTCTCGTCCCTGTTCGTCTTGTCTCCGTGTGTGGCCGAAGGCACATGAGCCCGGCCGGCGTGGGACCACCGGCCGGGCAAGACGTTGATGCCTTGGTTCGAGATGTTACTCAACCTTGATCATCCCCGTCATGTGCGGGTGCAGAGAACAAAAATATTTGTAGTCACCCGCATTGGTAAAGGTGAACGAGAACTTGTCGTCAGTGTCCAGGGTCTTGGACCTGAACTTGCCGGCCGACACCACGGTGTGGGGGATGTCGTCCCGGTTGGTCCAGGTCACGGTCGTCCCGACCTTGATCCTGAGCTCGGCCGGCTGGAAGACGAAATTGTCGATATGCACCTCCATGTCGTCGGCATGGGCGGTTGTGGCGGGTAGCAGCATGGCCGCGGCCAAAGCGAGACCGAAGGCGACACCGAGGTCGCGGCGATTGAATGTATTCATTGTCAGCTTCCGTTAGTCCTGCATCAACCCTGGAGCGGCGTGTCGATGATCGCGAGCCGCTGCTCGTTCTGCTTGAAGTTGATGCTAGCCACACCGAGCATAGCGCGGAGCTTTGCGTCCTCGACCTTCATCGGTCCGGGCGAGGGGGCAGCTCCCGGTGCCGGCTGCGGGAAGGCGGTCGAGCGCGCGGTATGGAAGGTGACGTTACCCTCGACCTTCTGCATCACCTGGTGGATGTGGCCGTTCAGCACGGTGACCGAGCCAAAGCCCTTCACCTGGTCCAGCGCGCGGGCGCCGTCCTCAGTGCCCCAGCCCCACTCGGGATAAACGGTCCAGAGCGGGATGTGGGCGAACAGCACGATCGGCGTCGATTTCGACTTGCCGCGCAGATCGTCCTCGAGCCAGGCGAGCTGCTCGGCGCCGAGATTGCCGAGGCCTCCGGCCTTGAGGTCGACGACATTGACGAGGCCGATGAAGTGCACGCCGCCGGCGTCGAACGAATACCAGCCTGCGCCCTTGGTGCCGCGGCCGTAGCGCTCGCGATAGAACTTCACCTCCTCGTCGAGGAAGTCATGCTCGCCGGGCACGTAGTGCACGTCGAGCTTGCTCTGCGAGATGATGCGGTCGGCATTGTCGAACTCGGCGGCCTTGGACAGATGGGTGATGTCGCCAGTGTGGATCATGAACGACGGCTTGACCGGCATCGCGTTGATCTTGTTGACGGCTTCCTCCAGCGTGCCGAGCGCGTTGGGATTGGCCGGCTTGTCGAAGCCGACATGGCTGTCGCTGATCTGGAGGAAGGTCATTCCGGGCGCGACCGCGGTCGCAGCTTGCGCGGAATCGATGATGCCGAGCGAGCGCGGCACGCCACCCGTGATGGTCCAGAGCACCCCGGTGCCGGCCCAGGTCATGCATTCCAACACCTTGCGGCGGCTTAAGCCGTCCTCGCCCTGATCGTGTCCGCTCATCGCGCAGCTCCACTTCGCCCGGAATTGGGCTTCGGGGAGGTGATTGGGGGAGGAGGGGACTTATTCCCGGACGCGATGACGTTTTCGTGAGGTGGTTGGACGCGTAGCCCGTATGGAGCGTACCGGAATGCGGGCCAAATCGAGCGTCCTCTCCCGGATTTCGCTACGCCCCATCGGGGCTACGCATTCACTTCGCATCCTCCAAAATCATCGTCGCGCCTTTCTCGGCGATCATCGCGGTGGGCGTGTTGGTGTTGCCGGACGTGATGGTCGGCATGATCGAGGCATCGACGATGCGAAGGCCGCCGAGACCGTAGAAGCGCAGGCGTTCGTCGACCACCGCCATGGGATCGCTCACCGCGCCCATCTTCGCGGTCCCGACGGGATGGAAGATGGTGGTGCCGATGTCGCCGGCAGCCTTGGCGAGTGAGGCATCGTCGTCGCCGACGGCGGGGCCGGGCAGATATTCGCTCGGGCGGTATTTTGCCAGCGCCTTCTGCTGCATCAGGCGGCGGGTGGTGCGGATGGCATCGGCCCCGACCTGACGGTCGTCATCCGTTGAAAGATAATTCGGCGCGATGATCGGCTTTTCGTCCGGCGCCGCCGAACGCAGACGTACGGTGCCACGCGAGGTCGGCTGGAGATTGCAGGCGCTCACCGTGATCGCGGGGAAGCGGTGCAGGGGATCGCCGAACTTGTCGAGCGACAGCGGTTGCACGTGGAACTGGAGGTTGGCGCGTGCGCGCGTCGCATCGGAACGTGTGAAGATGCCGAGCTGCGACGGCGCCATGGTCAACGGCCCGCGGCGGCGGAAGGCGTAGTCGAGACCCATCAGGCCGCGTCGAACCAGATTGTAATAGGTCTCGTTCAATGTGCGCACGCCTTCGACCTTGTAGATCGCGCGCTGCTGCAGATGGTCCTGCAGATTGCGGCCGATGCCGGGCTTGTCCATCACGATGTCGATGCCGAGCGGCGACAGCCAGTCGGCGGGCCCGATGCCGGAGCGATGCAGCACCTGCACCGAACCGATCGCGCCTGCCGAGAGGATCACCTCGCGTTTCGCACGCGCCTCGATGATCTCTCCGTTCTGGATGAAGCGCACGCCGATGGCGCGGCCCCGTTCGATGATCAGACGATCGACCAGCACATGCTTTTCGAGCCGCAGGTTCGGGCGGTTCAGTGCCGGCTTGAGGAAACCGCGCGCCGACGACCAGCGCCGGCCGCGCTTCTGATTGACGTGGAAATAGCTGGTGCCTTCGTTGTCGCCGGTATTGAAATCCGGGATGCGCTTGATGCCCATCTCCTCGGCTGCATCGCCCACGGCATCGAGGATGTCCCACGCCAGCCGCGGCGCCTCGATGCGCCAGCCGCCGCCGGCGCCATGATGCTCGCTCGCACCGAGGAAATGATCCTCGAGCCGTTTGAACAGCGGCAGCACGTCGTCATAACCCCAGCCGGTCATGCCGAGCTGGCGCCAGTGATCGTAATCGGCGGCCTGTCCACGCATCGAGATCATGGCGTTGATCGCCGAAGAGCCGCCGATCACCTTGCCACGGGGATAGGCGAGCGAACGGCCGTTCAGCCCGGGCTCGGCCTCGGTCTTGAACATCCAGTCCGAGCGCGGATTGCCGATGGCGAAGAGATAGCCGACGGGAATGTGGAACCAGATCCAGTTGTCGTCGCCGCCGGCTTCGAGGACGAGGACGCGATTGCTGGAATCGGCAGACAGCCGGTTGGCGAGGATGCAGCCCGCCGTGCCTGCCCCAACGACAATATAGTCAAACTCACCTTCGAGCCGCCTTGGCATTATGCTTCCATCCAACAGGAGTCATGGCCGGGCTTGTCCCGGCCATCCACGCGCTTTCCGTTCTAATAGTCAGACGTGGATGGCCGGGACAAGCCCGGCCATGACGAGAGGACAGACCTACCCCAGACCCTCCGCCAGTTGGGTGGACTGGTGCTTGCATGGTAGACAGGCCTGCATTTTCAACAAAACTTGAGACCCTCCATGCCCATCGTGAACCGCGTCGCCGACCTTCAACCCGATATTCAGGCCTGGCGCCGGGACATCCACCAGCATCCGGAGTTGCTCTACGACGTCCACCGCACCGCAGCATTCGTCGCGGACCGCCTGCGCGAATTCGGCTGCGATGAGGTCGTGACGGGCATCGGCCAGACCGGCGTGGTCGGCGTGATCAAGGGCAGCAAGCCGGCCGGCGAGGGCCTGAAGACCATCGGCCTGCGCGCCGATATGGATGCGCTGCCGGTCGAGGAGCAGACCAACCTGCCGTACGCCTCGAAGATCCCGGGCAAGATGCACGCCTGCGGCCACGACGGCCACACCGCGATGCTGCTCGGTGCTGCGCGTTATCTCGCCGAGACCCGCAACTTTGCCGGCGATGCGGTGGTGATCTTCCAGCCCGCCGAGGAGGGCGGCGCAGGTGGAGCGGCCATGGTCAAGGATGGAATGATGGAGCGCTTCGGCATCGAGCAGGTCTATGGCATGCACAACGGTCCCGGCATCCCGGTCGGCTCGTTCGCGATCCGGCCGGGTCCAATCATGGCGGCGACCGACGAGGTCGATATCATGATCGAAGGCCTCGGCGGCCATGCCGCGCGGCCGCACAAATGCGTCGATTCCGTTCTGGTTGGCGCGCAGGTGATCACGGCGCTACAGTCCATCGTCGCGCGCAGCGTCGATCCGCTGGAATCGGCCGTGATCTCGATCTGCGAATTCCACGCGGGCAATGCCCGCAACGTGATTCCGCAAACGGCAACGCTGAGGGGCACCATCCGCACGCTGTCGCCGGAGGTGCGCAAGCTGGTCGAGAAGCGCGTGCACGAGGTCGTGGCGGGCGTGGCGCAGATCACCGGCGCCAAGATCGACCTGCGCTACCAGCGGAATTATCCCGTGGTGAACAACCACGCCGCGGAGACCGAGATCGCGCGTCGCATCGCCGGGCAGGTCGCGGGCGAGGCCAATGTGCTCGAGATGCCGCCGCTGATGGGCGGCGAGGATTTCGCCTATATGCTGGAAGCGCGTCCCGGCGCCTTCATCTTCTGCGGCAACGGCGACAGCGCCGGCCTGCATCACCCCGCCTACAATTTCGACGACGAGGCGATCGTTTACGGCACCTCGTACTGGGTCAAACTGGTGGAGGGCCAACTCGCGGCGTCGTAAGCGCGGGCGGTGTCAGTCTGGTCTTTTGATCGTCGTGGCGATCTTCTGCAACGCCTCGGCATTGGCTGATACGCCGTTGCGCGAACACGGTGCGTTCGGCTCAAAGCCGAGCGCGCCGTGAATGAATTTGCGGGCGGCCTCCGACAGCGCCCAATCCATCGGGGGCTCGAAGATACTGCCGTTGACCATGTCCTTGCAAAGCATGAGCGGCACGAACTCCGCGGTGACGTTCGGCGGCAGGGCCGGCGTGTTGACGAAGGCGTTCATGATGTGAACTTCGTGTCCGGCTCGGCTGGCGAACAGGCCGAGGAGTGGCGCGAGCGTTTCATTGAGCAGCATCGCGGTGTTGCCCTGCTCCTCCGGTGTTTCCTGCCTCGCCGTGGGCTCCGGCGCCGCTTTCGTGCCGCCGGTCGAAAGCGATTGCTGCGTCGGTTGCTCGCCCGGAGGACGGGATTGCTCTGTCGTTCCGTCGAAACCGACGAAGACGAAGATGAAGTGGAGGGGGTCGGCCCGCTCCGGTAATGCTGCGATCGCCTGCGCCAGTTCGCCGAGAGTTGCGACACCTGCCGCGTCGAAATAGCCGCCATCCAAGATGTGACCTTGCCGTTTTCCGTTCTTGGTCAGAGTGCCGGCCGGGCTGATCCACGGAAAGCGGGCCCCATTATGAATTGCGGTCGATATCGCAACGTCGCGCATTGCGATCTGGTGGAAGTCATCCGCGTCGATCGCTTTGCCGAGATTGACTGTGCTGGTGAGAATCCTCCGGCCGGTCTCTTCGCTCGCGCCGTTGACGATGAGAATCGGGCGCCAGGGCTGGTCCTTCTTGGGGGCGAGCGTCAGGAAGGGTTTTTGCAGCAGATATGCGCAGTTCGTTCCACCAGCCGGGCATGAGTCGTCCCAGGCTGCCTCCCAGGCTCGTTCCAGCGCCTCGGCGCGATCGGGCAGGAATGCGAAGGGAAGGAAACGCTGAAGCAGGTCGGGAAACAGCATGCCAGTCAGGCTCGGACTCAGCGCATCGTCGCCCGTGAACTGGGGCAGGCTCTTGGCGAGCTGCCGGGGCGGGACGGCGGGCTCGACATGAAGGAAGGCAGAGTAGCCGACCGCTCCGACGCTACCGCCCGAGACCGAGCTGATCGCGAACAGGCTCTGCGCGAGCTGGCCGTTGCTCGACTGATGCAGAGCGCCCAAGACCTCCCCGGTCCAGTCTCCGGCTCGTGATGCTCCGCCCTCGGACGCAACCAGCACCATCGGAAGTGCCCCGCCTTTCAGCGGATCCTTCTGTTGTTTCCGCCAGGTCGCATAGGCCTCCGCGAGCGTGAGCCGTTCGGCGACTGCGACCGGCTCAGGACCTCGTCCGAACGCGCGACGGCCGACGGCGTGATTGTCCATCCAGAGACTGAAAACGCCCGCCGCGACCAGCGTGGCCGCAACGACGGGCAGGCGAAGACCGCCTCCGGTCTGGATCGCGATGATGGTTGGCGGGATGATCAGCCCGATGCCGATGAAGACGACAGCAGGCGCACCGAAGGCATGGCCAAATGTCACCGGCGCTAAGGTCGCGAACGCCATCAGCGCGACCGCGAGCAGCAGACTTGTGCCGATCCACCAGGGCGCAAACCCAATCCGTCTTGAGCCCGGACGAAAGCGCCTGGTCAAATCTTCGCGCTTGATCAGAAAGGCAAGGAATCCCAGTGCCACAATTACCAGGACGATGGGCAGCCCGAAATTCCTTTGCGGAATGAGAGCAATCAGGACGAGAAGGAATGGAGCAACACCGAGTATGCGAGGTACCCATTCCAGCAGTCGTCTCGGCCGCCAGCTGGTTCGGTCGAGGCCGTAGTTGAAGTCGATCAAGAGCCGCGGCCAGAGCCAGGATTGAATTCCGAGGAACAACAGCCCGAGGACGAAAGCGACGAGCTGACGTTTCGGCGCCTCGAGCGAGTCGTCTCCGATGGCACGTACGAGGTCGATGCCCTGCGGCAGAAAGGCGAGAGCCAGCGAGGCACCTAGCACGAGGATCGCCAGGGTGCCGATGCCGCGGGTTTTCTCGAATGTCCGGCGGATCAGGAGCCAGCGTCCCGTAAGGCCCTGGTAGGTATCGGCGTCGTCCTCTGGAATGCCTGCCGCAATGCCGCCGCGAACGGCCGTCAGCTCGACGGAGCCGTGATTGTTGCCGTACTTGCTGAGCAGGTCGTTGGCATAGAAGGTCACCCGGCCGGAGTTTTCGAACCGGTGAGTGCAGCCCCGCCCGATTGCGAAACGTTCACTGGTGCCCGGGACCTCGCCGCACAGGCAGAACCAGTTCTGACCTGCAAAGCGCGGTTGAATCTGGAAAATATCGGCGAGGAAATTGCGATACCCGTCGGGCCCGCACGATATAAACCAGTCCTTCCAGCGGCCGTGGGCACTGAAAGACCAGGTCTCTCCGGCCTTTACCTGCGGGCCTTCGTTCATCGTGCACTTCGAATTCACCTCGACAGGGCCGAAATGGTCCAACGCGCCATCGCATTTCGATGAGGTCGTCATGAAATGATCAGTCCCGCAAAAAAATCGATCCGGCAATCGGGGCGCGGGGACCTGACAAGGTCCGCCGGACCGTGGATCGGCGAGCATGTAATCATGCATTGAGACGAACCACAATCTGAAGATGTGGATGGCTTCCGGACAATCGACGGCAGGATGGTTTTGGGCGCGCGTCGGCAAAGCAAAAGGCCCGCTCTGCTCGGAGCGGGCCTCCTGGCTATCAGCGGTGCCGGTCTTTGGCTCAGAAGATCCGCGAGAAGATCACGTACAGTGTGCCTGACAACAGGATGGCGACCGGCAAGGTCAGCACCCAGGCCATCACCATGTTCCTGATGGTGGCGACCTGGAGACCCGAACCGTTCGCGGCCATGGTGCCGGCGACGCCGGACGACAGCACGTGGGTGGTCGAGACCGGCAGGCCGAACACGTCGGCGGCGCCGATCGTGGCGGCGGCGACGAGCTCGGCGGAGGCACCCTGCGCGTAGGTGAGATGGGTCTTGCCGATCTTCTCGCCGACGGTCACGACGATGCGCTTCCAGCCGATCATGGTGCCGAGGCCGAGCGCGATGGCGACCGCGACCTTCACCCAGGTCGGGATGAACTTGGTCGCGCTGTCGAGCCCGCCCTTGTAGGCGTTCAAGGTCGCGACCTCGTCCTTGCTAAGGTCGTTTTCCTTGTCCTTCATCAGGAAGCGGATCGCTTCCGAAGTCAGGTACATGTCGTTGCGGGTATTGCCGACGACTTCCGCCGGCACCTTGTTCAGCGAACCGTATTTCGCGACCTGCTCGCCGACATCCTTCACCAGCACTGCCAGCGAAGGATAAGTGCCTTCGCTGATGTGATGCGAGGTGACGTACTGCGTCACCGCAGGACGGGGGTCGCCAATGATCGCATGGCCGGCGCCCTTGGCCGCAACCACCTTGGAGGCGGCTTCCGAGACCTTCGCGAACTGGGCGACCTGCGACTCCGGCAATGCGCGGTTGAGAGCATAGGCCGTGGGCACGGTGCCGATCAGGATCAGCATGATCAGGCCCATGCCCTTCTGGCCGTCGTTCGAGCCGTGGGCGAAGCTGACGCCGGTGCAGGTCAGGATCAGCAGGCCGCGAATCCAGATCGGCGGGGCTTTGTTGCCCTCAGGAGCGGCATAGAGCGCCGGGTTCTTGATCATCAGCTTGAGCAGCAGCAGCAGGCCGGCGGCGCAGACGAAGCCGACCAGCGGTGACAGCAGGAGCGCATAGCCGATCTCCGTGGCCTTGCCCCAGTCCACACCCGAGGTGCCGTCGCGGCCGCGCATCAGCGCGTTCGCGACGCCGACGCCGATGATCGAGCCGATCAGCGTATGCGAGGAGGAGGCCGGCAGGCCGAAATACCAGGTGCCGAGGTTCCAAAGGATCGCGGCGATCAGCAGCGCGAACACCATCGCGAAGCCGGCGCTGGAGCCGACTTGCAGGATCAGCTCGACCGGCAGCAGCGAGACGATGCCGAAGGCGACGGCGCCGGACGAGAGCAGCACGCCGAGGAAGTTGAAGAAGCCCGACCACATCACCGCGACTTCGGCCGGCAGCGAATGGGTGTAGATCACGGTCGCAACTGCGTTGGCGGTGTCGTGGAAGCCGTTGACGAATTCGAAGCCGAGCGCGATCAGGAGGGCAACGATAAGGAGGATATAGGGCAGGTAGCTCGTGACCCGCGTGCCGGTCGCATCGACATCCGAATAGATGCTGTAGGCCACATAGAGCAGGCCCGCGGCGAGGATGCCGAAGAACAGGATCAGTGTCAGCGGATTGAAGCCCTTGTCGAGATTTGGCCGCGAGGCCGGCTGGATCGGCGCGGGATCGGCTACCGCGCGGTCGAATGCAACATCGGTCATGTCTGGACGCCCCTTAACTTTCTGTAAGGGCTATTGTCCCCGATGGATTTGAAGGCTGGATGACAAGCAGCGGTGGAAACCCTTTTTCCCGCCGTTCTTTACGCGGCGCGCGCGGCTTTCTTCTGCAACCCGGCGACGATCTTCAAATCTTCGACAAAGCGCTGATATTCCAGCACCTTGGCTTCCGGATCGGGCAACCGCAGCAGATAGGACGGGTGCACCGTCACCAGCGCCTTGTGACCGTCGGGCAGGTCGATCAGCCGGCCGCGGTTCTTTCCGATCGGGGTGATCTTGCCGAATACGCTCTGCGCGGCGGTCGCGCCCATCGCGACGATGAGATCGGGTTGGATGACGGAGACTTCCCGCTCATACCACTGTCGGCAGGCCTTTATCTCCGGCGTGTTCGGCTTCTGATGCAGGCGGATTTTGCCGCGCGGCACGAATTTGAAGTGCTTCACCGCGTTGGTGACATAGACCTTCTTGCGATCGACGCCGGCCTCCTGCAGCGCCCGGTCGAGCATCTGGCCGGCCGGACCGACGAAGGGATGGCCGGCGAGGTCTTCCTTGTCGCCGGGCTGTTCGCCGACCAGCATGATATTGGCGGACCTCGGGCCCTCGCCGAACACGGTCTGGGTCGCGTCCTTGTAGAGATGGCAGGCGCGGCAATGGGCGGCCTCCTCGCGGAGCGCTTCGAGATCGTCGGGAGCAAGCTTGCGTTTCATCGGAGCCTCCGGCCGCTTTTGAGGCTTGTGTGGATCGGTTGCGGCATTGGCGATCATGGCGCCGGTCATGCGTTCGGCGTCCTCGATCAAGGGCTTAATGATCGAAGCCTCGGGCAGGTTCCTCCAATATTTCTTCGGCATCTCCGTTTGCATCGCCTTCACCTTCAGGCGGGCCGGATTGAAGATGCTGGCGTAGTAACGCCGCCAGGTTTCCTCCAGCCGGTCTTCGCTCGGCGCCTCGCTCTTGCTGACGCCTGATGTGAACGAGAGCGCGTGGCCATCCCAATGTGCGCACAAATCCGCCGTCAGGATCGACCAGGGCATGTCGGCAAAGCGCTTGGCGAAAAACGGCGCCGCGAGCTCGACGATATGATGCTCCGGCTCGAACCACGCGACGTAATGTGCTTCGCGTTCCCTGCCGATCTCGCGGAAGCGCACGAAGGCATGCATCTTGTGCTCGTCGCGGTAGACCGCCTTTGCCATGGCCGTGACTTGCGCGACATCGGCATCGGTCGCGACCTCGATGAGGTCGTGATTGCCCTTCAGCCGAAACAGCAGGCGATAGAGGATCGCGAAACGCTCGGGATCGCGATGCAGGATCGCGGCCTTGGCGAGCTCGACGAATTTTGCAGGCACGTTGAAGGTGCCGTCGCCAGCCGCCGGCGGCGGAGGAGACGGCGAGGGCGTCGCGAACAGCTCCGCTTCGCCGCCCTGCACGGCCCAGGTGACATCGGCCGGTTTCACCTGATGAAGCACGAGGCTACGCGCGGCTTTGCGCCAGCCGTCGAAATCGGTTTCGTTCTCGAGGGTGATGTACTGCATCAGAAGCCAAATCCCAGTTGTGTTGCCTTCGGCTTGAATCGTTCGATCAGCCGTGCCTCGTCGAGGCGATGTGGCGCGGGCCGGTGATCGCTGAGGACGATGAACGGCAGCGCCTTGTTGCGGGGCACATGCAGCCGCGCGAGATCGGCGATGCGGATCGTGGTCGTGCGTCGCGTCGCGATGATGCGCTCGACCGCCTTGGTGCCGAAGCCCGGCACGCGCAACAATTCTTCGCGGCTGGCGCGGTTGACGTCGAGCGGGAAGCGGTCGCGGTGGCGCAGCGCCCAGGCGAGTTTTGGATCGATGTCGAGCGGCAGCATCGCGCTGTCGTCGACGATCTCGCCGACGTCGAAGCCGTAGAACCGCATCAGCCAATCGGCCTGATAGAGTCGGTGCTCGCGCAGCAAGGGCGGCGCGCGCAGAGGCAGCGCGCGGCTGGCATCGGGGATCGGACTGAACGCGGAATAATAGACGCGCCTCAGCCGATATGAACCGTAGAGATTGGCGCTGGTGTGGAGGATGGTGTGGTCGGAGGCCGCGTCGGCGCCGACGATCATCTGCGTGCTCTGGCCGGCCGGCGCGAAGCGCTGCGGCTTGGCTTTCGTCTTCGCGCTGCGGCTTTCCTCGGCCTCGTCCAGCTTCAGCCGCAGCCGGCCCATGGTGCGGCGGATCGCGCGCACGTCTTTCTCGGGCGCGAATTGCTGCAGGCTCGTCTCCTGTGGCATCTCGATGTTGATGGAGAGACGGTCGGCATATTTGCCGGCCTCGGAGATCAATGCATCGTCGGCCTCGGGGATAGTCTTGAGATGGATGTAGCCGCGGAAGTGATGCTCCTCGCGCAGTTTGCGCGCGACGCTCACCACCTGCTCCATGGTGTAGTCGGGGTTGCGGATGATGCCAGAGGAGAGAAACAGTCCCTCGATGTAATTGCGCCGGTAGAAGTCGAGCGTCAGCTTGACCACTTCGTCGATGGTGAAGCGGGCACGTCGCACGTTGGAGGAGGCGCGGTTGACGCAATAGAGGCAATCGTAATTGCAGGCGTTGGTCAGCAGCACTTTGAGCAGCGAGATGCAGCGGCCGTCCGGCGCGTAGGAATGGCAGATGCCCATGCCGGGCGCGGTCGAGCCCATGCCCTTGCCGTCGCTGGAATCCCGCCTCTCGGTGCCGCTGGAGGCGCAGGACGCGTCGTACTTGGCGGCGTCCGCCAGGATTTCCAGCTTGCGTTGCACGTCCATATCGGAATCCCTTTGATTCAGCTCATGAATCCCAAGGCCCGCCAATTCGATTGACTCCCGGGGTGTCGTTAGCTTTATATTAGAACATATCATGAACAAATGAGCTAGCCGCTGGTTCTCTTTTTGAGAGCCACCGGCAATCACCCTTGAGGAGCGGCGTATATGAGCGGCGCACGAACAAGCGCGCTTGCAGCCTTGCGCGGCCAGATCGAGCGCATCGAGACGGCGGAGGTCGTGCATCATCGCGACCGTGTCGCGCTCGGCCATAGCGAAGTCGACAGCGCGCTGAAGGGCGGGCTCGCACGCGCGGCAATCCACGAGGTATTTTGCGAAGGACGTCAGGGCGCGGCCGCGACCGGCTTTGTCACCGGACTTGCGGGGCGCATGACGGCACGCAAACCGCTGCTGTGGGTGCGGCAGGATTTTTCGGACATTGAAACCGGTGCGCTGTCGATGAGCGGGCTCGCCGAGATCGGTCTCGATCCGCGCCGCATGGTGATGGTGCGCGCCGCCGACGTGGAGAGTGCGCTGCGGACGTCGGCCGATGCGCTCGCCTGCGATGCGCTTGGCGCCGTCGTGCTCGAGCTCTGGGGCGAGACCAGGCAGTTTGATCTTGTGGCGAGCCGCAAGCTGACGCTGGCTGTGCAGTCTTCTGGTGTCACCGGCTTGCTGCTGCGGATGGCCGCGCAACCTTTGCCCTCAACCGCCGAGACCAGATGGATGCTTCGCGCGGCGCATTCGTCGCCGGGCGCGATGTGGAGCGCTTGGGGGGCGCCGCGCTTCGATGCCGAGCTCCTGCGCAATCGTCATGGCCCGTGCGGCCGGTGGATCATGGAATGGAAATGTGATGAGTGCCAGTTCTCTGAATCGTCGGCGTATCCTCAGCCTGTGGCTGCCGCGCCTGCCCATCGATCGGATCCAGCGGTTCTTCGACGGCGTCGGGCTGGGTAGAACCAATGATCCGAGCATTGTCGTCATCAAGGACAGCAACGCGTTGGTGATCCATGCGCTGGACGAGGCCGCCGAGCGCCTCGGTCTGTATATCGGCCAACCCCTGGCCAATGCCCGGGCGATGTGTCCGGATCTAAAGGTGTTCGACGCCGATGCCGTGGCTGATGCGAAGACGATCGGCGACATCGCCGACTGGTGCGACCGCTTCACGCCGCTTGTAGCGCTCGATCCGCCGCACGGGTTGTTTCTCGACATCACCGGCTGCGCGCATCTGTTTGGCGGCGAGGCTGCGCTGTTGCAAACCCTTGTCCGTGCCCTCGATCGCCAGGGCTTTGCCGTCAGCGCGGCGATCGCCGGTACCTCGGTCTGCGCGCGCACGCTGACGCGGCAATCTTCAGGGACCATCGTTGCCGATGGCGGGGAGGCGGCGGCAATCAGCCGGTTTCCGGTGTCCGCGCTCGGCGCGGGCGAGACTATCAGCACCGGCCTGCGCCGCGCCGGCCTGAAAACCATCGGCGATGTCGCCTCGCGCATGCCGAGCGAAATCACGGCGCGGTTCGGTGCGCGGTTCTCCACGTTGCTCGCGCATGCGCTGGGGCAGGGCGATGCGCCGATCAATCCACGAAAGCCGCTGCCCGATTACATCGTGGAGAAACGCTTTGCCGAGCCGATCGCGACCGACACCATGATCGCGATGACGCTGTCGCGTCTCGCCGACACGTTGATCGCGTCGATGGAGAAGCAGGGCAAGGGCGCGCGACGGTTAGAGGCCACCTTCTTCCGCACCGACGGCGCGGTGCGCGCGATCATGGTCGAGACCGGGCGGCCGGTGACGCGGAGCGCGGTCATCGACCGGCTGTTCCGCGAGCGCCTCGATGCACTCGCCGATCCGCTCGATCCCGGCTTCGGCTTCGACATGGTACGGCTGTCGGCAAGCCGCACCGAGATCGTGGTGCAGGAGCAGCGCGATCTCGACGCCCATGTCCACGACAATGACGAGCTTGCCGCGCTGATCGACCGCATCGCCGCGCGCATCGGCGGAAAGCGCGTCGTCGTGCATCTGCCTGAGGATACCCATATCCCTGAGTGTGCGGTGCTGGCGGCGCCGGCACAACATCATCTCGCCGTGGCGATGCAGGCCGAATGGCCCGCGCGCACTGAAAGTGAGCCGCCGCTGCGTCCGTTGCGGCTGTTCGACAAGCCTGAGCCGATCAATGTGCCGTTCGCGACCGTGCCCGACGGCCCGCCGCATCAATTCACCTGGCGCCGCGCGCAGCATGCGGTGGTGCGGGTGGAAGGCCCCGAGCGCATCGCCATGGAATGGTGGCGGCAGGACGGCAAGCAACTGACGCGGGATTATTTCCGCATCGAGGATGCCGAAGGCCTGCGCTTCTGGATCTTTCGCGATGGTCTTTACGAGGGGGAGTGCTTCGACGGCGACGGCAAGCCCGTTCCTCCCGGTTGGTATGTGCACGGTCTCTTCGCATGACTACGCCAGCTTATGCCGAGATCGGCATCACTACGAATTTCTCCTTCCTGCGCGGCGGCTCGGATCCGCGCGACTATGTGCATCAGGCCAGCATCCTCGGCATTCCCGTGATCGGCATTGCCGATCACAACACGCTCGCCGGTGTGGTACGCGCCTACAAGGAGCTCGACAATGACAAGGTGCTGCACAAGCCGAAGCTTCTGATCGGCACCCGCATCGTCTTCATCGACGGCACGCCGGATATCCTGGTCTATCCGCGTGACCGCGCCGCCTATGGCCGGCTGTGCCAGCTTCTCACCCGGGGCAAGCGCGGCGACGACATCACGCGGATCGCGAAGGGCGAATGCCATCTCACCTTCGCCGATCTCCTTGCGTTTTCCGAAGGCCAGCTCCTGATCCTGACGCTGCCGCATCGCTTCGATACGGCGCAAGCGCAGGACACCCTCGCCAAGCTGAAGGCAAGTCGCGCCGAGGGCGTGTGGCTGGCGGCGAGCCTGGTCTATCGCGGTGACGACCGCCGCCGCCTCGCGCAGCTCGATGATCTCGCCTCAAAAGCAAAAGTGCCGCTGCTTGCGACCAACGAGGTGCTCTATCACCACCCCGCGCGCCGTCCCCTACAGGACGTGCTGACCTGCATCCGGGAAAAGACCACGATCGAGGCGGTCGGCCGGAAGCTGGAAGGCAATGCAGAACGGTTTCTGAAGGCGCCCAGGGAGATGGCGCGGCTGTTCCGCGATTTCCCTGAGGCTGCCGCGGAGACCATGCGTTTTGCGGACAAGATCACCTTCTCGCTCGACCAGCTCAAATACCAGTATCCGGATGAGCCGGTACCACGGGGCAAGACCGCGCAAGGGCATCTGGAGGATTTGACCTGGGCGGGTGTCGACAAATATTTTGGCGGCGAGATCGACGACAAGCTGCGCGCCACCCTGAAGAAAGAGCTCGCGCTGATTGCCGAACTGAAATACGCGCATTACTTCCTCACCGTGCACGACATCGTGCATTACGCGCGCAGCCAGAACATTTTATGCCAGGGGCGGGGATCGGCGGCGAATTCGGCGGTCTGTTACGTGCTCGGCATCACCTCGGTCGACCCGACCAAAGTCGATCTGCTGTTCGAGCGCTTCATCTCCAAGGAGCGGCTGGAGCCGCCCGACATCGACGTCGATTTCGAGCATTCGCGGCGCGAGGAGGTGATGCAATATGTCTATCGTCGTTACGGCCGCCATCGCGCCGCAATCATCGCCACCGTCATTCATTATCGCCCGCGCAGCGCCATCCGCGACGTCGGCAAGGCGCTGGGCCTGACCGAGGATGTCACCGCGGCACTCGCCGACACCGTCTGGGGAAGCTGGGGCAAGGGCCTCAACGACATGCAGGTCAGGCAGGCCGGCCTCGATCCGCAAAATTCCATGATCAACCTCGCGGTCGAGCTCGCGACCGAGCTGATCGAATTCCCGCGTCATCTGTCCCAGCATGTCGGCGGCTATGTGCTCACGCAAGACCGGCTCGACACCTATGTGCCGATCGGCAATGCCGCGATGGATGATCGCACCTTCATCGAATGGGACAAGGACGATGTCGACGCGCTCAGCATGATGAAGGTCGACGTGCTCGCGCTGGGCATGCTCACCTGCATCCGCAAGTGCTTTGATCTGATCGAGCAGCACAAGGGTGAACGCTGGATGCTGGCGAGCGTCCCGCAGGATGATTCCAAAGTCTACGACATGCTGTGCGACGGGGAGTCGCTCGGCGTGTTCCAAGTCGAGAGCCGCGCCCAGATGAACATGTTGCCACGGCTGAAGCCACGGACCTTCTACGATCTCGTCATCGAGGTCGCGATCGTGCGGCCGGGGCCGATCCAGGGCGACATGGTGCATCCCTATTTGCGGCGGCGGAACGGCTTGGAAAAAGTGAACTATCCATCGCCGTCACCGGAGCATGGCGACAAGGACGAGCTTTACAATGTGCTGCACAAAACGTTGGGCGTGCCGCTGTTCCAGGAGCAGGCGATGCGCATTGCGATCGAGGCGGCAAAATTCACCTCCGAGGAAGCCAACGGCCTGCGCCGCTCGATGGCGACCTTCCGCAATGTCGGCACCATCGGCCAATACGAGGAGAAGCTGATCGGCAACATGGTCGCGCGCGGCTACGATCCGAACTTCGCCAAAAGCTGCTTCGACCAGATCAAGGGCTTTGGCTCCTACGGTTTTCCGGAGAGCCATGCCGCAAGCTTCGCGCAGCTTGTCTACATTTCCTCATGGCTGAAGCATTATCACCCTGATGCATTCTGCTGCGGCCTGCTGAACTCGCAGCCGATGGGCTTCTACGCGCCGGCCCAGATCGTCGGTGATGCCCGCAAGAACGGCGTCGAGGTGCGCGAGATCGATGTGACCTACAGTTTTGCGCAGAGCACGCTGGAGCAGGGAAACGGCGGATATTGCGCGGTACGTCTCGGCTTCCGCCAGATCGAGGGTTTCCACTGGCTGGATGAGGATGAGGAAAGGCTCAAAAGAGGCGCGTCCCGGAATGACCATGTGGAGAGAGCGCCCGACTGGGCCGATCGCATCGTCGCCGCCCGCAACCGCCGGCCCTTCACCTCTCTGGAAGACTTCGCTCGCGACACCGGACTGCCCAAGCGCGCGCTGATCCTGCTCGCGGATGCCGACGCGTTCCGCTCGCTCGGGCTCGACCGCCGCGAGGCGCTGTGGCAGGTGCGGCGCCTGCCCGACGATGTGCCGCTGCCGCTGTTCGAGGTGGCCGCCGCGCGCGAGCAGCCGGACGAGCACGCCAGGCCGTTGCCGGTGATGCCGCGCGCCGAACAGGTGGTCGCGGACTACCAGACCATTCGGTTATCGCTGAAGGGGCATCCGATGGAATTTTTGCGCGAGATGTTTACGCGCGAGCGCATCGTCGCCTGCAAGGACATCAATCATGAGAACGAGCGGCGCCGCGTCCGCTGTGCCGGCGTCGTGCTAGTACGGCAGCGACCGGGCAGCGCCAGCGGCGTCGTGTTCATGACACTGGAGGACGAAACCGGCATCGCCAATGTCGTGGTGTGGCCGAAGATCATGGAGCAGTACCGGAAAGAAGTGATGGGCGCACGCCTCATCCTGGTCGAGGGCTACATCCAGAGCAGCCCAGAAAAGGTGACGCACCTCATTGCCCAGCGCATGATCGACCGCTCGCACGATCTGGTCGGCCTCGCCAACGACGCCCTCGGCCGCAAGCATCCGGTGCCGGCAGGCGCCGCCCCGATCGAGCCGCTCAACGACGATCCCCGCGCCCACCCGGATGCGCCCGCGCAAAAACTTCGCCATCCCCGCAACGTCCGCATCCTGCCGCCGTCGCGGGACTTTCATTGAGGGTGTGGGCCGCGCCGCTCTCGCACCGTCACCCTGAGGTGGCCGCTTCTTCAGCGGCCCTCGAAGGGCGACGGCCCGGCTGCCAGCTCGGCCATTCATCCTTCGAGGCTCTTCTTGCGATGCTTTGCATCGCAAGCTTCGCACCTCAGGATGACGGAAAGGCAGGGACGCGCATGCCCGCCTAGAAATTCACCCGGTTCGAGATCGCGCCGTCCACCACCAGATTCGAGCCCGTGGTGAACCCCGACACCGGGCTTGCCAGAAACACCGCTGCGCTCGCGATCTCCTGTGGCGTGGCCATGCGGCCGGTGGGGTTACGCTTCATCGCATCATTGTAGCGCTCGGGCATGTTCTGCTCGATCGTATTCCAGACGCCGCCCTTGAAATAGACCGTGCCGGGCGAGACCACGTTGACGCGAATCTTCTTCTTCGCGTACTGCCGCGCAAGCCCCTTGGCCATGTGGATCAACGCCGCCTTGATCGGGCCGTAGGAGCTCGCCGTGTCCGCTTGCGCCGCTGAGATCGAGGAGATGATGACGAAGGCGGCGTCGCCGCTGCTCGCACCGCTGGCCTCGAGGAACGGCCGCGCGGCGTCGAACGCGTGCACGGCGCCGAGCAGGTCGAGCCGAAAATTCTGTTCCCACGATGCGGCATCATGGCCCTGCGCCATGGCGCCCGCGTTGGAGAACAGCATGTCGATGCCGCCAAGCTCCTTTGCCGCGCTCTCGATCCAGGATTTCAGTGCCGCGCCGTCGGTGACATCGACGGGGCCGCCGGTCGCGCGGATCCCGCTGGCCTTCAACTCCGTAACGGTAGCGGCAAC
The DNA here is from genome assembly GCF_055807355.1 of Bradyrhizobium sp. Ken01. Taxonomy (NCBI): domain Bacteria; kingdom Pseudomonadati; phylum Pseudomonadota; class Alphaproteobacteria; order Hyphomicrobiales; family Nitrobacteraceae; genus Bradyrhizobium; species Bradyrhizobium sp. Ken01. The sequence goes on from NZ_JBVVPC010000001.1 coordinate 27,824, forward strand.
CTGATCGGCGTTGCGTGCACACACCGCGACATTGCTGCCTTCGCCGGCCAGCGTCGCCGCAATCGCCCGCCCGATGCCGCGCGTGCCGCCAAGCACGACGGCGTTCTTGCCCTTGAGACCGAGATCCATTGTTTGGTTTTCCTTTTTGTTGGTCGCCCGCTGTCGTCGCGAACAAAGCGCAGTGCCTCTCCAATGTCGTCCTGGCGAAAGCCAGGACCCATTACCACAAACCTCCGTTGCTGTGCGATGCTGTGGCCAAAGCGCATTTCAACAACAATCGACCGGGGTAATGGGTCCTGGCTTTCGCCAGGACGACGCCGAGCATGTGGTCGATCGCGCCGCTCACATCGAGGGCCCTCACTCCGGTGCCGCGCCCACCGGCGGGCCGCCGGGCGGGCGGTGCAGGTACGTCAGGGAGACGTAGGCGCCGGCCCAGGAGCCGATCGCTGCGAAAGCCACATAGAAAGCATTCTCGGTGTAGCTGATTACCGCATAGGACGAGAGCATGTACCAGACCGCGCTCCAGTTCGCCGCGGGCACGCGCTTGCGCGCGATCACGGCCGAGGTGAACATGACATAGACCGCGTCGGTGGCTGCCGTTGCGATGAACACGGCGCTTGCGGTGAGGGGATCGATGGCGGCCATTGCATGTCCTTATGTGCTAATGAGATGATCGCAAACTAAGGGGAGAGAAGGGTCATGCAAAGCCCCGCCGAGATTCTCAGTGGTATCTGGACGTCCGCCGCCGGTGACGCCGCCGCGCTTGCGCGCGTGCGGCTGATGGGCGAGGAGCCGCAAATCCCGTCTTCGTTCCGCGTCGCAATTGCCGGCCAGACAACGATCGCCGCCGCCAGCCTCGCCGCCGCCGAAATCTGGAGATTGCACAGCGGCGAGGCGCAGGACGTTAGCGTCGACCTGCGCCATGCCGTCGCCGAATGCCGCTCCGAGCGCTACTTGCGCGTTGACGACAAGCCACCGCCGCCCGCCTGGGACGCCATCGCCGGCGTCTACAGAACCGGCGACAACCGCTTCGTCCGCTGCCACACCAATTTCCCGCATCATCGCGACGCCGTCTGCAAGGTGCTTGGCTGCGAGCCCGAGCGCGAGAAGGTGCAGGCCGCATTGATGCAATGGAAGGGCGAGGATTTCGAGACCGCGGCCTACGCCGCGGGCGGCGTCGTTGCGCTAATGCGGAGTTACGACGAATGGTCGGCGCTGCCGCAGGCCCGCGCGCTTGCCGAATTGCCGCTGGTCTCGATCGAGAAGATCGGCGAGGCCCCGCCGAAGCCATGGCCGCAACGACTGCCAAAAGGCGATCGCCCGCTCTCCGGCCTGCGCGTGCTCGATCTTTCGCGCGTCATCGCGGGCCCCGTCGCCGGCCGCACGCTCGCCGCGCACGGCGCGGATGTGCTGCTCGTGTCAGGCCCCGAACTGCCGGCCATTCCGTGGCTGACCATCGACACCGGCCGCGGCAAGCTCACCACCTTCATCGAGCTGAAGAGCGAGGCCGGACGTGCGCGGTTGCGCGAGCTCTTGAGAGACGCCGACATCTTCTCGCAAGGCTATCGCCCGCGCGCGCTTGCTGCTCTCGGCTTTACGCCGGAGGACGCGGCGACAATCAACCCCGGCATCGTCTACGTGACGCTGTCGGCCTATGGCCATGCCGGCCCCTGGGCGGAACGGCGCGGCTTCGATTCGCTCGTGCAGACCACGACCGGCTTCAACCATGCCGAGGGACAGGCTGCCGGCATTGATGGACCGAAAGAATTGCCGGCACAGATGCTCGACCACGCCACCGGCTATCTGATGGCGTTCGGCGCGATGATGGCCAAGGCCCGCCAGGCCCGCGAAGGCGGCAGCTGGCACGTGCGCGTGTCGCTGGCGCAGACCGGGCGCTGGCTGTGGAATCTCGGACGGCTCGAAAATGGCCTGAACACCCCGGATATTGCGGGCGAGGCCGTACATGCTGCATTCATCGAGAGCATGCCATCTGGCTTCGGCACGTTGAAGGCGGTGCGCCATTCGGCACTGCTGTCGAAGACGCCGGCGCAATGGAGCCGTCCGGCGAAGCCGCTCGGCAGCCATCCGGCAGAGTGGCCGGTGACAAGCTGACGTGAAGCTGACGTGTCGCAAATTTTTAACGCAAACCGAAAGGCCGCCGGCGTTTTTTAGGTTGTTTGAAATCACAATTCGGCACTATTAGCGCGACCGATGAGGCGGGCATCCGCCGGTATCATCGCAGATATGACCGGGCCCCATGGTAGTTGAAAATACCAAGCGATTGCAGGTGCTTACAAAACAACGGATGATTACATCCGTAGTTTTACTAGCTCTTGCCGGTGCCGGGGCCTACGGCTTCCTCCATGCGGGAGCCAAGGAGAAGAGCCACTCCGAGATCTCCAGCCAGTCGCGCAGAAATGCGCAGAACTTCACGCCGACGCCGTCGGAATGGGCGACGCTAACGATCGAGCCGGTCAAGGCCAAGACCTTCCGCGCCGAGTATGTCACCGAGGGCAAGGTCGCAGTCGACGAGGACCGTTCGACGCCGGTGTTTTCGCCCTATGCGGGTCGGGTGACCAAGCTGCTCGCCAAGCCCGGCGAGGTGCTGAAGCAAGGTCAACCGCTGTTCACAATCGAGGCCGCCGACACCGTGCAGGCCCAGAACGATTTCATTGCGGCGATGAGCTCGCAGAACAAGGCGAAGTCGGCGATCGATCTTGCCGACATCCAGTTCAAGCGCGCCAAGGACCTCTATGAGGGTCATGCCATCCCACTGAAGGACTATCAGCAGGCGGAAGCGACCCAGGTTCAGGCGCAGAACGACATGCGCTCCTCGACCACGGCGCTGGAAGCCGCGCGCAACAAGCTGCGTATCCTCGGCTTCACCGACGAGACCATCAAGGCGTTCCAGGACAAGGGCGTCATCAATCCGGAAGTCACGATCTATTCGCCGATCGCGGGCACGGTCGTGCAGCGTAAGATCGGCCCCGGCCAGTACGTCAATTCGGGCGCCAGCGATCCGGTCTTCGTCGTCGGCGACCTCTCCACGGTCTGGCTCACCGCCTTCGTGCGCGAGAGCGATGCGGCTGCCGTGTGCATCGGGCAGGACATCAGCGTCAACGTGATGGCGCTGCCGGGCCGCCCCTTGACTGCCAAGGTCAACTACGTCGCCGCCGCGATCGATCCGAACACCCGCCGCTTGTTGGTCCGCGCCACCATCGACAACAAGGACGGTCTGCTCAAGCCGGAGATGTTCGCCAACGTCACGATCTATTCGTTCGGCGACCGCGCCGCGCCAGCGGTACCGAAGCAGGCCTTGATCTACGAAGCCGACAAGGTCCGCCTCTGGGTCGCACGCGAGGACAAGTCGGTCGAGCTGCGCGAGATCAAGATCGGTCTCATCAATGGCAATCTCGTCGAGGTCACCAGCAATCTGAAGCCCGGCGAGCAGGTTGTCACCAAAGGCAGCCTGTTCATCGACCGCGCGGCGTCCGGCAGCTGATCGACGGGCCGGGAAAAAGACAAGCTGAAGACCTGAATGGATCGCCTCGTCGCCCTTGCCGTCAACCGGCGCTTCCTGATGGTCGGGATGTTCGTCGCCGTGCTCATCGGCGGCCTGATCGCGTTCAACCAGCTCAACATCGAGGCTTATCCGGATCCGACCCCGCCGATGGTCGACATCGTGACGCAGAGTCCGGGCCTGTCGGCGGAGGAGATCGAGCGCTACATCACGATTCCGATCGAGACCCAGGTTGCGGGTCTGAAGAACGTGACGACCATTCGCACCATCTCGCTCTACGGTCTCTCCGACGTCAAACTGCAGTTCTCCTTCGCCTACACCTATGACGAGGCGTTGCAGCAGGTCTTGAACCGCCTGGCGCAGCTCGCGCCGCTGCCCGGCAACGTGCAGCCGCAGATCTCGCCGCTCAGCCCGATTGGCGAAATCTTTCGCTACCGTCTCGTCGGTCCGCCGAACTACAGCGTGCTCGACCTCAAGACCATCCAGGACTGGATCCTCCAGCGGCGCTTCCGTGCCGTGCCCGGCGTGATCGACGTCACCGGGTGGGGCGGCAAGAGCAAGACCTACGAGCTCCAGGTCGACTTCAACAAGCTGGTCGCCAACGGCCTGACGCTGCCGCAATTGCTCCAGGCGGTCGGCAATTCCAACGTCAATGTCGGCGGCAATACCGTCAATATCGGTCAGCAATCGGCCGTGGTGCGCGGCGTCGGCCTGATCCGCTCGATCGACGACCTCGCCAACACCATGGTCTCGCAGACCAACGGCAATCCGGTGCTGGTCAAGGACGTCGCCACCGTGACCGTGGGCCAGAAGCCCCGTCTCGGCATCGCCGGCCTCGACGAGGCCGACGACATCGTGCAAGGCATCGTCCTGATGCGCCGTGGCGAGCAGAGCTCGCCAACCATCAAGCGCGTCCACCAGCTCGTTCAAACCATCAACGAGTCCAGCATCCTGCCGCCCGGCGTGCGCATCGAGCGCATCTACGACCGCGGCGACCTGATCGAGCTCACCACCCATACCGTGCTGCACAACATGGTGGTCGGCATTCTCTTGATCGTGCTGCTGCAGTGGATCTTCCTCGGCGATCTCCGCAGTGCGCTGATCGTCGGCGCCACCATTCCGTTCGCGCTGTTCTTCGCGGTGATCATCCTGGTGCTGCGCGGGGAATCGGCGAACCTGCTGTCGGTCGGCGCGATCGATTTCGGCCTGATCGTCGATGCCACCGTGATCATGGTGGAGGCGATCTTCCGGCGCCTGACGCAGACGACGCCGATGTCGGAATCCGAGCAGATGTCGTCCGAGACGCTGTTCGGCATGAAAAGCCACGCTATCCTCAGCGCGGCGGCCGATGTCTCACGTTCGATTTTCTTCGCCGCGGCGATCATCATCGCGGCCTTCCTCCCTCTGTTCACGCTCTCCGGCGTCGAGGGCAACATCTTCGGGCCGATGGCGCGCACCTATGCCTACGCGCTGGCCGGCGGACTGCTTGCGACCTTCACCGTCACCCCGGCGCTGTCCGCGATCATCCTGCCGGCGCATGTCAGGGAGACCGAGACCAGGGTGATGCTGATCCTGCATCGGATCTACATGCCGGTACTGCATTGGGCGGTCGCCAACCGCGGCATCATGCTCGGTGGCGCGTTCGGCCTCGTGCTGATGACGGTTGCGCTCAGCCGGTTGCTTGGCCTCGAATTCCTGCCGAAGCTGGAGGAGGGCAATCTCTGGATCCGAGCCACGCTGCCGCCGACCATCTCGCTCCAGGAAGGCAACTCCTACGTCAACGAGATGCGCAAGGTGATCCGCGCGCGGCCTGAAGTGGAATCCGTGGTGTCGCAGCACGGCCGCCCTGATGACGGCACCGACGCCGCCGGCTTCTTCAACGCCGAGTTCTTCGCGCCGCTCAAGCCCGCGAGCCAATGGCCCGGCACCCGCGACAAGGAAGAGTTGACCGCGCAGCTGCTCAAGCAGCTCGACGATCGCTTCCCCGGCGTCGAGTTCAACTTCTCGCAATATCTCCAGGACAATGTGTCCGAAGCCGTCTCCGGCGTGAAGGGCGAGAATTCCATCAAGCTCTTCGGCAGCGATCTCCAGGCGCTGACCGACACCGCCAACAAGATCAAGTCGGTGCTGGCAACCGTGCAGGGCGTCACCGATCTTGCGGTGTTCACCTCACTCGGGCAGCCGACCATCCAGATCGACATCAACCGTGCCAAGGCCGCGCGCTATGGCCTTGCGCCGGGCGACATCAACGCCACCATCAAGGTCGCGATCGGCGGCGACACTGCCGGCGACATCTATGAGGCCGGAAGCGACCGCCACTTCCCGATCATCGTTCGTCTCGCGCCGGAATTCCGCAGGAGTGCCGAAGCGATCCAGAATTTGCGGATCGGCGCGCCCGGACCGAACGGCACCGTCACGCAGATACCCCTGAGCGAGGTCGCCACCATCAGCCTCGTCTCGGGAGCGGCCTACATTTATCGCGAGCAGCAGGAACGCTATCTGCCGATCAAATTCTCGGTGCGTGAACGCGACCTCGGCAGCGCGATCCGCGAGGCGCAGCAGAAGATCGCCGATCAGGTGCAGCTGCCGCCCGGCGCGCACATGGATTGGGTCGGCGAATTCGGCAATCTCCAGGACGCGATCCGGCGATTGTCGATCGTCGTGCCGATCTCGCTCGCGCTGATCGGCGTCCTGCTCTGGTTCAATTTCGGCTCGATGACCGACACGCTGCTCGCCATGAGCGTGATCCCGATGGCGATCTTCGGCGGCGTGCTCGGTCTCTTGATCACCGGCACCGCCTTCAGTGTCTCGGCGGCCATCGGCTTCATCGCGCTGTTCGGCATCGCCGTGATGGACGGCATCATCATCCTGTCGCAGTTCAACCAGCTCATCGAAGAGGGTATGGACCGCATGAGCGCGGTGATACGCACCGGCGAATTGCAGCTTCGGCCGGTGCTGATGACCTGCGTCGTCGCCGGCATCGGTCTGTTGCCGGCCGCGCTGTCGGAAGGCATCGGCTCGCAGGTGCAGAAGCCGCTCGCGGTGGTCGTGGTGACAGGCATGATGCTCGCCCCCATCGTGATCCTGGTGACGCTGCCGGTGCTGATCTCCTTCTTCTCCCGCCGCGCACGCTGACGTCAAAACCCGTAGAGTTGCGCCGGGTTATCGACCAGGATCTTCTTGCGTACATCCGCATCCGGCGCCCACACCGGAAGCTGGTTGAGCAGGCGGCCGTCGTCGATCTGGTAAAGCGGTGCGATGTCGGTGGCTTTGCGTCCCTCGACACGGCTCGAGTCCGGATGCGGCCAATCAGTCCCCCAGACGACGCGGTCCGCGTTCGCCGCGATCAGCGCGCGGGCATAGGGCACCATGTCCTGATAATCGGGCGCGAGCTTCGACGAGCGGTAAGCGCCGGAAATCTTGACATAGGCCTTGCCGGATTTCACCAGCGCGACCAGGTCGGCAAATCCCGGCTGCTCCAGCCCGAGCGAAGCCTCAAGGCCGCCGAAATGGTCGAATACAACAGGTACCGGCGCCGTCTTGACGAGGTCCTTGATCGCCGAGATCATGGGCAACGTGGTGTAGAGCTGCACGTGCCAGCCGCGCGCCTTCATGCGCTCGACTGCGGCGGTGAAGCGCGGCCGGCCGACATTGGGGTCGTTGACGCCGCCGGTCGCGAGATTGAGGCGGACACCGCGAAAGCCGTCTGCCTGCATCGTGTCAAGCTGGGCCTCGGTCGTTTTGTCGTCGATCACGGCCACCCCGCGCGCGGCCGCGCCACGCGCCTTCATGCCGAACAGCGTCGAGGAGTTGTCGGTGCCGTAGACACTCGGTGTCACGATCACAACGCGCTCGATATGCAGCGCCTTGTGCAACGCGGCCATTTCCTCCGGCGAAGCCGGCTCCGGCGTGTAGACGCGGCCCGCGAAGAACGGAAATTTTTCGACATCGCCATGGATGTGGGTGTGACAGTCGCAGGCATGGGCCGGGACGTCGAAATTGACTGGCGTCGCGGGCTGCGCGGCACGTGCGTGGGCTTTGTTCGACATGGCAACTCCGGCGGCAAGGGAGGCAAGCAGGACGCTGCGTCGGCTGAGCATGGTTTCTCTCCCCGTTTTGTTATTTGGCAGTGGCGTCGGGACAGTATCACATCAGCCCGGCAGCCGCTGCGCTTCGCTGCATAGCTGCTCGACGAGGTCCGCAAGCGGGCGTGAGCCGTCGACGCGCACGACCGGGCAGGGCAGCTTCGCGAGCCACGCCTCATCTTTTGCGAGACTGCGGCCCTCGCGATCGCAGGCTTCGTAGTGCGAGGCCCAATCGACGAACGACTCCGCCTCCTCATGACGCCAGCCGCCCTGTGCGACGGCATCCGCTCCGAAATGCGTAGCCTCGCGGTCACGCAGGCGCTGCAAGCGAAGCTCGCGCGGCGTCGTCACAAAGACGACGAGATCGAAGAATGGGACGAGCTCGTCGCCCCAACCGGTGACCGTCCCGCTCAGCACCCAATCGAGCCGCGGCAAAAACATCTCGCGCATCAGGCGCAGACGCTCGGCGGCGGGGCGCGTGGTCTGGTAGGGCGGCGCCGTCGGCAGCCAGAAATAATCATCGCTGTCGTGATGCGGCAGTGCAAGCCGGCCGGCGAGCGCGCGGCCGATCGTCGTCACGCCGGAGCCGGAAGCTCCCATCAGATGGATGCGGCGGCTTTTCATCGGCACCGAGCCAGACGATTGAAACTACTGCCCGGACGGCGTGCGCAGGCCGTGCCAGGCGTCGCGGACCTGATGGTAGTGCACCTCGGGCAGATAGTCCGGCGTGTTCAGGCTCAAGGTCTTGACGTCGAGATGGCCGACGGCGCTGAGCAGGGTGTAGGAGGCGATCACGCGGTCGCGATTGGCGCCGATCAGGCGGGCCTTGGCCTGGATCAGATCGGCCTGCGAGTTCAGCACGTCCACCGTCGTGCGCTGTCCGCCGGCGGCCTCGCGCTGCACGCCCTGGAGCGCGACGGTCGCCGCTTTTACTTCGGATTCCGAGGCCGAGACCGCGATCTTGGCGCCTTCATTGGCAACCCAGGCGCTGACCGCCGCCGTGCGCGCCTGGTTGCGCACCTGGTCGAGCACGAGCCGGCTCTGCGCCGTGATTTCCTTGGCCTGCCGGGTCTGTGCGGCGGCCTGGCCGCCGTCGTAGATCGGCACGGTGACATTGGCGACGATCGAGGCCTGGTCTTCGGCGAAGGTGCCGAGCGTCGGGTCGTTGTTGCGGCTCTTGCTGGCGCTGCCCTGGACGCTGGCGCTCGGCAGCAGCGCGCCTTCGGCGACGCGGATATTGGTGGAGGCGACGTCGACGTCGAAGCCTGCCGCCATCACCGCCGGGTGCTGACGGATCGCCATCGTCAGCGCGTCTTCGCGGCTCTTCGGCAGATAGCGGTCGACGACGTCGGCAGCGCGAAGCTGCGACGGCGCATTGCCGATCACCTGCGCGTAGATTGCCTGGCTGACCGCCAGCGCGACTTCGGCGGCATTGAGATCGGAAAGCCCGCGGTTGAGCCGCGCCTCGGCCTGGGCGCTGTCGGTCGGCGTGACGTCGCCGGCGTTGAGGCGCCGCTGGGTGACCGAAAGCGTTTCGCGCAGGAAGGCGACGTTGGAGCGTTGCGCCTCGACCAGCGACTGGTTGGCGAGCACGTTGGTGTAGGCGGTGACCCCGTCGAGCAGCACGCCCTGGCCGACATTACGCAGCGCCTCGCGGCCCGACTGCACCTGGAGTTCGGCGGCGCGCACGTTGTTGGCGGTGCGGAAGCCGTTGAACAGGGTCTGCGTCACGGTGACGCCGATGATCCACGGCTTCAGATTGGCGGTCTGGATGGTGTTGTCGGGCAGCAGGTTGCGCACCGATTGCAGCCCGGCGCTGAGGCTTGCCACGATCTGTGGCCGGTAGCCGGAGAGTGCCTGCGGCACGTTCTCGTCGGTGGCGCGTTGCCGCGCGCGCTCGGCATTGAGCTGCGGATTGGTCTGGTAGGCCTTGGCGAGCGCCTCCGGCAGCGCTTCCGACCATGCGGCGGAGGGCAGGGCGCAACAGAGCGCCAGCGTGGTCCATGTCGCGAGCACAGGAGCCACGCCCGATCGATGCCGCGCCATCACGCGACCAGCTCTGGCGGCACGCCCAATCATGTAATCCCGCAAATCCCGGCTGTCCGCCCCCGCCGACGGCGGCTCTCTTAGCTGTTTAACCAGCCGAGGTCCCGCAGGCAAACTGCCGCGGGGGAAACCCCCATGTATTCCGTGCTTGTTGCAGGTTCGTCACAGGGATTCTGCGGGAAAGCGGCAGAGCCTTACACCAGCCTGACCGCGGGCCTCCTTACCGGTTCTTGTTCACCGGCTTCCGCTTCTCGATGAACGCCGCCATGCCCTCGGAGCGGTCCTCCAGCGCGAAGGTCGAGTGGAACAGGTTGCGCTCGACGCTCATGCCCTCGGCGAGCGTGGTCTCAAAGGCGCGGTTGACCGCTTCCTTGGCCATCGCGACCGCGGGCCGCGACATCGCGGCGATCTTCTCGGCCGCGGCCATCACCTCTTCCATCAGCTTGTCGGCCGGCACGATGCGGCTGACGAGGCCGCTGCGCTCGGCTTCGGCTGCATCCATCATGCGGCCGGTGAGGCAAAGGTCCATCGCCTTGGACTTGCCGATCGCACGGGTCAGGCGCTGGGTGCCGCCGATGCCGGGGATGGTGCCGAGCGTGATTTCGGGTTGACCAAATTTGGCGGTGTCGGCCGCGATGATGAAGTCGCACATCATCGCGAGCTCGCAGCCGCCGCCGAGCGCGTAACCCGCGACTGCGGCGATCGTCGGCTTGCGGCAGCGTGCAACCCGATCGCCGCCAATCGCGGCAAAATCCTCCGAGAACATGTCGATGAAGCCTTTCGGCTGCATCTCCTTGATGTCGGCACCGGCGGCAAATGCCTTCTCGCTGCCGGTCACGACGATGCAGCCGATGGCGTCATCGGCTTCGAGATCGTCGACGGCCGCGGCGATCTCGCGGAAGACGCCGAAGGAGAGTGCGTTGAGCAGCTTCGGCCGGTTCAGCTTGATGATGCCGACCGCGCCTTTGCTTTCGACGATGATGTGTTCGAACGTGCTCATGCTCCACCCACGCTTTTGGTTGAGCGGGCAATGTGCCCGCTGGCGCGGTGGGCTTCAAGAGGCGCCAAAGCCACCGGAGCAAGGACGGCCGGAACACGCAGCGAGATGCGCGTTCCGGACGAGGTCCCGCGGACCGGAGATCAGGCCAAAATCACCCCAAAGTCACGCCATGAACATGCGCGCGGCGGAGGCCAGCGTCAGCAGCGTGCCGACGCCGATGAAGATTTTTCCGATCAGGGAGCTCTGGTCCCAGGCCGAACTCTGCTGGCTGCTTGCCATCACCGGCGCCGGCCGCGGCTGCGCATCGGTTGCGGCGATCACCGCCTTCTGCGCCGGCGCGTTCTCTTGTTGCAGGGCGCGGTCGATGTCGTTGAGCTGATCGGGTGCGACGACCTGGCTCTCGGGGATCGGAGCGGCGGTATTATCGGCCGCAGCCTGGACGTTGTCGTTGGCGCGGCCCGTCATTGCGGAGGCGGCAGCCGCGGTCGGCGTATCGGCGGCGGCGAGTTGCGCATTGGCGTTGGCGACTTCCGGCGGCATCTGGCTCGAGGCCGGCGCGTCACGCTTGTCGGCCTTCGTCTCATCGGCCGTTGCCGCGGCCTCCTTCTTGTCGGCCTTGTCGTCGGATTTCTGTGCCGTCTTGGTGCTGTCGCGGTGGCGCGACGTGTGATGCCGCTGCTTGGTCGGCTTGACCGTGTCGGCCTGTTTGCTGGCGCTGTCCGACTTGCTGCTAGCGGCTGAACTCGGCGCCGCCTGCGCAACGCCCCCGAACAGCACGAAAAGCCCGGCCAGGAGAATCAGGGCCGCGCGCCCGCTGGCTTTCATCATGTTGACATCTCCCCAAGTCCGCCCGTCCCGGACCGAACAGAGACCCTGGCGCGTGACGACAGCGGGGCAGAAAGTGGGAATCTTCGGGCCACACCGGGCAAAAGCGCGGCAAGCCCTTGCCGTCCCGGCCGGCCGCGGGTGCGTACGGGACCGATCGGTGTTATGAGCCGTCGCAGATCCTGACGGCCGCATCGGTCGCGTGGCCAAGCAAGATCACGAATTCGTGATCTTGCTGATGCCGGCGTAACAAACTGAAAGAGCGGCCGAATTGCATGGTGAGGGGCGCGCGTGCGCGGACGTGAGGACGAGTGGACCGGCCTGATGCGGTCGGCCATGGCAGGCGATGACGCGGCGTATCATCGCCTGCTGAAGGCGGTCACGCCTGTGCTGCGCGCTGCCGCGAGGCGTGGCTTGGCCCGGGCCGGGCAGCCTCCCGACCAGGCTGAGGATATCGTGCAGGAGATTCTGTTGGCGGTGCATCTGAAGCGGCACACTTGGGACAGCGAAGCCCCCTTCGCCCCCTGGCTGTTTGCGATCGGCCGCAACAAGCTGATCGACATGCTGCGGCGACGGGGCAGGCGGATCTTCGTCAATATCGACGATTTCGCCGAGACCTTGCCGGGCGAGGCGCCGCAGGAGACGGTCTCGGCCGGCGAAGTCGCCAGCCAGCTCAATGCGCTGCCGCAGCGCCAGCGCGACGTGTTGCAGTCGATCGCGGTCGACAGCACCTCGATCAAGGACACAGCGGTGAAATATTCGATGAGCGAGGGCGCAGTACGGGTCGCGCTGCATCGCGGACTTGCGGCACTGACTGCCAAACTGCGGGACCACTAGTCATGGATACCGATCAACTCATTCGCTCGCTCGCGGCCGACAACGCCCATCGTGCACCGCGCGTCGGCGCGGTGCTGACAATGGCGCTGCTGGTCGCCGCGCCTCTGTCGATCCTGATCTTCGCCACCTTCCTCGGTGTGCGTCACGACGTGATGAGCGCGATGCGCAACCCATTCTTCGACATGAAGTTCGCGGTCACGCTGTCGCTCGCGATCCCGGCGATCATCGTCAGCCTGCATCTGTCGCGGCCCGAAGCCCTGATGCGCGGCTGGGGCTGGCTGCTGCTGCTGCCGGTCGGGCTGCTCGCGGTGGCGATCGGCAGCGAGGCGATGATGGCGCCGGCCATGCCGATGACAATGCGATTGATGGGCAAGAATTCCAGGGTGTGCCTGTTCGCAATCCCTGCGATGTCGCTGCCGCTGCTTGCCGGGGCTCTGTTCGGCCTGCGCCACGGCGCGCCGTCGCAGCCCGCGCTCGCCGGTGCGCTCGCCGGCCTGGTGTCAGCCGGGCTCGCCGCGACGCTGTATGCCTCGCACTGCACCGACGACTCGCCGCTGTTCGTCGCGACCTGGTACACGCTCGCCACCGCGTTGGTGACGGCAATTGGCGCGGCGGTGGGGGCGAGGGTCTTACGCTACTAGCTCGCCGGCTTCACGTCGCCGGCGTCGCGCCCTGCTGCATGCGATGGAAGCGCAGCACCTGCTGCGCCGTCGAGCTGCGCAGCGCCTCGTAAGCGTCGCGCAGCGTCAGCATGTCGGTCTGCGAGCCGCCTGAGAGCTTCTCGCGCAGGGCGATGATGGCGCGGACGCTCGACCATTGCATGGCCGCGACCTTGGCGAGGATCATCACGCCCTCGATCCGGCTTTCGATCATCATGGTCTCGGCGGTCTCGACTGCGACGCCCGCAAGCGCCGCGAGCCCTGCATTGGTTTCGTCGAACTTGCCCTGCTCTGCGAAAGTGGCGACCTGGAGCTCGGTGAGGCGGCCGTCCTCGTGCAGCGACTTCACCAGCGCCCGCGCCATCTCGGTCTGCCGGGTCATGATGGCGGCGCGGATCCGCTGAGCCGCTTCCTGGACCACGCTGGACACGTCGTCTGCGAGCTCCGGATGCGCGGCCTCCAGCTTCCTGCGCACGGTCAGGGAGGCCTTCGCGACCAGCTTCAAATAATGATGGCGGGGCAGGTCGGGCCGCAGGCCGATGCAGCTGGCGAGGTCGTCGTCACGTTCGGCGCGGGTCACGAGCTCGGCGAGAGTTCCCTCCGACAGTTGCGCGCCCGGATTGCTGACGGTCGATTGCACCACGCCCTCGTCGCCGCGGGTCACCAGCACGTCGCTCAGCGCTTCCGACAGCACCCGCCGCAGCGAGATCGCCTTGAGATGGGCCTGGCCCCTGGTACGCGCGATCTCGATCAGCGTCGCCTCGTCCAACCGTTCGGATTTCGACAGCACCGGGCCGGAAACCTCGATCACCTCGTCGAGCGCGAGCGTGCGGATGATCTTCGGCGGCGCAGCCGCGATCGGTGCGAGGCGGGCGGCGAGCAGCACCCTGGCGGACGTCTCGATCTGCTCGATCAGGCATTGGAACACGTCGTCGAACACACGAACGTGGTCGTCGGAATAGTCCAAGGCGTTGCCCACGAAGAGATCGGTGACGCGGCGCAGCGTCTCGACCCGGTGCGCAACGGTGCCGTGCGAGAGCGCGGTTTGCAATTCCTCGAGCAGACTCTCGGATGATTTTGCGGATTTGGATCTCATTGCCCTGTCCTGGAGCGTTCGGCCCGGCAGCGGCTTCTGTCGCGCCGGGAGAAAATGGATTGGTCAGCTCGTTGCAATGCGGTTGCGCCCTTGTGCCTTGGCGGAATAGAGCGCGCTGTCGGCGCGCACGAGAAACGTGTCGGCAGTATCGTTGTCGCGCAGCGTCACGACGCCCGCGGAAATGGTCACGCGCATGCCCGGGGAGAATGCGCCCCAGTCCAGGTCGGCGACGATGCCGCGCAGCCGATCGAGCATGCGCGACGCCGCCTCGCGGTCGGTTCCCGGCAGCAGTAGCAAGAATTCCTCGCCGCCGTAGCGGCCGAAGCAGTCGGCCGGGCGGATATTGGCGAAAATGGTGATCGCGAAGGCGCGCAGCACCTCGTCGCCGACGGGATGGCCGTGGGCGTCGTTGATGCGCTTGAACCAGTCGAGGTCGATCAGTGCGATCGCGCAAGGCTTCGACGTCTGCCGCGATTTTTCGATCTCGGCGTCGAGAAGCCGCATGATGCAGCCGCGGTTGTAGGAGCCGGTGAGCTCGTCGAGCTCAGCCAACTCCTCGATGCGCTGATAGGCGGCCTTCAGCTCGATGCTGCGCCGGTACAGGATCTTGCGCAGCGTGGCGCCGAACAGGCCGAGGAAGGCGCACTGTCCGATCACCAGCACGAAGCACAGCATCGAGGCGGCCCGTTGCAGCTGGGTCGTCACCGGCAGTCCGATTGGCAAGTCCGAGGCGAGGAAGACCAAGGCGAGCCCGCACGTGGCGAGACCCCAGGTGAGCATCGCCTGACTAGAGGTCATACGAAGCGTGCCGAAGGCGAAGATCAGAAACAGCACGGCAATGAACGCGACTCCGACTGTCGGCACCGCGAGCAGGAACAGCAGCTGCAGCGTCATATGCGCCGAGATCTGAAAGACGGTGAGGTAATGATCCTCGAACCGGTCGGCGAAGCCCGCTTCCGACAGCACGGTGAAGGTCCCGATGATCAGAAGGCCGCTGAGCCAGAACAGTGACGGAACGCCCATGGAGATCACGCCGTCAAAGGCGTAGAGCAGCAGGACGGAGGCGCCGAGCGAATAGCTCGCCACCTGGCCGACATACATCTGGCGCCGCTGCCGGATCCGGCGCGCGAGGACTTCGGGTGCCGCTGCCTCGGTCGTCAGGGCGAGATCCGCGGCCTCAGCGGCATTCCTCTCGGGAAGGGACGTCGCAGCCGTGCTCATGGTCCCGCCAATGGTGGATGTCAGTCCAAAAATCTACGTCGCAAGCCTTTAGGTTTGGTATCCTTCGAAACCGAATCCACGCTGTACAGCGCGGCAGCGCGGGACGTCGACCGCTCCAGGAATTTGCCGGCGATTAGGCATCGTGTGCGAGGCGGTCGAGCCAAAGCGGGGCTTCGGAAGACATATGTCGTGCTAGGCTGCTAAGGTTCCATGCAGGTCGGGCCGTCTACGCTGGGATGGCATTGCTCAGGAAAGTACTTCATTACTATGTTACCGTTCTTGAGCGAAGCGCCCAGCCGCGGGTGGCAAAAGGAAATTTCGCGTATGTGGGGTAGATCACACAGCCTCCCGTATGACTGCGGTAGGTTCAACAATTTTACCCCTCCCGTCGAACCGTCTGCCGCATCGACCCGACCAACCTTGCGAGACGGCCTTTGAGCGTGACACAAGCGGCTTCGGACGAGATCCTGATCGCCAGGATCGCTCAAGGCGACCGGCTCGCCATGCAGGTGCTGTACGGGCGGCACCATGTCAGGGTGTATCGGTTCGGCCTCCGGCTCGTGCGGGACGAGCAGGCGGCGGAAGACCTCATCAGCGAGGTATTTCTCGACGTCTGGCGTCAAGCCGGCAAGTTCGAGGGCCGATCCGCCGTTTCCACCTGGCTGCTGGCCATTACGCGATTCAAGGCCCTGTCTGCGCTTCGGCGCAGGAAGGATTTTGAGTTGGACGACGACGCCGCGAACGCGATCGAGGATACGTCCGACAATCCGGAAACGGCGGTGCAGAAGAAGGATACCAGTGAAGCGTTGCGGGAGTGCCTGACGGGCCTCTCGCCGGACCATCGGGAGATCGTCGATCTCGTCTACTACCACGAGAAGTCCGTGGAAGAAGTGGCCGAAATCGTTGGCATCCCGGAGAACACTGTGAAGACGCGCTTGTTCTATGCGCGCAAGAAATTGGCCGAACTGCTGAAGGCAGCCGGCATTGAGCGAGGCTGGCCATGATGGCTTTGAGCAAGAAAATGCTGGAGCAAGAGCCCGGTGAAATTGAACTGCTGCTGCCGTGGCACGCCGCCGGCACGTTGAACCCGCGCGATGCGCGCCGCGTCGACGAGGCGCTGGCGCGCGATCCCGAGCTCGCGAAGCAATACGCCGCGATCCGCGGCGAGTATGAAGAGACCATCCATCTGAACGAGAGTCTGGGTGCTCCGTCGGCGCGCGCGATGCAGAAGCTGTTCGCCGCGATCGACGCCGAGCCGGCGCGGGCGGCCGGTTCGCTGCCGCTGTCGGCGCGCATCGCGACCTTCTTTGCGAGCCTGTCGCCGCGCACGCTGGCCTGGTCGGCGAGCCTTGGCGCCATGGCCCTCGTGCTGCAAGCCGGAATCATCGGCGCCGTGTTGACGAAGACCCAGACTGCGACCTTCCAGACTGCTTCGCTCTCGACTAGCGCTCCGCTCACACGCGACCTCGGCACGACCGTCCCGCCAGCGCGCGCGCTGGTGCGCTTCACGCCCGAGGCGCGCGTCGCCGACATCACCGCATTGCTCGACGGCTACCAGGCTTCGATCATCGGTGATGCCAAGGGCGGCATGTTCCGCCTCCAGTTCGACAAGGCGATGAGCCAGGACGAACTCGCCTCGCTGCTCGGCAAGATGCAGCGCGAGAAGTTCGTCAACCTCGCCGTCGCGGCGCCGTAAGGCGCTTCCAAGCTGATGACGCGCAAGTCCGAAAGTGGAGTAAGAGCCGGGGTCTGCGCTTCGTCGGTCGCAGCCGCGCTTTTGCTCGCCGCCCGTCTGGGCGTCGAGGTTGCGCAGGCGCAGGCGATCATGCGCACGCCGACGATCAGCGTCCCCTCCCGAATGCCGACCATTTCTCCCGGCATCGCCGCACGCGTCAGTCCGGGTGTTGCCGCCAGAGCGGTGGTCGTCGGCCGCGGCCCCGGCCCGGTCGTGACGACGAGGATTTCGGCGCGGATGGGGCCGACGCCGGTGCTGCCTTACGCGCGCTACTCCCCGAACCTCTATCCCGCCTGTACCGCGCCCGATCGCGACGCCGACGGTGAATGCCTGGCGCAGCAGAACGCAGGCGGCGATGGCTCGGGCAAATCGGGCAAGAAGACCGCCGGAAAGGGGCGCGGCAACAACACGCCCGTCGCCGCGGATTTGCGCACCTTCACCGACGAATTCGTCGCCGAGATCGATGGTGGGCTGTCGTCGACCCAGGCCGACGAGCTTGCGCGCCGCCATGGCCTGACCCGCGTGTCCTCCGAGAATTTTCCGCTGATCGGGGCAACGTTCGGACTGTTCCGCATCACCGACGGCCGGCCCTCCGCGACGGTGCGGCGCGAATTCGCGGCCGACGGCAGCGTGCGCTCGGTCCAGCCGAACTTCCGCTACCTGCTGCAGGACCAGAAATCGTCGGTGCCGACCGAGGGAGATCCCGCGCAATATGCGCTGGCCAAACTCCGCCTGCCACAGGCACATACGCTGGCGCATGGCGCCAATGTGACGGTCGCCGTGATCGACTCCGGCATCGACGTCCGACATCCCGAACTTGCCAATTCCATTGCCGACAATTTCGATGCGCTCGGCAGCGCCGAAGGCCCGCACATTCATGGCACCGGCATTGCCGGCGCCATCGTGGCGCATGCCAAGCTGATGGGCAGCGCCCCCGAGGCGCGCATCATCGCCATCCGCGCCTTCGGCGGCACCAGCGGCGGGGCCGAGAGCTCGTCCTACATCATCCTACGCTCGCTGAACTATGCCGCCGAGCACGGCGCGCAGATCGTCAACATGAGCTTTGCCGGTCCCAAAGACGCGGTGATCGAGCGGGCCATCGCGGCGACCGCCGCGCGTGGCCTGGTGCTGGTCGCAGCCGCCGGCAATGCCGGAGCGAAATCGCCGCCGCTCTATCCGGCCGCCAATCCCAACGTGATTGCGGTCAGCGCGACCGACCAGCAGGACAGGCTATTCACCGCCTCCAATCGTGGCAACTACATCGCGGTCGCGGCCCCCGGCGTCGATATCTTCCTGCCGGCGCCTGACGGCAAATACCAGATGACGTCGGGCACCTCGTTCTCGGCCGCCTATGTCTCCGGCGTCGCGGCGCTGCTGCTCGAGCGCAACTACGCCTTGAAGCCGGAAGCGCTGCGCACGACGCTGGCGAAGACGGCGCGCGACCTCGGTTCACCCGGGCGAGATGATCTGTTCGGCGATGGCGAGGCCGACGCGTTTGCCGCGGTCATGGCCGTTCCCGCCGCCGGCGCGACGCCAGTCGCGGCCGCGTCCGGTACAACAAAACGTGAAGATATCGAGAAGCGTCGCGACGAGCCCGGCATCCGCGCATTAGAGCAACCCTCGTTGTCGAGCACCGAGGATAAAGCCACGGTTTCTCAAGCGGATAGGCCGGCGACGCGATAGCGGCTGCGACAATTTTGCGCGCGGCGCGAAGGTCGAAAAATCAAACGCTGCATTGAACGTTCGACCCGCTGCCACGACCAAATTATGTGGGAGCGGTTATCCCTCCCCATAAGTCATATCAGGCGCGAGCGCCCATCCACCCCAAGCGCCCATATGGCTCGACCCGTCCGGTTGTCCCCCCGGACGGGTCTTTTCTTTTTGGACGTGCCATTCCTAGAAGCCCTGCGCGAGATCAGCTCCCGGTCGAGAGATCGTGGCTCGCTGATCCCCCACCGCTCTGCCGCACGTCGCAAGCGCGCTATGCTTGTGCGAAGCTTGACTCCGAAACCGCTTGAATCTCCGCACGACTACGGAGTTTGGTGACGAAAACCTCGTCGTTGCTGGACAAGTCAAAACTTTTCCACAAAATATTCACGTCGCGTCTAAATTGATTCGTGTGCGTTGCGTCGCGTCCGTATTTTCTCCTGACGGGCTGATTTATGACACATCGCCAAGAGGCTATTCGCGACGTTGCTATTGGCCGCCACATTGCGGCACGCTGGTGCGCTCTCGCCGAGCAGCGGCTGGTGCATCTCTCCGAGATGTTCGAGACCGGGCGCTGGCGCCGCTATCATTCCGAGATCGCATTTCTCGAAAACATCCAGGAAGCGAAGCTCGCCGTCCAGACCTGGCGCGCGCTTGCCACCGGCGCCGATGTCGCTACGGCGGCCGCGAGCGTGTCGCCCGCATTCGGCTGGTCGCCGGCGACGATGCCCCGCATGTTTCCGCGCGAGCAGCAGGCGCAGACCGTGCAGCCGAAGGCCGTGCACATCGCCCCGGAGACCGCCGTGCCGGTCAGGCTCGATTCCAAGCCGGGCGTTCTCGCCGAAATCTCCGAAGCCTCGACCGCGCCGGTCGCTACGCCTGCCCCGATCGCACCGCTCAACGTGCCGGCTGCCATGGCGCCGCCCACCGTGCCCGTCACGATGACGGGGCCCAAGGTGCCGGCCGCGCCCAAGGCGCTGGCGGCGATGGCGGCGCTTCTGCCGCAGTTCTCTCCGCCGGCAGCCGAAATTGTCGCAGCCCCCGAGCGCCTGGTTGAGTTCACCTTCAACCTCGACGGCCTCGAAGCGAAGTACCCGCTGCTGCGGAACGCGTTCTAAAGGAATGCTTGAGACGGACGCAGCGCCCTCCAACCCGTCATCCTGAGCTGCGA
The DNA here is from genome assembly GCF_055807355.1 of Bradyrhizobium sp. Ken01. Classification (NCBI taxonomy): domain Bacteria; kingdom Pseudomonadati; phylum Pseudomonadota; class Alphaproteobacteria; order Hyphomicrobiales; family Nitrobacteraceae; genus Bradyrhizobium; species Bradyrhizobium sp. Ken01. Next base: position 47,726 of record NZ_JBVVPC010000001.1, read on the forward strand.
GGTAAGCGGCGCAATGCGCCGATTGGCGAGCCTCGAAGGATGAGCGGCCCGTGTGCCAGCCCCACCGCGGCTTATTTCTTCGACCGGGGCTCTCCCGCGCGGCGCCGTGCAAGCTGACTCACCGAATCCCAATCCGACTTGATGAGCGCTTCCTTCTTGGCGCGGCTCCATCCCTTGAGTTGCCGCTCGGCGGCAATGCCGTCAGTCATCCGATCAAAAGACTCGGACCACACCAGGACGACGGGGCGCCTCGAGTAGGTGTACCCCTGATAGGCGCCGGCATTGTGCCCGTCGACACGCCTCGACACGTCGTCGCCGGTGGCGCTTCCGATGTAGAAAGAACCATCAGCGCAGCGCAACATGTAGACGTAGATGCCCACAACATCATCCTTCGAGGCTCCCCGCGCGGCGCTTCGCACCGCACGGCTCACACCTCAGGAATGACGGCACCGTGTTTGTTGTCAACATTGCATCAAACAACTTTTGAGTGTTGATTTCGATGCGAACCCAGCGCCCCGTTTTTACCCCGTCATCCTGAGGCGCGAAGCCTGGGACGCAACGCGTCCCGGGGAGAGCCTCGAAGGATGCACGGCCCGTCCGCCGATAGCGCGCTTACCGCCGCACCGCATTCCCGCCGACGACCAATTGCGCGAACCGCTGCGCGCCGTCCACCGACAGGTCGGAGGTCACGGCGCGCGCGTGATCGAGCCCGACCACGGCGCCGCGCGGGGTTTCCGAGATCATGTTGTTGTTGACGAGCGCGGTGCCGGCGCCGGGCACGACGGACACGCCGACGCCGGCCAGTGCCTTGCGGATCACGTTGCCCGTGATGGCGACGTCGCGGAGATATTTGCCCCAGCCGGCGACGATGCCGTAGGACGGCGCGTTCTCGATCACGTTGCCCGTGACCGATGAATCCGCCTCGATGTAGATGCCGATGCCGGCATCGTCATCCGGCGCGGTGCCGATCGGCCGCTTCGGGATCAGATTGCGGATGATGTTGCCCTGGACCACGGCGATGCGGCCGCCTTCGTTGAAATTGCAGACGGAGACGCCGACGGCGGCGCCGTCCACAATGTTATTGGCAATCACCGCGGCCTCGAACGCGAACTCCGAATACAGCGCGACCTCGCGCACGTCGCTGACGCTGTTGCCGGTGATGTGGATGTTCGAGGCCGAGTTGCCGCGCACGGCAGAGTAATCGCAGTTCTTGATGCGATTGCCGCGCACGATGACGTTGCCGGCGCGGAACGCGTTGATCGCGTTGCCGTACTGGCCGGAGCCGCCGGGGCCGGCCTTGATGTCCTCGATGCGGTTATCAGTGACCAGCGTGCCGTCATCGCCGGTGGCGGTGCGCAGGATCTCGATGCCGTTGTCATTGGTGCCGGTGATGGTGTTGCGGAAGACGCTGAGACCCCTGGCGTCGAACGACACCACTGCCGTCACCGCGATGTTGGTAAAGATGTTGCCCGAGATGTCGCCGGAGACCTGCTCGAGCCAGATGCCGCTGCCGCCGGACCTCGTGATCGCACAATCGGTGATGCGGACGTCGCGCCCGCCCAGCACGTGGATCAGCCCGCGTCGTGCTGGCAGCGGAATGCCGCTGCCGTCGAAGGTGATGCCGGAAAGGCCGATTGCATCGGAGCCGTCGCTCTGGATCGCCGACGCCCCGCCGGTGAAGACGAATTTTGTCGCGCCGCGCACGCCGATCAGTTGCGCGCCATTCGGCAAGCGTAGCAGTCCCGTACGGTAGATGCCGGGTGGCAGCGCCAGCGGCATCTGCGCTCGCGCGGCCTCGTCGATCGCACGCTGGAGTGCACGGGTCTGATCCTCGCTGCTGCCGGGTCGCACGCCATATTGCGTGGCGTCGCGGCCGAGCAGCGACGTCAGCGGCGCTGCACGCGCCGCGTCGGCTGGGATCGCGAGCGCGCCGGCGATGCCTGCGGTCGATGCTCCGATGAGATGGCGGCGATTGAGGTCCATGGATGCGTCCTCCGGCGGACGCGGGGGTCCGCAGCGGTTAGGTAGCGCAGAAATGGGCAGTGGCGGCCGGGGCCGTGAGGATTGTTCGCGGTAGGGTTAAATGTTTACGCAGTCGTGTTTCGAGCTTTCCGTGCCAACTGTACCATCTCCATCAGCATCGCTTCCCCGGCGTCCACCAGTTCCTCGAGCGTGATCCGCGGCGCGCCCTTGCGGCGCACGGCGCCACTGCGCGCGAGCAGGGGAATATGGATGAACGCCGCAAGCTGCGGCCCGCCGGCCCTGACGTTTTCGATCGCGCGCCAGCTCAGGTAATTGCAGAGATAGGCGCCGGCGTCGCGCGAGGGGCGCGCGTCGATGCCGGTGAGGCGGGCAGCGCGCAGCAGCCTTGCGGTGTGCGGGCCGAAAATCATCGCGTCCGCATCGCCGGCGATGCCGCGCTTGCTCGAGCGGGTGTTGGCGGCATCGGGCCACAGCATGGTGACGGCGTTGCGCGCGCGGCTCTCGATGCGCAGATAGGGCGTGCGTGCGGCGAGGCCGAACATCAGCAGCGCATCGGGCTTCTCTCTCGCAAGCACCTCCGGCAATTGCCGGTCGACCGCGGCATAGGTGACCGGGAAGATGTGGCTGGAGATTGCGGCATCGTCGAGTGCGGGACGGCGCAATTGCGCCAGCCGAGCGACCAGTGGCTGGGTCGGATTGTAGGGCGCGCCGGGAAACGGGCCGAAGCCGGTGAGCAGAATGCGGAGCTTGTCGCTCATTGCAGCAACTCCAGGATCTTTTCGGCGGCGAGCGCCGGTGTGAGATGGCCGTCGGCCACCTCAGTCTCGATCTTCCGGACCTTGGTCCGCACCGACGCCTCGCTGCGCAACCGCGCCAGCATGCGTTGCTCCAGCATCGACCACATCCATTTCACCTGCTGCTCGCGCCGCCGTGCGGCGAAGTCGCCGGATGCATTCATCGCCTTGCGGTGATCGAGGACCTTCTGCCAGATCTTCGCGATGCCGTCGCCGGTCAGCGCCGAATAGGTCTCGACCGGCGGATGCCAGTGCTCGGAGCGTGGCGTCAGGATATGCAGCGCGCCGCGATAGTCGGCGGCGGTGATGTTGGCGCGCTTGAGATTGTCGCCGTCGGCCTTGTTGATCGCGATCATGTCGGCGAGCTCGACCAGGCCCTTCTTGATGCCCTGCAATTCGTCGCCGCCGCCCGGCAGCATCAGGGCCAGGAAGAAATCGGTCATATCGCAGACCGCGGTTTCGGACTGGCCGATGCCGACGGTCTCGACCAGCACGACGTCGAAGCCGGCGGCTTCGCAGAGCAGCATCGCCTCGCGTGTCTTGGCCGCGACGCCGCCGAGCGTGCCCGAGGACGGCGAGGGGCGGATGAAGGCGTCGTCGGAGGCCGAGAGCCGGGCCATCCGCGTCTTGTCGCCGAGGATCGAACCGCCGCTACGCGCCGAGGACGGATCGACCGCGAGCACCGCGACCTTGTGGCCTTGCTCGATGAGATGGGTGCCGAGCGCGTCGATGGTGGTGGATTTGCCGACGCCGGGCGAGCCGGTGATGCCGACGCGGACCGCTCTGCCGGCGTCAGGCAAGAGCGTCTGCACCAGCTCGCGCGCCAGCGCCTGATGGTCGCTGCGCCGGCTCTCGACCAGCGTGATGGCCCGCGCCAGCGCCGCGCGGCTGCCGGCGCGAAGGTCATGGGCGAGGGATTTGATGTCCAGTGAAGGCTTTTTCTCAACCATGCCCTGCTTTACAACGCCCGCGCGGGGCAGGCGAGGGCCGCCCGCTCGATATCACCGGGATGTCGCCGCCACCCCCGTCCGCACCGGCTTCACCTTCCGCCATGCCCAGACCATCACCGGCCACAGCAGCGCCCCGATCGCCATGGCGGCGAGGATCGCGGCCACGGGGCGCTCGAAAAACGGCAAAATGCTGCCGTCCGACTTGATCAGCGAGGTGACGAAAGCCTGCTCGACCATGGTGCCCATGACGATGCCGAGCACCATCGCGGCGACGGGATAGCCGTTCGCCTCCATGACATAGCCGATCACGCCGAAGGCGGCGACGGTGACGACGCCGAACATGTTGTTGCCGATCGCGAAGGAGCCGACCGCGCAGCACAGCATGATGATCGGCATGATGGCGGAGCGCGGTGCCAGCAGGATGTAGGCGGCAACCCGGATCATGGCGATGCCGAGCGGGATCATCAAAATGTTCGCGATGATGAACATCAGATAGATCGCGTACATGCTCGACGCTTTCTCGGTGAACAGCGTCGGCCCGGGGTTGAGCCCCTTCATGTAGAGCACGCCGATCGCGATCGCTGCGATGGTGTCGCCGGGGATGCCGAACAGCAATGATGGCACCCAGCCCGATGCGATGCTGGCGTTGTTGCTGGCGCCGGCCTCGACCAGGCCCTCGACATGGCCGGTGCCAAATTTTTCCGGTTCCTTGGAGAAGCGCTTCGACATCGCGTAGGACACCCAGGCGGCCATGTCGGCGCCGGCCCCGGGCAGCACGCCGATGATGATGCCGACGATGTTTCCGCGCGTCATCTGCCAATGGTATTTCTTGGTCAGCCTCCACTGGCCGGCCATGATGCTTCCGAATTTGCGCCGCGGCAGCGGCGGTGGCTCGGGCGTCAGCATCGCGCGCATCACCTGGGCGACCGCGAACACGCCGACCAGCGCGGGGATCGGCTCGATGCCGCCGAACAGATCGGTGAGGCCGAAGGTGAAGCGCGGCACGCCGCCGGGATTTTCGATGCCGATGCAGGAGACCAACAGGCCGAGGAACATGCCGGCGATCGCCTTCACGGGCGAGGAGCGCGCCACCAGCGTCGCGCACATCAGGCCGAGCAGCGCCAGCCAGAAATACTCGAAGGTCGAGAACGACAGCGCGATCTCGGCCAGCGGCGGCGCCAGGATCATCAGCGACAGCACGCCGGCGATGCCGCCGACGGCCGAGAACCACACGCCGGCCCCGAGCGCCAGCTCGGCCTGTCCCTTGCGGGTCATGGCGTAAGCCTCGTCCGCATAGGCGGCGGAGGCGGGCGTGCCCGGGATGCGCAGCAGCGCACCGGGGATGTCGCCGGAGAAGATCGCCATCGAGGAGGCCGCCACGATGGTCGCAATCGCCGCGATCGGCGAGAGGTAGAAGGTGACGGGGACGAGCAGCGCGGTTGCCATCGTCGCCGACAGGCCCGGCAGCGAGCCGATCACGAGCCCGTACACGGAGGCTGCGAACATCGCGATGATGACCTCCCAGGTGGAGATCAGAGCGAACGCTTCAATCAGGGTTTTCAGCATGGGATCACCAGGGCGTCGGCAACAGGCCGGCGGGCAGCGGCACGCGCAGCAGCTTGCCGAAGATCAGGTGGATGGCGAACGGCGCCAGCGCTGCGAGCGGCAGCGCCAGCTTCCACTTCGCCCCCAACGCGGTCGAGGTGACGTAGACCATGATCGCCGCGGTGATGATGAAGCCGAGCCGGTCGGCCGCCACCACGTAGAACAGCAGCAGCGCCGGCGGCAGCAGCGCGCGCAGGCTGTAGAATCTTCCCTGCGGCGGCGGGGCAGTCGCTGCCTGGCCATCCTCGAGCGGGATCAGTTCCTCCGCCTCCTCGAAGGTGTGGCCGATCCCGAACACGATCGCGAGCCCGCACAGCGCAAGCCCAATGCCGATCACGAGCGGAAATACGTTGGGGCCGACCGGCTGCCCCGGCACCGGCGGCAGCAGCCAGCCGCCATAGGCGGCTGCTGTGCCGAGCACGACGAGAAACGATCCCGTGACGGAGTCGGGAAGGCGCATGGGAGAATCCTATGAGAGGTGTTCTCCCTCTCCCCGCGCGCGGGGAGAGGGTCGGGGTGAAGGGGGCTCTCCGCGGGGGAGGTGAAAGTTGGATTCGCGGAGAGTCCCCCTCACCCGGAATCCGCGCTTCGCGCGCATTCCGACCTCTCCCCGCAAGCGGGGCGAGGTGAACTGAGCGTGCGGACCGGCCACTTCAATCAACTATCGCTTCGCGTGAGAGTCGCAGGAGATCACGCCTTGCTCAAACCCGCCGCCTTCATCGCTTCGCCCATCTGGGCGTCCCCCTTGTCCATGAAGCTTGCGAACTGGCCGGCATCGCCCCACACGGTGCCGAAGCCGCGATTACCCATGAAGTCCTTGAACTCGGCGGAGTCGTAGACCTTCTTCAGCGCCGCGGTGAGCTTCGTTGCGATCTCCGGCGGCAGGTTCTTCGGCGCACCGATGCCGCGCCAGGCGCCGGTCGCGTAGTCGATGCCCATCGCCTCCTTCAGCGTCGGCACGTCCTTGAAGATTGGATTGCGCGCAGGCGCCATGATGGCAAGGCTCCTGGCCTTGCCGGCCTCGATGATGGCGCGGGCTTCCGGCACCGAGCAGGTGGTGAGGTCGAGGCCGCCGGCGGCGAGGTCCTGCATCGCGGGTGCGGCGCCGTTCGACGGCACCCAGGCGACCTGGTTGGCGGGCAGGCCCATCGCCTGCATCCAGCCGACCAGCGCGAGGTGCCAGATGCCGCCCTGGCCGGTGCCAGAGGCCTTGAACTTGCCGGGAGGGGCGGCCTTGATGGCTTCCGCGAGTTCCTTCACCGTCTTGTAGGGCGAGGAGGAGGAGACCTGGACGCCCGGGGGATCTTCGTTCATCAGTGCCAGCGGGGTGTAGCTCTTCGGCGCCAGCTCGGTCAGCCCTTGCCAATGCATCATCGAGATTTCGACGGTGAGCATGCCGATGGTGTAGCCATCGGGCTGCGCGGTCGCGATCGCGGTATGGCCGACGACGCCGGAGCCGCCGGTGCGATTGACCACGTTGAAGGGCTGGCCGAGATCCTTCTCCAGAAGCGCTGCGACAATGCGCGCAGTCGCGTCAGTGCCGCCGCCCGCGCCCCAGGGCACGATCACGGTGACGGGCCGCGCCGGATAGGCTTGCGCAAGTGCGGGTGTGAGGCCGAATGCGGCCGACGCTGCAACCGCAGCGGAAGAGGCCGCAAAGCTGCGGCGCGTAATCTTGGACATGAATGCCTCCCAGCGGCGCCCATGATTTCGGGCGCTCTTGTCAATGGCGACATTCTAGTCGGCTTTGCAGCGCGGCTGCAAGGCAGCGCAACCAGCGCTCTGCGAGCAACCTGTCGCCGCTCAACACGATCACTGCGGTTCGTCCGCGTCGCTCTTCGGCCGCGAGCCGCCGAAGATGCGGGTGCCTTCCGCGGTGAGATAGGGCTTCAGCGTTTCCCACGGCACGAATGCGACATATTCGCCCTCGGCGTAGGGGCCGACTGCGTAGGGCGGGTAGTGGAAAGTGAGCCCGGAACTCTTGCCCGCGTCGGTTGAGGGCGCGAGCGTCACCGCGCCGATCTTGAGCAGGTTCGGCTCCACGCTCTTGAACCATTCGTCGGTGGCGGTCTCGCTCGTATCGCGCTTCTTCTTCTCGATCTTCAACGATGCGATCACCGCCTTCACCATTGCCTTCATGGCCGGGCCGTTGTCGGCGGTCTCGGTGAAGAACGGGCGGATGGAGATGCGCTTGTTCTCCGCCTTGTCCCACAGGACCGTGTTCACGTCGGAGTTGGGATGGGCGCCGTGGGTGTCCATGTAGTCGTTGAGGAGAATGCTGACATAGCGGTCGGCGACGACGGAGCGGATCGCATATTTGCGCTCAAAGTCCCAGCCGCCATCCCTGAAGAATTGCGGATCCTCTTTGCGCGAGGCGGCGGCTTCAGCCGCGTTCTTGTCGAGCCATTTCCTGCCTTCAGTCAGGCAGTCGGCCGCCAGCGCCGCATCGACCTTGACCTTGTCGTCGAGGAAGACGCGGGCTTCGATGCTCTTGGTCTTGATGACCGCGTCGGGCTTGCGATCGGAGGCATGCGCGGTAGCCAACGACGCGCTGCAGGCTGCGACCACAGCTAGCGCGCGCATGAACGCTGGCGCGGAAAATATCACGCACTGTCCTTTCGAAGGTCGATGGCGACCTACTCCGCCGCCTCGCTATGCCCGAGCCGGGCGTTCAGCTTGCGGATCAGCTCCTCGGCCGCGTCCGCAATCACGGTGCCCGGCGGGAAGATGGCTTCGGCGCCGGCCGCGTAGAGCGCGTCGTAATCCTGTGGCGGCACCACGCCGCCGACGATGATCATGATGTCGTCGCGGCCCTGCTTCTTCAGCGCGGCCTTCAGCTCCGGCACGGCGGTGAGATGGGCGGCGGCGAGCGAGGAGACGCCGAGGATGTGGACGTCGTTCTCGACCGCTTGGCGCGCGGCTTCGTCGGCGGTCGCGAAAAGCGGCCCGATGTCGACGTCGAAGCCGATATCGGCGAAGGCGGACGCGATCACCTTCTGGCCGCGGTCGTGACCGTCCTGGCCGATTTTTGCGACCAGGATGCGCGGACGGCGGCCTTCCGCCTCCTCGAAGGCGTCGATCAGCGCCTGAACCTTCTCGACCCGGTTACCCATGCTGGACGCCTCCCGCTTGTAGACGCCGGTGATGGACTTGATCTCGGCGCGGTGCCGACCGAACACCTTCTCCATCGCGTCCGAGATCTCGCCGACGGTTGCTTTCGCACGCGCAGCGTCGATGGCGAGCGCCAGCAGATTGCCGTTGCCTTCGCCGGCCGAGCGCGTCAGCGCGGCGAGCGCGGCCTCGACCTCCTTCTGGTTGCGTTCGGATTTCAGCCGCGTCAGCTTGTCGATCTGGAGCCGGCGGACATTGGTATTGTCGACCTTGAGGATGTCGATCGGAGCTTCGTCGGTCGGCTTGTATTTGTTGACGCCGATCACCGCCTGTTTGCCGGCATCGATGCGCGCCTGGGTCTTGGCCGAGGCTTCCTCGATGCGCAGCTTCGGTACGCCGGCCTCGATCGCCTTGGCCATGCCGCCGAGCTCCTCGACCTCCTGGATGTGGCTCCAGGCTTTGGCGGCGAGGTCGCGCGTGAGACGCTCGACATAATACGAGCCGCCCCAGGGATCGATGATGCGGGTGGTGCCGCTCTCCTGCTGCAGGAAGAGCTGCGTGTTGCGGGCAATGCGCGCGGAGAAATCGGTCGGCAGCGCGAGCGCCTCGTCGAGCGCGTTGGTGTGCAGCGACTGGGTGTGACCCTGCGTCGCCGCCATCGCTTCCACAGTCGTGCGCATCACGTTGTTGAAGACGTCCTGCGCGGTCAGCGACCAGCCGGAGGTCTGGCAATGGGTGCGCAGTGACAGCGAGCGCGGATCCTTCGGATTGAAAGGCTTCAGCAGCTTCGCCCAAAGCAGCCGCGCGGCGCGCATCTTGGCGACTTCCATGAAGAAGTTCATCCCGGTCGCCCAGAAGAACGACAGCCGCGGCGCGAAGCGGTCGACGTCGAGGCCCGCCGCGAGGCCGGCGCGAAGATATTCGACGCCGTCGGCCAGCGTATAGGCGAGCTCGAGGTCCTGCGTCGCCCCAGCCTCCTGCATGTGATAGCCGGAGATCGAGATCGAATTGTATTTCGGCATCTTCTGCGAGGTGTAGGCGAAGATGTCCGAGATGATCCGCATCGAAGGCGCGGGCGGATAGATGTAGGTGTTGCGCACCATGAACTCTTTCAGAATGTCGTTCTGAATGGTCCCTGAGAGCTTCTCCGGCGGCACGCCCTGTTCCTCGGCAGCCGCAACGTAGAGCGCGAGGATCGGCAGCACCGCGCCGTTCATGGTCATGGACACGCTCATCTGGTCGAGCGGAATGCCCGCAAACAGCGTGCGCATGTCGTAGATGGAATCGATGGCAACGCCGGCCATGCCGACATCGCCGCCGACGCGCGGATGATCGCTGTCATAACCGCGATGGGTGGCGAGGTCGAATGCGACCGAAAGGCCCTTCTGTCCGGCCGCGAGATTGCGGCGATAGAATGCGTTGGAGTCCTCCGCCGTGGAGAAGCCGGCATATTGCCGCACAGTCCAGGGCTGGTTGACATACATGGTCGGGTAGGGGCCGCGCAGATAAGGCGCGATGCCCGGATAGGTCTCGAGGAAGTCGAGCCCGGCCAGGTCGGCCTCGCTATAAGCGGGCTTCACCAGAATACCCTCGGGCGTCAGCCACGGCTCGGCGCTGCCTGATGGCGTGGCGCTCGTGGTGCGCTCGAAGGCGATGTCTGCGAAATCAGGAATGCGGCTCATGGTTTCAACCATATCATAGACGCTCAATCATGGTCTGGATGCTGATGGCTGACGATGGTCGCCATCTTCTCCGGCCCGTAATTCTGCTGCGTGGTCTGGCTTGGAAGATTGGCGATCCCGACCACCCAGCCGAGACGGGACTCGGTGCCGAACTGCCGCGTCGGCACCACGTGGTCGGGGCGGTCGAACGCGCCGGTCATGATCTCGATGCGGTCGCCGTCGATGCGGCCGAAGCTCAACGGCGTGCCGCAGGCGGCGCAATAGCCGCGCTCGGCGATGGAGGAGGAGCGGAAGAACGACGGCTGCCCCTTGGTCCAGGCAAAGTCCGTCGTGTTGATGTCGGCAAAAGAGGCGAACGGCGCCCCGCTGGCCTTTTGGCACATCCGGCAGTGGCAGATCGAAATCCTGTTCGGCGCCGTCATGACTCCGAAGCGCACTGCCCCGCATTGGCAGCCGCCGGTGAGAACGGGTTTGCCTGCTTCCGTCATGGCTGCTCCATCCGTCGATAAATGTCTTGCAGCGTCGCAAGCGCATCGCCACCGGCAAAGACGAAGCCGGTGACGCCGGCTGTACGCAGCGCCGCCTCTGCATCGGTCGGGCGGCCTGCCAGATAGATAAGTCGCGCCCCGGCGGTTTGCAGGGCCTGCGCCGCAGCTTCGGCGTGTTCCGCATACACCTTGTCGCTGGAACAAAGGCAGGCGAGCCCGGCGCCGGAGGCCTTGAAGGCGGCAGCCAACTGGGCCGGATCGGCGAAGCCCTCGCTATCGACGGCCTGGATGCCGCCGGTCTCGAACAAGCTTTTGGCAAAGGTCGCGCGCGCCGTGAAATCGGCGGGCGTGCCGAGATTGGCCAAGAACACTTTCGGCCGCGCGCCGTGGGCCTTCAAGGCCGCATCGGATTTGTCCCGCAGCGCCTCGAACGGTTCCGCCAGCCGGATCGGCGGCAGTGCGTCGAACTTGTATTTTTGCTCGCCATAAGGCGCCAGCGCGATCGGGGTCGCCTTCAGCACCGTCGTCTCGTTCTCGTGCAGGTTCGGAAATTCGCTGGCGCCGGTCAGCACGTCGCGGCGTTTTGCGATGTTGGCGTGGCGGGCTTTTCGCGCGGCCGCGACCTTGCTCTGGAACAGGCCCTGCTGAAGCGCAGCGAAGGCGCCGCCGGCTTTCTCGCTCTCCTGGAATAGCGCCCAGGCCGCGTCGCAGAGCTGGCCGGTCAGCGTCTCGATGCCGCCTGCGCCTGCCGCGGGATCGCTGACCTTGGCGAGATTGCTCTCTTCCAGCAGCACGAGCTGCGTATTGCGCGCCACGCGCCGCGCGAACGGATCGGGCAGGCCGAGCGCCAGCGTATGCGGCAGCACGGTGATCGCGTTGGCGCCGGCAAGTCCGGCCGCAAACGTCGCCATGGTCGCGCGCAGCATGTTCACATAGGGATCGCGCTGCGTCAGCATGCGCCAGGCGGTATCGGCGGCGATGAACAGTGGTCTTGGCGTGAGCCCGCACGCCGTCTCGATACGCGCCCACAGCAGCCGCAAGGCGCGGAATTTTGCCATGGTGAGGAACTGATCTGCATCCGCGGCAAGCCGCGCATAGACCATGCCCTGCGCCTGCTCCAGCGGAACGCCCGCGCCCTCGATCGCGCGCAAATAGGCGACGCCGCAGGCGAGCGCGAAGGCGAGCTCCTGCACCTCCGAGCCACCGGCATCGTGGATCACGCGTCCGTCGGCCGAGGCAAAGGGACCCTTGAAGCCGAGCGCGGCGAGGCCCTTGATGCCGCCAGTGATGGCCGGAACGATCTCGTCCCAGGTATAGGGGCTATGGCCCCACACCGCGGCGGCCGCGAGCGGGTCGAGCCCGAAGCGGATGTCGCAGGCCGCGGGATCGATGCCGTTGCTCTTCACATATTCCGCGACGTGGATCGCCGCCATCCGCGATTGGGGACCGATCTCGAGCTCCAGCCCGATGCCGGCATCGAGATGGATATCCTTCAAAATCTTTGCGACTGCGTCTGCGGTCGGTTCCAGCCCCAAACCGTGAGCGGCATTGCCGCCGGCGAACACCAGCGCCAGACCCGTCGCGCCATTTTCGAGATCGGTCAGTGCCTGCGCGTTCGCCGCACTTGCATCGGGTTGGTCGATCCGCTGCATGATCTGCCAGGGCGCCGCCGCCGGCCGCCCCACCACGGGCGCAACGCCTTTGGCGCGCGGATAGAGCGGATCAATCCTGATGCCGTCATAGGTCTTGCCGACCAGCTTCTCGAACGGCGCGCCCTTCAGCACGCCATCGACCAGCTTGCGCCAGTCGTCGACGGTCGCCTTGGGAAAATCCGCCGCCAGCGGCAGGTCGTCAGTCGCGGAGGTCATGCGGCGAGGGGCTCCCGAAAATCTTGTTGTTCGCAGGCGAAATTGCCACGGCCGGCCGTCCCTGCAAACGGTTGTTTTTGGTTAACCGGTATCCGGAAGCCGCTCAATGCCTTGTGTCGAGACGCTGGCGAGACCGTCACGGACGCGAACGCCTGCGATCACGCGCTCGGGCGCGATCTCGGCCAGCGGCACCAGCACAAAGGCGCGCTCGAACAGGCGCGGATGCGGCAGGGTCAGGTCGGGTTTCTGCATCGACACGTCGTCATAGGCGATCATGTCGAGATCGAGCGTGCGCGGGCCCCAGCGCCGCTCCTTATCGCGCGTGCGACCGAATTTCTGCTCGACCTTCTGCATCACGAACAGCAGCGCATGCGGATCGAGGCTGGTCTCGATCTCGATGCAGGCGTTGATGAAGGGAGCCTGGTCCTCGTCGCCCCAGGGCGGCGTCGCATAGTCCGACGAGCGCGCGATCAACGCAGCCTGCGCCATGCCGCAGATATGGGCGATCGCCTTCTGGAAGGTCGCGCGGACATCGCCGACATTGCCGCCGACCGCAATCAGGACGCTCGCCATGTCAGGGGTGCCGCGAGCGCGTCAGCACGATTCCGACGTCGTCGAAGATCGCGGCGATCGGCGCATGCGGCTTGTGCACGGTGATCTTGACCGCACGGATGCGCGGAAAGTGCGACAGGATGGCGTCGGCGACCGCGCCGGCCGCGCGCTCCAGCAGCTTGTAATTGGTGTTCTTGAAGGCCGCGGTGGTGGTCGCCACGACGTCGGCGTAGGACACGGTGTCGGAGAGGCGGTCGGACCGCGAAGGCTCCGACAGGTCGGTATAAAGCTCGAGGTCGATGACAAAACGTTGGCCGACCTCGGTCTCGTGCTCCATCACGCCGTGGCGGGCATGGATCGACAGGCCGCTCACGAAGATCGTATCGGTCATGGCTTGCTCTCGATTGCGTGCGCCACTCGCAGGGCCTGCAAGGTCTCGGCGACGTCGTGGGTCCGGATGATTTTCGCGCCGCGCTGTGCGGCGATCAGATGCGCGGCGATCGACCCGGCGAGCCGCTCTGTCGGCTCCGACGGCGACACCGAGGCGATGAAGCGTTTTCGCGAGGCACCGACCAGGATCGGCAGGCCGAACACCTCCAGCTCGCCCAGCCGCGCCAGCGCGATCATGCTCTGTTCGGCCGTCTTGCCGAAGCCGATGCCGGGATCGAGCACGATCTTGTCGCGGGCGATGCCGGCTTTCGCTGCGATGTCCAGCGAGCGCAGGAAAAACGCTTTCATGTCCACGATGATATCGATCGCGGGATCGACGCTGTCGCGGTTGTGCATGACGATGACGGGGACGCCTCTCGCGGCGACCAGCGGCGCCATGTCGGCGTCCCGTTGCAGGCCCCAGACGTCATTGGCGATGGCAACGCCCTGGTCGAGCGCGAAGGCCACCACCTCCGCCTTCATGCTGTCGATCGAGACCGGGACGCCGAGCGCCACGATGCCCGGTAGCACCGGCCGCAGCCGCGCCAGCTCATCTTCCGCCGTGACCGGCCGGGCGCCCTTGTAGGGCCGGGTGGACTCGGCACCGATGTCGATGATGTCGACCCCGGCCTCGATCATCGCCCGTGCCCGCGCGAGCGCCTGCTCGGGCGCGATGAAGTCGCCGCCGTCGGAGAATGAATCCGGGGTGACGTTGAGCACGCCCATCACCGCCGGGATCGGCCGCTCCAGCAGCGTCCGCAGCACGTCAAGCCCGACTGAACCGGCCGCCGGGACGGATGGGGAGGGCGAGGCATTCATGCGGCCCGCTTTAGCGGTCGGGGAGGGGGGATTCAAGGCGGGATTGGGGAGCGATCCAGTTGCCCAATACGCTCCGGGGCCCGTGAGGGCGCGATGCTCTTGCCCACGCTCCGTCATCGCGAGCGTAGCGAAGCAATCCAGGCTGCCGCTGCGGAGAGACTCTGGATTGCTCCGCTACGCTCGCAATGACGACCGGGAAGGAGCGGTGCTCTATCTGCCCAGCCTTGTCCCTGGATCAATACGAAATCTTCGGCGGGAGCTTCTTCGCCTTGGCGATGATGTCGCCCACCGACTTCTCCGAGGGCAGGATGCGGAGCAGCTTTTTCTTCTCGTTGGCGTCCCGCATGCTCTGGGCGAGCCTTGCCGGATTTCTGTAGGCGAGCTCGCGCACGGTGGTGACGCCGGCCGCGCGGACCAGGCCGACCTTGGCCCGGCCCATGCCGGGGATGCGCATGTAGTCGGAGACGTTGGCCCATTCCAGCAGCAACTGCTCGCTGATGCCGGTCTTGGCGGAGAGAGCCTTGCGGCCCTTCACGGTCGAAGCCGCCTCGAGCAGCGCGTCGGTGGTGCGGATACCCTGCGCCTTCAACTTGTTGGCGGCAAAGGCCGACAGGCCCTCAATCTCGGAGATCGGATATGTCATGATACTCGATGTGAAATGCGCAGGCGTCAGGCGAACTGGCTGAGGCCCGGGGTCCCCGCGATGATCTTGCCCATCTGATCCGCTCCGATTTTGTCTCGGCCGAAGCGAAAAAGTTCACGGGCGATGTTCTGAATCTCGGACATGCCAAGTCCCAGGCTCATCAGGCGCGTGCCCACCGCCATCAGGCCGCCGCCCATCAGCCGCGACAGTCCTCCGCCGCTGCCGGACGCCTCGATTGCCGCTTCTGCACCCGGAATCTGGTCGATCAGGACCTGGACGCTGTCGGAAGGACCCTCGTTGCGGAGGAAGCCCAGGATAATGCCGACCGTCTTTTCGGCGACAGCACTATCTATGCTGGCGTTTGTCGCCAGCCGCCCGATTAGCTCGTCCATATGGCCGCCCCTCAGCCGGTTCACATGCCGGAGTATTGCTTTCGAAAATGATCTTGAGCCGGTGTGATGTGAAATACAAGCGATGAACGCCATCAACGTTCCGATTCAGTCTCGAACGCGCGAGAAGTGTTGCAGCGATGCAAGAGCGGAGATGAAATCGGCAAAAAAATGCCGCGATGCGAATGCGTCGTTCCTACTTTCGGCGGATGTCACCCGCATGTTTCCGACGATGTTGCATGCCCGGAGCGCGTTGAATGGTTTCAATCAGCGCGCGATATGCGTTAAACTACGGAACTGGTGCATTCGAGTTTCGATATGCGAAACAGGGCAGAGAGATCAGGGAATAATGACCGCACAGGACAGCAAGCTCGGTGATACCGACGAGAAGATCTTCGTCGGTAAAGGAAACGAGCAGGCATGGCTGACGCTGGCGTTCGCCAATCGCCACGGCCTCGTCACGGGTGCAACCGGAACCGGCAAGACGGTCTCGCTGCAAGTCATGGCGGAAGGATTTGCGCGCGCCGGTGTTCCGGTCTTCGCGGCCGACATCAAGGGCGACCTATCCGGCATCTCCGAGGTCGGCGAAGCCAAAGATTTCATCGTCAAGCGCGCCACCGAGATGGGACTGACGTTCGAGCCCGACCAGTTCTCGACGGTGTTCTGGGACGTGTTCGGCGAGCAGGGCCACCCGGTGCGGGCGACCGTCACTGAAATGGGCCCGCTGCTGCTCGCACGTATGCTCGACCTGAACGACGTGCAGGAAGGCGTGCTCAACGTCGCCTTCCGCGTCGCCGACGACAACGGGCTGACGCTGATCGACATGAAGGATCTGCGCGCGCTGCTCGATGCCATCGTGCCCGATGCCGGCAAGAAGGGGGCGGATGCCGAGGAGAGCCCGCTTGCCGAGATCAAGAAGGCGGCGCAGGGTTTTGGCAACGTTACCAAGGCCACGGTCGGCACCATCCAGCGCCAGCTTCTGGTGCTGGAGAACCAGGGCGCCACCAAATTCTTCGGCGAGCCGGCGCTGACGCTGAAAGACTTCATGAAGACCGACCGCGACGGCCGCGGCATGGTCAACATCCTCGTCGCCGACAAGTTGCTGCAGAGCCCACGGCTTTACGCGACATTCCTGCTGTGGATGTTGTCGGAACTGTTCGAGGAGCTGCCCGAGGCTGGTGACTTGCCCAAGCCGAAGCTGGTCTTCTTCTTCGACGAGGCGCATCTGTTGTTCAACGACGCGCCCAAGGCGCTGATGGACAAGATCGAGCAGGTGGTGCGCCTGATCCGCTCCAAAGGCGTCGGCGTCTATTTCGTGACGCAAAACCCGGTCGACGTGCCCGACCGCGTGCTCGGACAATTGGGCAACCGGGTGCAGCACGCATTGCGCGCCTTCACCCCGCGCGACCAGAAGGCGGTCGCCGCAGCGGCCCAGACCTTCCGGCCCAACCCGAAGCTCGACACTGCCAAGGTGATCATGGAGCTCGGCAAGGGCGAGGCGCTGGTCTCGTTTCTCGAAGGCAACGGCACGCCGGCGATGGTCGAACGCGTGATGATCCGGCCGCCATCGGCGCGGATCGGACCGATCACGCCGGAAGAGCGCAAGGTGATCATGGATGCAAGCCCGGTGAAGGGCAAATACGACACTGCCGTCGATGCAGAGTCCGCCTACGAGATGATCCAGAAGCGCATTGCCGGCACGGCTGCGACTGCGGATGCTTCGGCGGGCGGCGGAGGCGGCGGCATCCTCGGCCAGATCGGCTCGATCGTCGGCACCATCTTTGGCACCAACGTCAAGCGCGGCCGCCTGTCGACGGGCCAGGTCATCGCGCGCGACATGACTCGATCGGTCACCAATCAGGTGATCGGGGGGATGGCCGCCAATATCGGCAAGTCGGTCGCCGGCCAGCTTGGCGGCTCGATCGGCCGCACGCTGGTCCGCGGCGCGCTCGGCGGCTTGCTGCGCAGGTAGGCAGAAAGCCTCGTTTGAGGCAATTCCTGCGCAAACCCGCCGCTTGTGCGCGGCGGGTACAAATTCGGGTGATCAGGACTCTCCAAGCGTCCGTCGGTCTGCTAGGTGCTATGGCCCCTGACTGGACCTCACTGTGACCTCACCTGAATCTTTCGTTCGACCCGGCGCATTCCGAACCCTGTCGCTGCGTGCGCCGCTCGACCTGCTCTTCCTGCTCTGCTGCTTCATCCTGGCTGCCGACGTCCTTGGTCCCGAGATCTTCGGGCATGGCAAAACCAAGGACTACGGCCTGTGGTACTGGGCCGGGCAGCAGGTCCTTAAGGGTGCGCCGCTCTATCCCGGCGACATCCATGCGTACTTCGAGTTCATCTACCCACCGCTGCCGGCAATCCTGCTGGCGATCCCGAGCTGGTTCGGCAAGATCGCGCTCTACACCGTGCTGTCGATCCTGAATATTGTGGCGTGGTGGTACACCGGGATGTTCTCCAATGCCATGACCGGTTCGGGCCGCAGGCCCGGCCCCTGGCTGGAGGCGCTGCCCGCTCTCGTCACCGTGACTTTCGTGTTCGACATGTTCGATCTCGGCCAGCCGAACCTCGTCCTGCTAGCGATGATGCTCTACGGCTTCTGGAGCTTGCAGCATCAGCGCTCCTGGCTCGCAGGCTTCATGTTCGCGCTCGCCACCGCCATCAAGGTGTTTCCCATTGCGGTGCTGCCCTATCTGGTCTGGCGGCGAAACTGGGGAGCCGCCGTCGCGACAGTCGCCCTCACCGGCATACTTCTCTATATCGTGCCGGGCCCCATTCGCGGCTTCGAGCGCAACGCCGCCGAGGTCAAGACCTGGTATCAGGGCATGGTCGGGTCGAGTTCGGAAAAAGGATTTGGCCAGCGCGACGAGCAGAACTGGTCGTGGGTGAACCAGTCACTGATTGCTGTCACGCACCGGCTGGTCCGGCCCATCAACTACAATCAGGAGGATCCCAACAAGCGGCCGCGCACGATGAATGTCATCGACGTTGATTACAGGACGGCGAACTGGATCGTGCTGGCGCTGTCGGCGTTGCTCGGACTCGGCTTCGTCGCGGTCATGCCAGGGCAAGCGCGGCGTACGGCGCGCTCGGACGCCGAGGAGCTCGGCATTCTATTCTGCCTGATGACGGTGGCATCGCCGCTGGCGCGGCAATACTATTTCATGTGGCTGTTCTTCCCGATGACGGTGCTGATGCATCGTGCCGCCTTCGACGAGCGGGCGAACGTGAGGCTGGGAACCTGGCTCGCCCTTGGCGCCGCCGGCATCCTCATGCTGCTGGCGCTGCCGTGGTTTCCCAATGTCTTCCAGGCCTGGGGCAATAACCTCGTCGCCACCGCGATTCTCGCAGCTAGTCTCGCATGGCACATCCGGCATCCGCCGGTTGCGGCTGGCCCCAACGCCGCGGGAGCGCTAAAAGCCGATAGTTCTTGAGAGACTTCTTGAGTCCCGACGTCTTGGGATTCGAACGCAGGGAATACGACCAATGCCAAATGCGCAGCTTCAATCGGTGCTCGACCACATCGACAAGGAGTTCGACAACAGCCTGGAGCGCCTGTTCTCGCTGTTGCGGATCAAGTCGATCTCCGCCGATCCGGCCTTCGCGGCCGATTGCAAGGCGGCGGCCGAGCATCTTGCCAGGGACATCGCGAGCCTCGGCGTTGCGACTGAAGTGAGGCCGACCGCCGGCTATCCCGCGGTCGTCGGCAAGAGCGTCGCAGGCGGCCGGCCGCATGTTCTGTTCTACGGCCACTATGACGTGCAGCCGGTCGATCCGCTCGAGCTCTGGCACCGTCCGCCGTTCGAGCCTGTTGTGACCGACCATGCCGATGGCCGCAAGATCATCGTGGCGCGCGGCGCCGAGGACGACAAGGGCCAGGTCATGACCTTCGTCGAGGCCTGCCGCGCCTGGAAGAAGGTGACGGGGTCGCTGCCGATCGACGTCACTTTCCTGATCGAAGGCGAGGAAGAAGTCGGCTCGAAGAACTTCGTGCCCTTCATCGAAGCCAACAAGGACGAGTTTAGGGCGGACTACGTGCTGGTGTGCGACACCGGCATGTGGGACCGCGACACGCCGGCGATCACGACCTCGCTGCGCGGTCTGCTCTATGAGGAGCTCAAGATCACCGCCGCCAATCGCGACCTGCATTCCGGCGTGTTCGGCGGCAGCGCGATGAACCCGATCCGGGTGCTGACCAAAATTCTCGGCGGGCTGTTCGACGATGACAACCATATCACCATTCCCGGCTTCTATGACGGGGTGAAGGACACCCCGCCGGATATTCTCGCGCAGTGGAAGAAGCTCGACTTCACACCAGACACGTTCCTCAAACCCGTTGGGCTATCGATACCGGCAGGCGAGAAGGGCAGGCTCCTGGTCGAGCAGGCTTCCACGCGTCCGACCTGCGACGTCAACGGCATTTGGGGCGGTTACATCGGTGAGGGCTCGAAGACGGTGATCCCGTCGCACGCGTCGGCCAAGGTCTCGTTCCGATTGGTCGAAGGCCAGGATCCGCAAAAGATCCGCAAGGCTTTCCGCGAGTACGTGACGGCGCGCATTCCGGGAGACTGCAAGGTCGAGTTCGGCGACCATTCTGCCGGGCCCGCGATTGCGCTCGACTGGAACATGAAGCCGCTCGCCGCGGCCAAGACCGCGCTGACCGAGGAATGGGGCAAGGAGACCGTGCTGATGGGATCGGGCGCCTCGATCCCGATCGTCGCCGACTTCAAGCGCGCGCTGGGGCTCGACTCGCTGCTCGTCGGTTTCGGCCTCGACGACGACAACATTCACTCGCCGAACGAGAAGTACGACCTCCGCAGCTTCCAGAAAGGCATCCGTTCCTGGGCGCGCATCCTCGCGGCGCTGGCGGAGGTGAAGTAGGCGCAGCTCTCTATCCTCGTCATTGCGAGCGTAGTGAAGCAATCCAGAAATCTCTCCGCGGAGACAGCCTGGATTGCTTCGTCGCTTCGCTCCTCGCAATGGCGGGGCCAAATAAAAACGCCGCCCGGAATTGGGCGGCGTTTCATTCCAAAAGGCGTAGAGGTTCGTTGAGCGCTACCCTACACCAAATCCCGAAAATCTCAAGACCGGTAGCCCGGAAGCTCGCGGTCCAGCTTGCGAAGCAGCGGCGGCCATACCAGCTTGGTCGCGCGCAGCTCGGCGCGGTCGCGGTTGGCGAGCAGCTCGGTGTTCTTCTCGATCGCAATCTCCTCGACCGGATAGATAGGCGTGCCCAGCGCGCGGGTCCGCACCTGCATCGAGCAGGCCCGCTCGAGGTGATACATGCGCTCGAAGGCCGAGGCCACCGAACGGCCGACCGTCATCGTGCCGTGGTTGCGCAGCAGCATGTGGTTGTGGTCGCCGAGGTCCTTCTGCAGCCGCGGCCGCTCGTCGTGGTCGAGCGCGATGCCTTCGTAGTCGTGATAGGCGAGGTCGTGGGTGACGAGCTGGGCGGTCTGGTTCAGCGGCAGCAGGCCTTCGGCGCTGCTCGAGACCGCGGTGCCGTCGAGGGTGTGGAGATGCAGCACGCAGATGGCGTCTTCGCGCACCTCGTGGATCGCCGAGTGGATGGTGAAGCCGGCGGGGTTGATGCTGTACTCGCTCTCGGAGAGCTGGTTGCCGTGCAGGTCGACCTTGACGAGGCTCGACGCCGTGATCTCGTCGAACATCAGCCCGTAGGGGTTGATGAGGAAATGATGGTCGGGGCCGGGCACGCGCGCGGAGATGTGGGTGTCGACCAAATCGTCCCAGCCGTAGAGCGAGACGAGGCGATAGCAGGCGGCGAGATTGACCCGTTGCTGCCACTCGGCCTCCGTCATGTTCGACGGCACTTCCTTCAGGCGCGCTTCCGCTGGCGACATGGCTGATCTCTCCGAACATCGTTGTTGCGGGAGGGAGCGTAGTCTTGCCGCGAGCTGCCAGCAAGGCACACAAAGCGCGGCAGTCCAGCGTAGCCCGCATGAGCGAAGCGACATGCGGGGCTGCCTGATAGGCCCCGGATGTCGCTGGCGCTCATCCGGGCTACGGTCCGGAGGAATTTATTACGGCGCCGGAATCGAGAGCAGGCTGGAAATGCTGCTGC
Organism: Bradyrhizobium sp. Ken01; assembly: GCF_055807355.1. Classification (NCBI taxonomy): domain Bacteria; kingdom Pseudomonadati; phylum Pseudomonadota; class Alphaproteobacteria; order Hyphomicrobiales; family Nitrobacteraceae; genus Bradyrhizobium; species Bradyrhizobium sp. Ken01. The sequence goes on from NZ_JBVVPC010000001.1 coordinate 69,121, forward strand.
CGCGGATGTCGTAGACGCGGGCGAACACCACGTCGTCGCGCTTGATCTCGACCAGCACGGGTGCGGTGAGGCCCTTGCAGTAGAATTCACCGAGCGTCATGGCGAAATCGGCGGCATTGGAATCCCAGCCGATGGTGAAATCGGGGCCGAGCGCGACCTGGGCGGGGCGCTGCGGACCGCACACGGCGACCTTCCATTTGCGGTTGCGCGGCGGCACTTCCTGGCGTTCGACCAGCTGCTCGCGCAATTCGTCCGAGGCCTGCTTCAACGCGAGGCCCCAATAATCCAGCATGAAGCGGTCGTCGGCGCCGCGCACGGTGCCGGCGATGTGGTTGAAGTGGGTGTATTGATAGGGATGCAGCCGGATCATCTCGGCGAGCGAAAGCGCCAAGCCAAAGCAGAAGGTGGCGAGCACGACCGGCTGCCAGGTGCGGTGATTGGCGCGCAGGCGCTCCATGGCCCAGCCAAAGGCGACGCCGCCGAGCACCGCCATCGGCGGGATCACGAAGACGAAATGGCGAATGCCGTTGTACAGCGCCGGCCGCTTCACCATCGCGATCGCCAGCGGCAGCGTCGCGGCGAGCGTGAGCATCAGCAGGATGGTCTTGCGGCGGGCTGGAACCTCGCGGCGCGGCAGCAGTGCGAAGGTGCCGATCACGGCGCCCAACATCAGCACCAGCATCACCTCGGGCAACTGAAGTGCGAACAGCGTCGGCAAATAGGACCAGGGCATGTCGGGCACGGATACGATCGCGCCGTCGAACATCTCCTTCCAGGGCTTCTCGAAGAAGTGCGAGAAGTAGGTCAGCGCCTCGAAGGGATTGCCGGGCTCCATGATTGACCACGGCCAGATCAGCCCCATCACGAGGTAGCCGAGCACGAGGCCGGGCAGCAGCACGTAGACGACATGAGCGAAGCGTCGGACCGATTCACGCAGGCCCTCGGTGCGCAGTTCCTCCAGGAACAGCGGCATGAAGCCGATCACGGCATAGACCAGCGCAAGGCCGCCGAGGATGCGGGTGCCGAGCGAGAGGCCGGCACCAAGGCCGACGATCAGGATCGTGCGCGGCGACGGCTGCGGATATTCCTCGGCAAGGCGGACGAGGCCGAGCATCAGGATGATCATGGCCACCGCGAAGGGCGCATCCTTCGGGTTCATGAACATGTGGCCGTAGAAGATCGGGCAGAGCGCGAGCAGCAAGAGTGAGGCAAGTCCCGCAAGGGGACCGCCGACACGGCGGCCGAGCCGCCACGTCACCGCAAGTCCGATCACGCCGACGACGGCGCCCACCAGACGACGCGTCTCGAACAGCTCGAGCGGGATCACCTTGTGCAGGAGGGCCGCGACCATGTCGAAGCCGCCGCCATACATGTAGAGGTTGGCGAAGGAGAGTGCCGCGGTGTCCTTGAAACCGGAACCGAACATGCGCAGCAGCAGGTCGGCATATTCGGCGTGGGTGTAGTCGTCCCAGCCGAGCCCGTAGTCGCGGAAGGTCAAGCCTGCAATGACGGCGACCGCAGCCAGCACCAGCATGGCGAGATCGTCGCAAGTCCGTTCAACCGAGCGCCGCAGAGGCGTGTCGATCGCCGAAGTCGTGATGGATGTCATGGCTATTGGTGACCCGGAATCCCCTCTTGGCCCTGCTGGTGCGCGCGGGCCTGCTCCCCGGAATCCCTATAGCGCAGTTCCATTACCAAGTAATTGGGCATTATGGCTAAATTCCTGATGCAACGCAGCAAATCCGACCAACGCGAGAGCAGCTTAAAAGTAGTGAGCCGTAGCTGAAGGGAATGTGAATAAGTCTCTGATTTCCTTTCCTTTAGGAACGCAGGCTATAATTCGACGTTGGCGTGGAACACCGGATGACGGTATCGTGGCGTGACGAGGGTCGCGTATGGCTGCGCGGCCGGGGGTGAGTTCGATGGCGTTGGCATTGTTGATCGCGGGGATTTTCGCCGTTTTGGCGGGCCTCCTTGCGATCCTGTTCGGCTTCACCGTCAGGGAATTCAGTCTCGGCAGTACCCTCATAATCTCCGGCACCATCGGCGTCTGCTCCGGAATGTTACTGGCCGGCCTCTACGTCGTGGTCGCGGAATTGAAGGGCATGGCCCGCCGGTTGGCTGGATCCATTGCACAGTCCGACGTTCGGGTCAGGCCCGTGCTGCCGGGTCTCGGGATGGCTGGAACGCCTGGCCCCGTGCCTGCTGAGCCGGCGGGCGCAGAGAAGATCGAGCCGGCGCCGCCATTGCCGCCCGCAGGACCGCCGCCGTGGCAGAACGAGGCAGCCGCGCGCGAGCGTCCGCGCGTCGAGCCTCCGCCAGCGCCGGAGGCTCCGAGCCCGCCTGAAGTTCCGGAACCGCCGCGCCGGCGCAACCTGATGTTCGCCTCGACCTCCCGCAAGGAGCGCGAGCGCGCGGAGGCGAAGACCGGCGAGGGCTTGCCGCCGCTGCCGCATGCCGAGCCGCCAGCAGAGCCTGCCGCGCCGGAGAGTCCGCCTGCGAGCTTTGACGACGCCTGGCCGAAGCCGGACCGTGTGAGGCCTCCGGAGCCGCCGCCCGCCGCGCGGCGCCCGCCGCCGCGCTCGCCGTCGACCTTCGCTGAGACTGCTCCGCCGCCCGCACCCGAGCCGGCGGCCGCGGCCGAACAGGCGCCCGTGACCGTGCTCAAGTCCGGCATCGTCGACGGCATGGCTTATTCGCTCTATTCCGACGGCTCGATCGAAGCCCAGATGCCGGAGGGGATGATGCGCTTTGCCTCAATCGACGAACTGCGCTCCCACCTTGACCAGCGTGGCGCTTGAGAGCTGGTGCAGGCAAATCTGGCGCAGCCAAGTAAAGCGCTGGCGTTCTTGTTGCGTCGTCGGTAAATCAGCCCATAATCGTTAGTCGTTCCATTTCAGCCGTACGTATTGTTGACACGGAATACTCTGACGTCGTCTCTCCCGTGAGACGCAAGGTGGAGAAAGGCGGGGCCGATGTCGGATGCCGGGGCCAAGAATTTCGTTGAGCTGACGGCGGGCATCGTGTCTGCCTATCTCAGCAACAATCCGACACCTGCGGCTGAGATTCCGAACCTGATCAGCCAGGTGCATGGCGCGCTGGTGCGCGTTTCGTCAGGCCGCACCGAGACGGCGCCGCTCGAGCCGGCGAAGCCGGCGGTCTCGCTGAAGAAGTCGATCGCGCCCGATTATCTGGTCTGTCTGGAAGACGGCAAGCGCTTCAAGTCGCTGAAGCGCCATCTGCGTACCCAGTACAACATGACCCCGGAGCAATATCGCGAGAAATGGGGCCTGCCGGCCGATTATCCCATGGTCGCGCCAAACTATGCGGTGGCCCGCTCACAGCTTGCGAAGCAGATGGGACTGGGACAGCAGCAGCGGAAGCGGAAGTAGAATTTCTACGACGCTTCCGCGAGCGCCTCTTTCGCGTCCGTCTTGATGCGCTCGACCATCGAGCGCAGGCCGTTGGAACGCTGCGGCGTCAGATGATCGCGAAAGCCGAACTCGTCGAATACGGCAATGGCGTCGGTCGCAAGAATCTCCTGCGGCGTGCGGCCGGAGTAAAGCGACAGCACGATCGCGACCAGCCCGCGCACGATGTGGGCGTCACTGTCGCCGCGATATCTCAGGACCGGCGGGCCGCCATCGCGATGATCGATCAGCTTCTGAAGCCAGACCTGGCTGACACAGCCATTCACCTTGTTCTCGGCCGAATGCTCGGCCTCGGACATCGGTTCCAGGGTGCGGCCGAGCTCGATGACATACCGATAGCGGTCGTCCCACTCATCCAGAATCTCGAAATTATCCCTGATTTCGTCGATCGTCGTCATGCTTGGCCCAAAGTTCCCGTTCAGGCCAATATAGGGACGCAAAGCGCCGAAATCGATAGGGTTTGGGCGCTAATTCGCCGTCGCGGGCGCCGGGCCGCGCCATTCCAGCGCGAGGTCGTCCTGGGACAGGGTGTCGCGCGGCGCCTCGCTGGTTGCGGTATCGCCTTCGCCGGCCAGCGCGATCGAGCCGGTGTGGTCGGGCGCCTTCTTGTCGGTCTTCTCGAGCTGCTCTTTCTTGTCGTTGATGATCTGGTAGATCTTCTTCGCGCCGTCCTGCGCGCGCTGGCCGATGATGGTCGCGGCCTGTCCGCCGACCTCGCAGGCTGCCGGCTGGCGCTTGCAGAACTGGGTCATGTCGGAGACGGCCGCGGTCGCAGCCTGCACCGCGTCGGCAGCGCCGATCTGCGGCAGCTTGTCCGATTCGGGCGTCTTGTCCCGCGGCAGGAGCACCAGCACCAGCCCGAGCCAGAATGTGATGCGAAGCAGAAAGCGCATCTTGCGACCTGTATGTTAGAGCCCGCCGCGGCGATCTCCGCGGATGTCGGACCTAGCAACTCTCGATAAATCGCAAGTGATTGCCTTCCGCTTAATTCGCAGAAAATTGACTCAAGAATCTTTGCAATCGACCGTGTCGTAAATTTTCGATTGACGACCACGCCCGTTATTCTGCCGCCACGCCCGTCCATCATTTCGAAACCATGCGGATCACGGTGAAACCCTGTGTTCACCATCCCCGCCGATGACGTCGTCAAATCGTCTAAAAAGCCCTGCGATGACGCGGTGTCCGGCGGCGCGCCGCGCTGCCTTAGTGTTCGTTTAAGGTCGCTCTGACACGGTGGCTCAACGATAAGGAGGCGTTCCGGCGCGTCTTCCCGACGAATGAGCCGAAGCGCGAGACCCGTGACAGTTTTGAGTATCATCCGCGATTGTCTCGATGCGCTGCTGCATCCCTCCGCGCGTTACGACGCGCTGACGCGAGCGCGCCATCGTGCCTTCATGGCCCCGCGGCTGCTCGGCAGCCTGGCCGCCTTCGCCGCATTCCCGGTCTATCTCGCCATGCGCGGCGCGCCGAGCGCGATCGAGGTCGCTGCCTTCGCCTGGCTGATCGCGCCGATCCTGTTGTCCTGGTTCCTGTCGCGCACCGGCCGTTATGAAGGCGCGCATGTGCTGTCGTCGCTCGCGCTCACGGGCCTGATCATGGCGGTTGCGGTGACGACCGGCGGCATCGAATCCTTCGCCGCGATCTGGCTGGTCGTGGTTCCCCTCGAAGCCGCGTTGTCGGCCTCCCGACGAGTCGCGGCCTTTGCCTCGCTGCTGGCGCTGTCCTGCGCCGGCATCCTGATCCTCGTCAGCCAGCTCGGCTGGCTGCCGATTGGCGACACCAGCGCCGCGGAACGCGGCGTGCTGATGGCGTTCGGCGTCGCCTCGGCGACGCTCTATGCCGCGGGCCTCGCCTTCGGTGCGGAATCGCTCGCGCGCACCAGCGTTGCGCTGCTGTCGCGCGAGGAAGAGCGTTACCGCCTCCTGGCGCGGAACATGAGCGACGTCATCTCGCGGCATCAGCGCAACGGCGCGGTGCAGTTCATTTCACCGGCGGTGGAAGCCATGCTCGGCGTGCCCGTCGCGCAACTGCTCGGCCACGGCCTGTTCGATCGCGTCCATGTCGCCGATCGCCCGGCGTATCTGACGGCGCTGTCCGATGCCGCGCGCGGCGACGTGCGCAGCGTCGAGTTCCGGTTGCGCCGGGAGCGTGCCGGCTCGGAGCGCGGCCAGGTTGATTTCATCTGGGTCGAGATGCGCTGCCGCCCGCTCGATCAGGATCTGGGCCGTGATGCCACGCGCGAGGCCGATGTCGTCGCCGTGATGCGCGATGTCAGCGACCGCAAGCTCTCCGAGCAGGCGTTCGATCAGGCGCGCAGCGCTGCAGAGGCGGCCGACGCCGCCAAGACGCGCTTCCTCGCCACCATGAGCCATGAGCTGCGCACGCCGCTCAACGCCATCATAGGCTTCTCCGAGATGATCACGCAGGAGCAGACCTTGATGTTGGGCGCGGCCCAGCGGAGGGAATACGCCCAGCTCATCAACGATTCCGGCCAACATCTGCTCTCGGTCGTCAACGGCATCCTGGACATGTCCAAGATGGAATCAGGTAATTTCGAGATGGCGTCGGAACCGTTCGCGCCGCGTGCATCATTGATGCATTGCTGCAATCTGCTGGCGCTGAAGGCGCGGGAGAACGGCGTCGATCTCGTCACCGATGCGCCGCAGGACCTGCCTGTCATGACCGGCGATCCGCGTGCCTTCAAGCAGATCGTGCTCAACCTCGTCGCCAACGCGGTCAAGTTCACCGAGCGCGGCGGTCAGGTCACCGTCACGGCAGCGGTCTCGGGCTCGCAGCTTGCGCTACGCGTCAGCGACACCGGAATCGGTATCGCACCTGACGATCTCAAGCGCATCGGCGCGCCGTTCTTCCAGGCCGGCAAGACTTATCAGCGCCGTCACGAAGGCACCGGCCTCGGACTTTCGATCGTGAAGAGCCTGGTGGCGTTGCATCTCGGCGAATTGACGGTACAAAGCAGGCTCGGCGAGGGTACTGCCGTCACCGTCAAGCTGCCGCTCGTCTACACGCCGCAAGCCAAAACTTTTGATGCCAAAACTTCTGAGGCCAGGATGTCCGACAGCAAGGCGAGCGAGAGCAAGATCGCGACCTTGACGCCGATGCTGCGCCAGGAACTTCAGGACCAGCAACTGCAGGACCATTCTCACGACCAAGTTCAGGACCAACCCGCTCTGGTGAAGAAAAGTGCCTAAGAAGTCCGCCAAGAACGAAGCCGCTCCGCGCCGCCGCGGCGCCAAGGCTGCGGTGATCGATGTCGAGACCGAGCGCAATCTCGTGCTGCGCGTGCTGCTGCATAGCCCCAAGGATACCCTGGCCGGTCTCGTCGCCGTTGCCGCCATCGGCGCGATCGTTGCCAATGCACTGTTCCTCCAGACCGGCCGGCATCCGGCGCCGATGTTCGGCACCGTGATCAATCTTCCCGCACCGTCGTCCCTGGCGCTGTCGAACCCTTTGCCCCGTTCGCGTCCCGTCGGGGCCGATACCTCGCCGCTCGAGCCGAGAGCGACGGAGTTTCGTGCTGAGTCCAGATCTGCCGAGCCCAGACCTGCGGACAAGCCGCCGGAGAGGCCCGTCGAGGCGACCGCATCGACGCCGCGCTCGGGCGATCCCATGACCAATCTGGTCAAGCAAACGATTTCGGCGCCGCCCGCCGTCGCGCGTCCGCCGGCGCCGATCCCCGTGCATCAGGGCTCGGCCGCGCGGCGCATCGCCGGCGTGCAGCGCGCGCTGTCCGAATACGGCTACGGGAATTTGAAGATCACAGGCGCGATGGGCGCCGAGACCCAGTCCGCGATCCAGAAATTCGAGCGCGAGCACAAGATGCAGGTCACCGGCCAGCTGTCCGACCGCCTGCTCCGCGAGCTCGGCGCCGCGATCGGCCACCCGGTCGAATAGTCGTTACGCTTCGCCGAGACCGAAGCCCGAAGGCTGGTGCTCATTGCCGCGCTGGCTTATCGTGCGCGCATGCGTTTGAAATCAAACATCTGGGTCTCAGCCTATCTGCGCCGGTGCCAGACCGAGGGCGTGTACGGCGCGGTGCGTCGTCGCGGCGCGGAGGAGGCGGGTGCGGTGTTCGTGAAGGTCTCGCTGCTCGACGGCAATGCGATGCTTTATGTGCCGGCGCCGCAGACCTCGTACGATGACGGCCGGCCGGTCGATCGCTTCTTCGTGCCGTTTGCGCCGCAGCCGATGCCGGAGCCCGCGGTGGAGGAGCGCCTGACGAAAGAGATCCGCTTCGACTCCGACATCTGGATCGTCGAGACCGAAGACCGCGCCGGGCGGCATTTTCTCGAGCTGGCGAAGACCTGATCAGGATGCTATTGCGTCGTCGTGGCCGGGCTTGTCCTGGCCATCCACGATCTTGCTTGCGCCACCGAAGAACGTGGATGCCCGGGACAAGCCCGGGCATGACGAGCTTGTGGAGCAAGCGACCGCATCAGGTCGCACTCGCCTCTAGCGATCCGATGATCCGCTGGTGCCGGTCCGCACCGCGGGCGCGGAGCCGGGCTGCACGCCCGGCCGCGTCTGGCTTGCGCCTGCACGCGCGCGCTGGCGCTCGCTGTCATGCAGCGACGGCTGGTACTTTGCACGGGTGACGGCAAGCGTCGAGCCGCGCCAGGCGGCCAGCATCACCAGCGCCGCGCGGTCGCTGAGACGATCGTAAAGTCGCGACAGCCGGTACACGTCGGTCACGGAGTTGCCGATCTCCGGCTTGAAGAACAGCAGGATGCGCTGGAACACCGGGCTTGGCATGTCGAGCGCGCGCGCGGCGACCGCGAGCGCTTCGCCGCTTGCATCGTCGACGATCTGGGCTGCGACGCGCGAGGGCAGGATCAGGCTGTCGCCGAGCTCGAAGGTGAAATTCTCGACATCGCCCGCGATCGCCGCCATCTCGAGGATCTGGATCGCGCGCTTGGCGCGCACGGTCGGAATCCGCGGCGCGGCCTTCAGCGGGGTCTCCGCCAGATTGTGCAGGATCAGCGCGCGCTCGGAGGCGCCGGCGCGGAAGAACATGTCGTGGATATCGGCCGCGTCCTTTGGCTGCATCGCCATGTTCGAGGCCATGCGCAGCTCGGCGTCGGTTGGGGCGCGAACCGGCACGGGGGCCGGAGGGGGGATAGGAGCGGGCGCCGGGATATCGCGCGCGAGCGGAACCCTGCGGCCCTCCTGCGCGGCCGACAGTCCGAGCTTCTGCATGATCGGGGCGGGCGTCGACGGATAGATCGCAAGCCGCGCCTTGACGGCCGCGCGCGTCGCGTCGTCGACCTGGTCGATCAGTCGTGTGGCGAGCTCGACGAACTGGCGCTGCTCGTCGTCGCTGTGGGTGCTCGACTGGACATAGAGGTCGGTCAGCACGCGCAGCAGCGTCGGACGAACATCGACGCCTTCGCGACGGGAGAGGGTCATCAGCCCGTCGAATCCTGGAAACAACGACTTGGTCATGGAGAGATACGCGACCTGGAAGAGATACTGGCCGTCAGCCTAGCGCGAGCTCCTTTAAAGGCTCGTTAAGGAAAACGAGGCGTGAAGCCGAACGCTTGCTTTGAAGCGTTCTCGTGCCGCAACGGGACGGCGGGTCCCCGCCCGTGCGGTTACGGTCCCCCCGGCCCGTTTACACCCCGTTAACCATGAGCTGATCTTAATGATCCCCATGTTGCAGAGGCGCGCCGGGTCGCGCGGCAATTGAAGAGAGCTGATATGGGGACCATCATCGAATTTCCGGCCGGTCGCCGGGTGAGCGCGTCGGGAGACGTGGCTCCGCGCGCGGACATGGGCACGATTTTGATCCTTCCCGTGATCCGCATCGAGCGCGAGAGCGACGAAACCAGCGGCGATCACGGGCCGGAGCAGGGCACAGCGCCGGGGCGCCGTCGTCGTCGCCGCTAGCCTTCGGCCTTTGCAATGCCGGAGAACCTCCGCCAGATCCGGTCCGTCGTAACGGCCATCATGCTCGCGCTGCTGGGCGCGACGCTTGCCGCCTGTAGCGGCGGCGATTTCGGCCGGACCCGCGCCGACATGCGCAGCGACGACATGCATCGCTGGCTGGGCGCGGAAGTCACCTCCAGCGTCGGCCTGAAGCCATCCCAATTCCAGCTCACCGACCAGGAGCGCCAGCTTCGCGACCTCGCCTATCCGCTGATCGAGCCGCCGCTGTCGCGGCCCGCATGGAAGAGCGTGTTCGGCGACTACAAGCCGCTGCCCTCGCCCTGGCGGCAAAGGATCGTGTTCGACCGCACCATGTACGGGCGCACGCTGATCGACGAGCCGCACCGTTCGCACTCCTCGCGCTATGCGCAGCTGATCGAGGACGTGCGCAACGACATCACCCGCTTCGAGCCGTTCTTCGCCTCCGCGGTTCGCGTCATCGACCTCGACAAGAAGCGCCATGCCAGCATGGCGCGTGTCTCCTCCCTCTCGCCGCAGGAGAAGGAGGACGCGGTCGAGCGCATGCAGGAGAATTCGCTGATCATCCAGTGGGTGCAGCAGTGCCTCGAGCAGCGCGTCTCGTCCTATCGCTGGGGTTTGGAGCGGCTGGTGATCCAGGCGCCCGACGGCATGGCCGCCGATGCCGACCGCCTGATCGGCGAACTCGCCGCCCAGACCGCCAACCCGCCGGTTGCGGCCCAGCCGCCCTACGGCCGTGCGGTCGTCTCGAAGGGCTAACCCAATTAGTCACACAAGGGCGATATGGTCGGCTGCACTGGAGCCGTGGCCTCGCTCGCCGACGCGCGTCCCCAGATCATCATGGCGACGATGTGGACGACGAGGAATGCGGCTGCGACCGCCAGGAGCCAACGCATTTCACTGCGCTGCGGAGACCGCACCGTCAATCCTGCCTCAGTTGTCCTATTCGCAACGATCATTCTCGTTCTCCGGCATCATGTTTGAGTTCGTTGGTGAGCAAGTGCTCGTAATGGCGCAGGACGCGACCTGCCTGATGCCGTCGCGAGGCGTGCAGCGCCGACATGATCAAGGCGAAGATACCTCGCGATTCCGGTTCGACGTGGCGGTTGGGAGCCTGAGAGGCCGCTCCGGACCAAACTGATATGATGCTCATGGTCGAATCCGATCGGTCAGAAGAGCCCGGCGCTGAGATCCAACCCGTGGGTCAGCGACAGCAGCCATACGAACAGGACGGCTCCGCAGCACAAAGTGAGCTGCTTCAGAACATGTGCCCGCAACGAAGACGCGGGAAATGCGCGAGCAAAAGCGCTCGCAATGGTGGCGGTTGCGAGGGCTCGCATGATGATCTCCGGAGCGTGCGCTAATGGCCGGCCCTGACCGACCGTCGCGCTTCGCGCGTGAACTCGGCGTACCGTTGCCGGCGCCGGCGGGCTTCCTCGATTTCGTAGAACGCCCAAACGAAACACGCGCCCAGGCAGGCTGAAATCAGCATGAGCAAAAACGCTTGCTCGCTCGCGGTTTGAGTCATGAAATGTCCAATGCAAATAAAAACCAAATCGAAGCAAAGGGTGCGCCAACGCGGCCTCACTCAAGGAATGTTGATTGCCGGCAGTGGGCCGGTGGCAAGAATTGAGACTTCGGTGGCTTGCTTCTGCTCGAACATGGCCAGCAACATCAGCGCGATCAGAAAGACGTAAGACGCGAGACGCCATCGCTTTGGTTCGGGCCGATGGTCGTCCGTCTCGAGGCAGCGCCCGCCAGTTGCCGTCCGCATCGTTGATCTCCTGATGTCGTGACGATGAGAAAATCAGTCATCACGCATCGCCGCATCATCGGAACCAATGAAACGCAGCCGTCGTCGACGAATTTTTTCGAGTCTGGAGATTTCGCCCGGGATGCGTAGCGCGGCGCAAGCCGGCGGCGCAGGCAAATGACGACGATTTAGGCGTATGTGAGGTGACGGATTAGCCGACAGCGCCTTGTGCGGGCAGAAGTGGCGGCGTGGCGCTTTGCAGCAGGCGAAGCAGATCCGTTTGCCTCGTCGTGTTCGTCTTGGCAAAGATGCGCTGCAGGTGAGAGCGCACCGTTGACTCGCCGATGCCGAGCATGTCGGCCGCCTCTTTCGCGCCGAGACCTTGCGCGAGCGTCATCAGCACGCGAAGCTCGCCGCCGGTGAGCTTGTAGAGCCTCGCAAAAGCCTCGCCCGGCATCATCGGCACCTCGGCGGGGTCCTTCATGAAGACGGCTACCGATGCGGCAAACGGGGCGAGAATTCCGCTGCGCTGACCGCGATCGACAGGAAGCAGGGTGGCGATGTAGCCGGCGCCGTCGACATCGGGGATCGCGAGCGAGTGTCCGCTCAAATCCGCATCGTCGCGGGACGCTTCGTCGATGGCCTTGGACAGCGCATCGCGAGCGGCGGCATCGGTCGGAAAGATCCGGTTGCCGAGAACACGAACGGCGTTGCCGGTCTTGATCTGCCGCTCGGCAGTCTCGTTCATGTAGACGACCCGGCCGTCGCGCGCCGTCAGGAAGACACCGACGGCAAGCATGTCGAATGTCCGCTCCAGCATCTCCGACCGCAACGTCCTGAGGTCGAGTGCGTCGGAGATGGTGAGGGCGCGGCAGACATGGGGGGACAGCATCTTGAACAGGTTGATGTCCAACTGCTGATAGCGATGCGTCTTTGCCGTCCGGGAGGCATGCATGGAGGCCATGCGCCCGCCGGTCCGCAGAGCTGGAAACCAGATGATGTCCTGCAATCCGTGAGGCTGGAGAATATCCCGGTAGAACCGGCTTTCGAGCAGCTCATCGAGATCGTTCATCGAGAGCGTGCTGACATGACCGATGTCGGCGACGATATCCGCGGCCGCCATCGGCGTCTTCGCATAGTTCTCGCCGAGCTTTTCCAGAAACGTCTTCTCGTAGCCGAATACGAACAGCTGGTCGTTCTGGACATGCTTCATGTCGTGAACGCAGATGCCGCCCGCCGTGCTCTCGCAGAGATCGGCGATCTTCCGGCAGGTGGCCGCCCAAAGCTGCGGATTGAGGGCGCAGTCGTAGATGGCGCCGATGGTGTCGGATAACGCTTGGGCGGAAACCCCCTCCAGACCGATCATGACGCCTCTTTCATTCTTCTTTGATTAGTTTTTAGGCAAGCAACCGGCGTAATATACATAGCACATGATTTGATGGATTTACGAGCGCTACTTTGCGCTGCAATAAGGATGCGGTAGCGTTGAGTGCGCTGCTCGGGCCCGTCAGCGCTGTCCGTCGCGCACGGAGATCGCGGATGCCGCGAGGCCGCCGATGCGCGCGTGAGGGCGGCCGCCGGTCGCCATCACGAGCCCGAAGGCGATCTCGTCGCGCCGTGGTGAATCCCACAGCGTCATCTCCGCGGTGCCGAAATGGCTGCGGACATAAGCGGCGTGGATATGGCCGAGCGGGACCATCAGGCGCGTGCCCGGGCCTCCGATGGTCTTCGCCGCCGGGACGATCGCCTTGGGCTGACCGAGCACCTCGCGCATGCCGTGGCCGCCGGCCTCGTGCCAGACCGCGCCGTGCTCGAGCTCGCCGTCCTCGCCGATGATAATGCCCTTGCCATAGGCTTCGATCTGCGCGGCGCCGCCGAGCTGTGCGATCAGCCGCGTTGCGAGCTCCCGCCCGAGCTCGCGCAAGGATGCCTGAAACGGCATCAGGTCAGGTTCGAAGCGGCCCGCAAAGGGATTGCGGATGATCGCGATGGCCGTTCCGACCAGCAGCGGCTTCTCCAGGCGGGGCCCGCGCTCGTGCCAGATGGTCTCGACGCTGAGCGCGGTCTTGCGGATGTCGTAGGAGATGTCTTGGGACGCGTCTTGGGACGACATACGCCGGCTCTATGCTTCGTCGACGACGGGATTGCGCAGCACGCCGATGTTCTCGATCTCGACCTCGACCACGTCGCCGGGCTTGAGGAAGACCGGCGGCTTGCGGGTGAAGCCGACGCCGGCCGGCGTGCCGGTGGCGATGACGTCGCCGGGGACGAGGTCGAAGATGGTCGAGCTGTACTCGATCAGCCGCGGAATCGAGAAGATCAGCATCGAGGTGTCGGAGGATTGCACCACCGCGCCGTTGACGCGCGTTTCGAGCTTCAATTTGGTGGGATCGCCGATCTCGTCCGGCGTCACCAGCCACGGTCCGAACGGGCCGGTGCCGACGAAGTTCTTGCCGGAGGCGATCTGCTGGGCGTGACGCTGCCAGTCACGCACGCTGACGTCGTTGTAGATCGAGTAGCCCGCCACGTGATCCCAGGCGTCGGCCTGGCTGATGTGACGGCCGCCCCTGCCGATGACCACGGCAAGCTCGCCCTCCCAATCGAAATTGTCGGAGACTTTCGGCCGGATCACCGGCGCGTCGTGCGCGACCTGGGAGCGCCAGACCCGGAGGAAAATCGGCGGAAATTCCGTGATCTCGCGCTTCATGCCGAACGCCACGGCTTCATTGTGGTGGTCGAGATAATTGCGCACGGCGCAGACGATCTTCTCCGGACGCGGGATCACCGGAAGATATTTGACGTCACTGAGCGCCATCGTGACCTTGTGCCCAGCGACGATGGCCTCGCGCCGCGCATAGTCGTCGCTGCCGAGGAAGTCCGCGAGCGTCGGATAGTGGGGCAGGGCGCGGCCGAGATCCACGACGCCCTTTTCGACAACGGCGCCCCAACTTTCCCGATTTCCGTCCAAGAACGACAGCAGCTTCATGGTTTCGCCCCAAAGGTTGGCATTTTCGATCTTTTGCATTATTTTCGAAAATCGGTCGAGGCGCAAGCCCACGGCGATAAAAAGCCGTTGCCGCCTATTCGGTGTCGAGCAGGTGCCCGGCGTATGTCGCGACGTTGTCGGCGGTCGAGCGGATATGCGTCTCGATCAGTTGCACCGCGAGGTCGGGATTGCGCGAGATGGCGGCCTGCATGATCGCCTGGTGCTCGCCGGCCTTGTCGCGCGGACGCGGCCGGAAATTGGCCGACAGATGCCGATAGCGCTCGGCGCGATCGAACAGCTCGGCGCGAATGGCGAGGAGTGTCGCGGAGCCGCAGGCGGATACCAGCGCCTGGTGGAATTGGCGATGGGCGATCTTCCATTCGGGATCGCGCAGCGGATGTTCGGGGTCGCGCTGCTCGATCCGCTTTAATCTATGCAGTGTCGAGATTACGGCGATTTCCCAATCGTCGTCGCCCCGCTCGATCGCGCGGCGGATCAATTCCACCTCGATCAGCACTCGCGCATCGGTGACCTCCACCAGATCCTGGCGGCTGACCGGCGCCACGCGAAACCCGCGCTGCTCCTGCGCGTCGACCAGGCCTTCGGCGGTAAGCGCCGTCAGTGCCTCGCGCAGCGTCGTGAAGCTGACGCCGAATCGTTCGCGCAGGACGTCGAACCGCAGCGGCTCGCCCGGCGCCAAGCCGCAGGCAATGATCTCCTCGCGCAGCCGATGGGTGATGTCGGCGGCGATGGTCTTGCCGAATTCCTTGCGGGGGCGAATGGCGCTGTCGGACATGGTCTCTATCGTTGAATCGATGGCTCAACATGCCGCGCCAACGACCATCTTGCAATAATTTTCGTAATCAGTATTATTTTCGAAAATATGGCTTGGGAGGCGTGTGACATCATGAGAGCGGTGCTGGTGCGTCAGCCGGGTGGGCCGGATGCACTCGAATTGGTCGAGCTTCCGGTGCCTGTGCCCGGACCCGGCCAGGTGCAGATCCGCGCCGAAGCGTTCGGCGTCGGGCAGCCCGATGTGCTGATCCGGCGTGGCGTCTACAAATGGATGCCGCCGCTGCCGGCCAATCCCGGCAACGATGTCGCGGGCCGCATTGCAGCGCTTGGGTCCGGCGTCGAAGGGTTTGCGATCGGCCAGAAGGTGCTGCTGAGCGCGCGCGACCTGTCGCAGCGCGGCGGCTGCTACGCCGACTATGTGGTCGCGCCCGCGGACGCCATTCACGTGCTGCCCGACAATGTCGATCTGCAAGCGGCCGTGTGCCTGTCGAACTACCAGGTGGCCTACGCGCTGCTGCACGAGTGCCGCCATCCGCGCGCACCGGCGAGCGTGCTGGTGATCGGGGCGGCGGGTGGTGTCGGCACCGCGCTGGTACAGCTCGCCAAGCTCGCGCAGATGAACGTCATCGGCACGGTCTCCACCGACGAGAAGGCCGCATTCGCGCGCGGCAACGGCGCCGATGAAATCATCTTCTATCGCCGCGAGGATGTCGTGTCGCGGACCCGCGAGCTGACCAATGGCGAGGGCGTTGGTCTCGTGCTCGATCACGTCTGTGGGCCCGAGTTCACCGGCTATCTCGGCGCGCTCGGCAAATGGGGGACGCTGCTGTCGTACAATGCCTTCGCCGGATTGCCGGAAGAAAACCTGATGGCGGCGATGCGCGACCATCTCGACATCTGCCCGGCGATACGCTGCTTCTCCTTCCACATCTACGACCACGATCGCGACGGGCGTCGCGCGCTCATGCGCAACGTGATCGACGCGCTGAGCCGCAATGCGATCAAGCCGGCTATCTCGGCGGTCCTGAAGCTCGACCAGGTCAGGCAGGCCCACACGCTGCTCGAGCAGGGCTCGGCGCTCGGCAAGATCATCATGACGCCGTGAGGGGGTGGATTGGACGATGACGACACAAGCACCCATTGCACGCTTCACCCGGCTCCGGCACGCGAGCTTTGCCTCGCCCGATCCCGAGCGGCTGCTCGACTACTACCGCGCCGTGATCGGTCTTGGCCTCGTCGGCCGCGACGGCAACCGCATCTTCCTTGCCAACGATGCCGAGCAGCTTTCGCTGGTGATCGAACCCGGCGACGCGGCGCTGACGAGCATCGCCTTCGAGATATCTCCTGATGTCCAGATCGAGGCGCTGGGCGCCGCGCTGAAGCAGGCCGATCTGCGGCCTGAACTTCAGAGCGATCCCCTGCCTGGCGTTTCAAGGCGGCTATCGTTCAGCGACCCCGAAGGCACGCGCTTCGAGCTGATCCAGGGCTGGACGCCGACACCCGCGCAGGAGCGCATCGGAGCGCTTGCCGTCAGCAAGCTCGGCCATGTCGCCCTTCGCACGCCCGATCCGCGCGCGGCCTCGGAGTTCTACGCGAACATGATGGGCCTACGGGTCTCCGACTGGATCGAGGACCGCTTCGTCTTCATGCGCAGCGGCTATGAGCATCACACGCTGAACTTCGCGCGCGCGCCCGGCCGCGGCCTGCATCATGTCGCGTTCGAACTGCGAGGGCCGACGCACATGCAGCAGGCGTGCGATCATCTCGCCCGACATAAGCTCCCGGTGCTCTGGGGACCGGTACGTCACGGCCCCGGCCACAACACGGCTATCTATCACCGCAATCCCGACGGGCATCTGGTCGAGCTGTTCCACGACCTCGACCGCATGACCGACGAGGCGCTCGGTTATTTCGAGCCGCGTCCCTGGCATCGCGATCGACCGCAGCGGCCAAAAGTCTGGGTCGGTCTGCCGCGCGACGTCTGGGGCATGCCGCCATCGCCTGAATGCACGGAGTTCGCGCGCTAGCGGACTCAAACCCGACTTGAAGAACGCCGCCTCGCTGCGGCCAACGATAGAACAATCAAAAGGGAGGACGCATCCATGCGAAGGATGAAGCGGCTTGCTGCGGTGATTTTTCTGTTTGGCGGTTGTCTCGCAACCACCCCGGCGTCGGCGGACAATTATCCGTCGCGCCCGATCCGGCTGCTGCATGGATTTGCCGCCGGCGGCGCGGCCGACACGCTGTCGCGCATCATCGCCGACGGGCTCTCCAAAAAGCTCAGACAACCGATCATCGTCGAGGCCAAGCCCGGCGCCGGCGGCAACATCGCCGCGGATGCCATCGCGAAAGCGGCGCCCGACGGCTACACGATCGGGCTCGTCACCGGCGCTCACGCCATTTCCGCGGCGACCTACAAGAGCCTCGCCTACCAGCCGGCCGAGAGTTTCGAGATGATCTCGACGCTGGTCTATTACGCCCTCGTCATCGCCGTGCGTACCGACTACCCGGCAAAATCGCTGGGCGAACTCGTCGCCATGGCAAGGCAGAAGCCGGGTGCGCTCTCCTTCGGATCGGTCGGCTTCGGCAGCACGCACCATCTTGCAGGAGAGCTGTTGAACGCAGCCGCCGGAGTCGAGATCGTGCACGTGCCCTATCGCGGCGATTCTCAATCGGTCACCGCGCTGCTCGGCGGAGAGGTTCCGGTGATCGTCGGCACCCCGGTGCTGCTCGCCTCGCAGATCCAGGCCGGTGCGATCCGCGGCCTGGCGGTGACCTCGCCGACGCGCACCGCATTGTTGCCCGACGTGCCGACAGTTCAGGAAGCTGGGATCAAGGGATATGACGTGCGCACCTGGGCCGGCCTGCTGGCCCCGAAGGGAACGCCGCCCGCCATCATGGCCGCACTCAATGCGGCGACGCTCGACGCTCTTAGGGATCCCGATCTCAAGCAACGCCTGGAGACCGCCGTCGGTGGCGAGGTTCGCGGCAGCTCGCCGGAGGAGATGAAGACGCTGATCGAGACCGAGATCAGCAAATGGACCAGCGTGGTGGAGCGGGCGAAGATCCCGAAGATCTGATCCAGGCAAGACAGGGGCCCCGTAAGCCTATCGCGCTTCGACCACCTCGCCATCCTCCTTCACGAACCGGCCGACGGGATTGTCCAGGAGATCGATGACGGCTTCCGAGGGACGACACAGGCGTGTGCCCCTGGGCGTCACCACGATCGGACGGTTGATCAGGATGGGGTGCGCGAGCATCTGGCCGATCAGCTCGTCGTCGGACCATTTGGGATCGTCGAGGCCGAGCTCCTTGTACGGCGTGCCTTTCTCCCGCAGCAACTCGCGAACGGAGATGCCCAGAGCCTTGACGAGCTCGACGAGCTTTTCGCGGGATGGTGGCGTCTTCAGATATTCGACGACGAGGGGGTCGACGCCGCTCTGCCGGATCATCGCCAGCGTGTTGCGCGAGGTGCCGCAGGCGGGGTTGTGATAGATCGTGACGCTCATGAGATAGTCTCCGCGATTGGGATGGGGCCGCGCGCCTGGGGCCGTCCGAGCAGCCAGTTCATCAACAGCATGGCGGCAAAGGCTCCGCAGAGCTCCGCGAGGATGAATCCAGGCAGGTCAATGGGACGTATGCCCGAGAACGTGTTTGTCAGCGACCTCGCGATGGCCACTGCCGGATTGGCGAATGACGTGGAAGCCGTGAACCAATAGGCCGCCGTGATGTACAGGCCGACCAGCCAGGGTACGGCAGTCCGCTGAAACCGGATGCCGGCCAGGATCGTCGCGACCAGACCGAAAGCGGCGACGGCTTCGGCGAACCATTGCGGTCCTCCGGTTCGCACCTTCGCCGAGAAATCGAGCAGCGGCAGCCCGAACATCAGATGCGCCGCCATCGTTCCCGCAATGCCGCCGGCAACCTGCGCGGCGACGTACAATGCGGCGTCGTTCACCGGCAGCTCGCGCTTGCCGGTGAAAACGAGGGTGACGGCCGGATTGAAGTGCGCGCCGGAGATCGGTCCGAGCACGGTGATCAGGACGACCAGAATGGCGCCGGTCGGCAACGTATTGCAGAGAAGCGCAAGCGCGACATCCTTGGTCAGCGTCTCCGCCATGATGCCGGAGCCGACCACCGTGGCAACGAGAATGCCCGTGCCGAGCGCCTCGGCCGCGAGGCGGCGCGGAAGATCGAATTGATCAGGCACGGCTCCGCTCCTTTCGCCTTGGCTTGCAGCAGGCTTGCAGGGTTTCGACGACCGGCTCGCAAACTTCCGGCCGCCCGCCGCAGCAATCCCGCAGCAGGAAGACGGCGACGTCGCGGAATTCGGCAAGGTTGGCGCGGTAGACAATCGAACGGCTGTGCCGCTCGGAGGTGACGAGGCGTGCCCGCGTCAGGATCGACAGATGCGCCGAGAGCGTATTCTGGGGGACCTCCAACAGCCGGGCGAGATCGCCCGCAGCGAGACCATCAGGCTCGTGCCGGACCAGCGTCCGGAAGGCCTCAAGACGGGTCGACTGCGCCAGGGCGGCGAGGGCGAGGACGGCTTCTTCAGTTTCCATGTATCCAGATTTATGGAAGTATAGCGGCTCCGTCAATCCGAATCCGAAGCGCGTCAGCGGCGCAGTATTTCGAATATTCTAGAAATATGGTTGACCGCACGGACCAGCGGGCGCATCGTGGCGGCCATGAAGATCGATGACGCAGCAGCAGGCCTCGAAGCCCTGGGCAACCGGACCCGGCTTCAGATCTATCGGGCCCTGGTCCGGGCCGGGCACTCCGGCATGCCCGTCGGTCGCTTGCAGGACAAGCTGAAAATCCCGGCCTCGACGCTGTCGCATCACATCAAGACCCTGGTCTCTGTCGGGCTCGTCAGTCAGGTCCGGGAATCGACGACGCTGATCTGCCACGCGAACTTCGACGCGATGCGGGGTCTGGTCGATTTCCTGGCGGCCGAGTGTTGCGCAGACGAAGTCGGATGCAAGACGACGCAAACGGCGGCCTGATCTTTTTTGGCTTTTATTTTTCGATGATTCTAGAAGTACGGGAGAAGCCGAATGAACGCTAAGACGATCGCCATCATCGGAGCAGGGCCGGTCGGCCTCGCAGCAGCTGCGCACGTCCTGGAGCGTGGCATGTCACCCATCGTTCTGGAGGCAGGATCCGAAGCGGGGCACGCGGTTCGCCAATGGCAGCAGGTCCAGCTCTTCTCGCCGTGGGAGTACAATATCGACAAGGCCGCCGCGCGCCTGCTCGCGCCGACGGGATGGAATTCGCCGGACCCCCAGTCCTATCCGACCGGCGGCGAACTGCTCGATCGATATTTGACGCCGCTTGCGACGCGAACACCACTGCGCGAGGCGATCCGGACATCCAGCCGCGTCTCGGCCATCAGCCGCGTCGGCTTCGACAAGGCGAAGACGAAGGGGCGTGAGCAGGCGCCGTTCGAGATCCGCTACCAGAACGGCAAAGGTCCTGAAGTGCTGCGCGCGGATGCCGTGATAGACACATCAGGCACATGGTTCTCGCCCAATCCCGCCGGAGGCAATGGTCTGCCCGCGATCGGCGAGCGTGAATGCGCCGGCCACATCGCCTATGGCATGCCCGATGTCCGTGGTGCCGGCCGCGCCAGATATGCCGGCAAGACCGTTGCGGTGCTCGGCGCCGGCCACTCCGCGGTGGGCACGCTGATCGATCTCGTGCAGCTCGCAGGCGAGGTGCCGGGGATGCAAGCGATCTGGCTTTTGCGCGGCGCCGATCCCGCCAAGGCTTTTGGCGGCGGCCGGAATGACAAGCTTGCCGCACGCGGAGAGCTCGGCGGCGCCTTCGCCGCGCTCGTTGCCGCCGGGAAGATCAAGGTCGAAACCGAATTCGGCGTCACGCATCTGTCGGACTCCGAGGGCCGCCTCGAGATCGCGGCCAGCTCGGGCCGCGGTGGACGGAGCGTGATCGTGGACGAGCTGATCGTCTCGACGGGCTTTCGTCCCGACTTTTCGTTCCTGTCCGAATTGCGCCTGCGGCTCGATCCCGCCATCGAGGCGCCGGTCGCGCTGGCGCCGCTGATTGATCCCAACGAGCACAGCTGCGGCACGGTGCGCCCGCACGGCGCGCGCGAGCTCGCGCATGACGAGCCGGGCTTCTACATGGCGGGCATGAAGTCCTATGGCCGCGCGCCGACCTTTCTCATGATGACGGGGTATGAGCAGGTGCGCTCGATTGCGGCCGATCTCGCCGGCGACAAGAAAGCCGCCGCAAGGGTGGAGCTCGTGCTGCCGGAGACCGGCGTCTGCACGCGCGGCAGCGTCGAAGCCGCCGGGGTCGCATCAGGATGTTGCGGTGGGCCGGCGAAGCAGGAACCGACGGCCTGCTGCGCCGCCGACGAAGCGGCGAAGAAGACCGGCGCTTCGGGGTGCGGTTGTTCATGAACTTGGGTCTTGCAGCTGAAGCTGGAGATTTGCCGATTGCGGTTCGTGCGCCGTTCCGGCCCGGGGGTGGGAGGACAGCATTCGTAACTTGAGCGGCCGGTCTCTGATCGCGGTGATGTGCATCGGCCAGGTCGGCAATCTCCTGCCGCATGTGACGCTGTCCGCGAACCTGGCGCAGCATCTGATGCCGGCGTGGGGCCTTTCGGCGGCCGAAGGCGGCTTGATGGCGAGCGGTTACGCGTTCGGCTACATGCTCGCCGTGCCTGTGCTGACGACGTTGACCGACCGGATCGACGCGCGGCTCGTCCTGCTCTGGGGCTCGATCGTCAGCGGACTGGCGACCGTCGCGTTCGGACTCTTCGCGCAAGGGTTTTGGTCCGCGACCGCGATCTGGTCCCTGGCAGGGCTTGGATTTGCCGGCGCCTACATGCCGGGCCTGAAGGCGCTGACCGACCGGCTTCCCGCCGGCGACACCTCGCGCGCCGTCACGCTGTACACGTCGAGCTTCTCGGTCGGGGTCGGCCTCTCGTTCCTGGTCGCGCAAGTGATCGCCGACCGCTGGGGATGGCGGACCGCCTTCCTTGTTACCGGCTTTGGACCTATCGCAATGGTCGTCGCGTGTCTTCTGATGCAGGAGCAGCGGCCCGCGCCGAAGGCCGGACGTCTCTTGAACTTCGCGCCCGTCTTCGCCAACCGCGAGGCGCTCGGATACATCTTCGGCTACGGCGCCCATTGCTTCGAGCTCTACGGCATCCGCACCTGGCTGGTCGGGTTCTGGACCTTCGTCGTCGCCCACCAAGGCGCGCCGTCGTGGTTGAGCCCCGTCGTGCTGAGCTTCAGCTTTGCGGTGATCTCGATGCCCGCCAGCATCCTCGGCAACGAGGCCGCCCTGAAATTTGGTCGCCATCGCGCGATCACGGTCGTGATGATCGCGTCGGCCTGCGTCGCACTGGTCATCGGGCTCAACGCGACAGCGCCGGCATGGGTGCTCGCGCTGCTGCTGCTCGTCTATGGCCTGACCGTGCCGGCGGATTCGGGCGCATTGACCGCCGGCATGTCGGCCGCGGCTGTGTCCGAACATCGCGGCGCGACCCTGGCCCTGCATTCGACGGTCGGCTTCGGCCTGTCGGCGGTCGGCGCCTGGGGCACCGGCGCCGCACTCGACGCAGCCGGCGGCCCGCAGAGCGCGACCGGCTGGCTGCTGGCGTTCAGCGTCCTTGCGGCCGGAATTGCGCTGGGGCCGTTGGCGCTGCTGTGGGCGCGGAGGCCACCGCCCGCGAGCCGCAACGCGAGATGACGCCGCGCGCTCGCGGCGTTTTCACTGGCCCGAGCCAGCCCTCTGCATCTGCGAGAGCCGCAGCTTCACCGTTCGCGCGATCGCCGCCGGGGCCTCCTCGGGGATCGCGAAGCATGAGCTCGCGTTGATCTCGCACAGGACGTAGGTGTCGGCACCGGTCGCATCTTTCGGACCGTACAGGAAGTCCGCGTCCCAGATGACCGGGAGCGAGCCTTCGTCGATGTCCAGCGTCTTCATCATTCCCGGCGTCCACTCGTCCTCCATCAACCGACGCAGCCGCTGGAAGCGCGGGTCTGCGTTCGAGGTATAGAGTCGCGGTCCGGCCTCGGAACGGGCGGCCGGCGAGTCAACCAGGGCTTTGACTTTGTGATAGCCGAAGCCGGCACAGCGATCGCCCGCCATGTAGCAACGTACGACGCCCTCGCTCAGGCGAGGCTGGAATGGCTGATCGACCACGCTGCCGTTCTCGAAATATTCGGTGCAGCGACCGAGAAAACTCTCCAACGTCAGTTCCTCGGAGCCATCCTTGGTCGCGTCCAGCACCTTTATCATCGGGGAATTCGGCAGGCGCTCGACCTTCCACACGCCTTGGCCGCCGTTGCCGCGGTTGCGCTTGATCACGCGCGGACCGGTGGCGAGCCGTGTCGGCAACTCGGCGCGCATGGCCTCGGCGGTTTGATATAAAGCCGTGGCGCATCCCCACCCCATCGAGCGGGTACGATAGAGTACCTCCTTGGTGCCCATCTTGAGAATGACGTCCGGATGAGCGCTGACCCACGGTCCCCGCGCCGCAACGTCGCGAAGCAGGGAATCGAGCTCAACGCGCGTCTTGCCCTGGTGGATCGGATCGACCCAGACAAGCACGCCACTGGCCGCGAGCAATTGTTCACGGATGTCCTCGGCGAAGCTTTCGTCGTAGATCGCCGGGCGCGCCTCGATGCCGACGGCGGCGAGGGCTTCGAAAACGCGGACGAAGCGGCTGTTTTGCGCCGTCGCATCCCGCCGCGCGGCAGCGTCGCCTCGCGAGAGGATGGCGACGGTGTGCTGGCGAGAAGGGTGTCGTTCGGTGTCCATGCGCAAGCTCCACGAATGGCGTGCTGCGCAGAGCTTGGACCGAGGCCTCACGGGGAGTCTGCTTTGTCCCCATGCAAAGGAGACTAACGAGGCTGTTCGCGAGTTTCAAGACGTGACTGGCACGGTTTCGCGGAGCGGTGAGCTCTTCGTGACGGTCGCCGGCAGATAGCGTGACCCTGTTCGATGATCTGACATATGGTGGGATCAAATAGCGTTTGGTCACCTGTGCCGGAGATTGTCATGAACGTTCGATGCCTGCCGGTCGCCACGGCCCTGCTGATTGCGTCCATCTGCCCAGTCCGGGCGGAGGAAGGTTTGGTCGCCTACAAATCGCTCGGTCCGGAACTGGCGCTCGATCTTGCGCGCGCTGCGTTGGCCAGCTGCCGTACCCGTGGATACCAGGTTGCAGTCGCTGTCGTCGATCGCTTCGGCGTCACGCAAGTGATGTTGCGCGACCGCTTCGCAGGCCCGCACACGCCCTCGACGGCAGCAGGCAAGGCGTGGACGGCCGCCTCGTTCAAGACCAGCACGACCGAGCTGAATGCGATCAGCCAGCCGGGCATGATGCAGGCGGGCATTCGCAACCTTCCCGGAGCGGTCGTCATCGCCGGAGGACTGATTGTCGAAGCCGGCGGCTCCCTGGTCGGTGCGGTCGGCGTGTCCGGCGCGCCGGGCGGCGACGCGGACGAAGCGTGCGCGAGAGCCGGAATTGATGCCATACGCGACAAGCTGGACTTCTGAGAAGACGTCAGGATCGCAGTCAAAAAGTCCGGCCTTTTCGCGAGCTTGGCGGCCGTCTGATCCGCAAGGATAAGCAGACGTGCCGCTTTCGCACGCCCAGGCGTGGCCGCTCATCGAGTGGATATGACGATCACCGATCGTCGCGCCAACCTGAGAAGTAACACCGTCGAGCTTCCCCGACGATTGTTCTCGATAAACCGATGTCCGCGAGAAGCCGGTCGTCCAGTTCGAGAAGCTCGTCGTATTGACGGCGCCGTGTGATGCCGTCCAGCAGCGCGAGCGTTAACCTCCAGAACCATCCAGGGTCTGGAGAAGGGACGAAGGCTGCGCTGGATGTGCCGATTGAGCCAGTGGTGCTGTCGCAAGACATGTTTCACCTCCATAAAGGAGCGAAACAACGCTTGGCTCGAAAGCTGGTCGGGCGGTTGTGTTTGACCCGATGGCTTTTGCTATCATGCTCGTCCTTGCCGCACAAGCGATCCTGAGCATGTCCTGATCGCGACTTGAGACGTACTCGTGAACAACTTCACGCCCCTAAGTGCTCGGTCCTCTGCGGGGGCAGATCCGTTGCAAACTCATCGCGATGATCGAAGCCGCGCAGTGTCTTTGGGCGGTCAGTCCTGCAATGGTGGGAGGCGCGGTGATCCATTGCACTACGAAACTAAAGTGCGTGCGCTGTCGAATTCATACGAAAGGGCCAGATCCGGGCGCGACGCCTTTGGGGCGGCGCGCTCACATCGCAAGACGACGATACTCGATCTGACTTAAGGTACGAGCCTTAGTCGGACACCGCGAGAACGGTCAGGCCCCTGGTGCGCTTGTGGGGCGTCTCGAAGTCGATCCGCTGCCCCGGCGATAGGCCGATCAAGGCCGCTCCAACAGGCGTCAGGACCGAGATCCGATTGAGCTCGATGTTTGCCTCATGCGGATAGACCAGCACGATCTCTCGGCTCGCACCCGTCTCGTCGTCGCGATAGGTCACTTTCGATCCCATCCTGATCACGCCTCGCAAGTTGTTCTCGTCCGTCACCGTGGCACGTTCCATCTCTCGGGCCAGAAAATGGGCCACTCGCGGAAACAGATCCATGCTCGAATTGGCCAAGGAACTGAGGCGCCGCGATTCGTCCTCAGTGATCTTGATCGGCGGCAACGCCGGCTGTTCTCGCCGGCTCTCAGCTTCGAAATTGCGCATTGATAGCTCCTATGCTGCAGTTGGTCCGGGGTCGTCGTCGCACGGGTTGCCTGACCGCCTCGGCCCCCTCCGGAAGAGTGGGACAACCTTTGAATCCGATGGGGTCAGGCTTTGGACCCTGACGACATTCAGACATCCGGCGACGAAGTACGGCATCTGATCGCCGACCTGCAGTCCGATCAAAGCTGTACCCAGCGGGGTCAACACCGAAATGCAGGCGGGATCCGACCAGCACTCCTCGGGCCAGACCAGTTGCACGGTGCGACGCGGAACGCCCCAATTCGTGCAATGGGTGACCCATGATCCGATCGTCACGAAAGGACGGACGACGTCCCCTTCGTCCGGGACGATATCGGCGCGGTTGATTTCGCCCATGAGGAATATCCCGTCCAAATCTCCTTTTTGGACGGCGAGGCGGGCGAGCTGTTCGAGCCGCGGATAGTCTGATGAGGTCAGTGCGATTTTTGGAAGAGGCAGCACGGCGCACTCCTTCTGCTTCAAGACGACCTCTCGAGTGGAGGTCATGAAAGCTGGAAAAGAGCCCGGACGGCGCGAACACCGTCCGGCTAACCGCCTGCTTGGAGGCGGCCGGCGTGAAGACCAAAACGCGCGGTGCGCGCATCAATGTCGATGACGTAAGCCATGATGCTCTGACTATAGTAGTTCATTTCCGCGGAAACATTGCGACGAAACCGCACAGCACCTCTGCACATGAAATATCTAGAGGGGACAAAGGAGGGTCGTCGGAGTGAGACGATAGTGCTTTTCCGATCACGGCAACCAGCGCTCCGTCAGCAAAAACCCGCGCCGGATTGCTCCGCGCGGGTGAACTTATCGATGATGCCATTGTGCCAGTGTTTTGCCCGACGTGCCAAAGTCTGGCCGATGCTGCGTGAAGGATTCGCATGCCCGTCCGGTTTTCCACAACGCGAGGGGTAGTGGTGTTCGGCCGTTCCAGCCCACCAGCAATCGATAATTTGTCAACGCGAGCCGGGCCGTCTTCATAGGAGGAGATGGGCACGAAATCACGAGAGATCATCTGGAGCGGCCGGATCATGGGGGCGGAGATTTCCGCCAAGCACGCTCGCGAAGTTGCCACGAAAGCAGTTCGTGAAGCCGATCGGGCGGAAGCCGAAGCCTGGTCGGTGCGGATGGAAGGCTACGGTGGTCCCGCGCAACCGTCCCCCACAATCGCGCAATGCCTCAATGGTGGCATGCGCTGGCTCGAGTCGAGTGCAACAGGTGCAAGGCGCGAGCGAGCCTGCCGCTCGATATGATCCGCCGGCCGCGGGACACGCCGATCTGGAAGCTCGAAGCGTTTCTGAAGTGCCGGTCATGCCGAGAGGGACGTTCCGCGCCACCTGTCCACATGATCAAGCTGACCGCAACGCAAAGCATTACGCCCTACAAATGGGTGCATCCAACCGAGGAGCGCTAGGATCGATGAGCGCTCGCTGAACGTCGCCTGATGCTCGAGGTGGTGCTCGCTGCCATGCTCAATTCCTGGGCTTTCGACCGGGAACAGCATCAGCTTCAGTTCAGAAGCTGTCGTTGTCTTGAGAGACGGCAATGACCGCTGGGGGCCAGAACCAGAATCCTCTAGTCCTTGCAACTGGACGCTTTAACATACCTGGATGGTTAGCAAGGCTACTGCGCCTTTAGTGGGGGCGTCACCGTGGAACAAAATCTCCGAGCACCGATTAGATTTCCGGCCAACCCATTGAACGAGTGGCAAAAGTGAACACAGGCAGGATGCTCGACACCGACACCAATCCCGCTTCGAAGCGTCCTGTGCTCGTCGTTGAGGACGATGTGCTGGTCCGCATCATGGTCGCAGATGAGCTGAGAGAGAACGGTCTCGCGGTGATCGAGTGCGGCGATGCAGACGAAGCGTTGGACGTTCTTCACTCTGGGACTCAGGTTTCGCTGGTTGTGACTGACATTCGGATGCCCGGGTCAATGGATGGCGCGGAACTCGCAACCCTGATCAAGCGCGATTTTGCCACTCTAAAAGTAATACTTACCTCATCGGAGGCGCCACCCCCCGGTGCCGAATTCGATCTTTTTGTTCCGAAACCGTGGGACCTTCCGAAAGTCGTGCAGCGGATCAGAGCGATCGCGGGTTGGTAAGGAACGAAGACCGCCACTCATCGGTTGTCCGGCATGCAAACGAACCAATCAGCAGCCCCCCGTACGATCGTGCTTGCGCAGCAAGACGTGCTGATGCGCATGGCGCTGGCCGACTTTCTCCGCGGCTGCGGTTACAAGGTGTTGGAGGCGCGCTCAGCAGACGAGGCAATCGCGTTGCTTGATGAAGGGACCATTCCGGTGGATCTCGTCCTCAGCAGCGTGGAGTTGGCCGGGGATGGGTTCGGCATCGCAAAATGGCTGAGAGATCATCGGCCCGCTCTTCAATTGCACCTCACCGCAAGTACCAAGCGAGCCGTCGAGGTCGCGGGGGCGCTTTGCGAGAGCGGTCCGCTTCCGGCTCCTTACAACGCCCAAATTCTCCATCGTCGAATACTTCGGCTCATGGGTGGGCGGCGGCAGCGACCTCATGACGGACACCAGACGGTGGCTAAAGCGTCGGAGAGATAAACCCAATTTGGTCCGCCCTGCAGGGATCGCCGAGCACCACGAGCGGCGTCGCTGAAAGCGGCGGGCGATAATCCCCGTGGGCAACAACAATTTGGCTGCTCATCCTCAGCGCGAAACTGGTGACGCAACAGCTGCGTTGCGCGCCGTCTTTCGCTCTGAAGCCAAGCTCTTCATCGCGGGCAGCTGCCGTCACCCGGGCTAGCGACAGATCAGGGCTCCGACGCAAAGAACCAGCATCGTCAGGCTAAGCGCAACGGTAACGAGCGCGCGCTCGGCTTTGCTGGTCAGCTCGTCCTCGCTCATGACAACTCTCCCTGCCGCAAGATCAACCTGCATGCCCCGACCTTGTTCCGCGCTAGCGGGACGCGATGCTTGGTGGCTCCGACCTGATCCAGTACATGCTGCGGGAAGAAATGCCGCCAACGTGAACCGTTCTCTGCCGCTTGTGTGCACGAGTGCGCCGACGGAAGCTGCCACCAATATCTACGTTCCGATGTCACCGCCCGATCAGTGGCTGTTATCGGTGATGAGAACGCCGCTTGCGCTCCCGCCTCCTCCGGAACGGATCGTGCAGTGAGCCAGCGGCGCAAGTTCGATGAATCGCACCAAGAGGGGCTTGCAGAAATGGCCGCTCGTCTTCGCTCAGCCGCGGAACTGCTCCCGCCAGGGCCAGTGAGAGATGCCGCCCTCAGACGCGCACGCTGGGCTGAAACAAGCTTGTCGTTAGATGATTGGCTCAACTCGCCAGGACTACAGCCACCGACCTGAAGGTGAAGTCGAGCTGCAGGCATTGAAGCCATCTTCGGTTTGAGGCTCCAGCATGAAAAACCCGCGCCGGATTGCTCCGCGCGGGTGAATTTTCGATGATGCCATTGTGCCAGTGTTTTGCCCGACGAGTCAAATCCGAACAGCGCGACGGGCAGGGATGTATCGGTCCGGCAAACGCCTATTTGGTGCAACCAAAATGGCTAGTGATTTCAATGCCAACGCTACCGTGCATGGGGTTGTTTTTCGACTTTTTGTTTTGGTGCGTCCCGAAGCGGCGCACCTCAGCGCCGGCCGCGCGGCGCTTCGGCCTTCGCCGGCGGCTCGGTCTGAGGGCCGCAACTCGCGGCCGCGAGCGAGCCTTGCGCCTGCGGCATCAGGCCGGGCTCGGGGGCGAGCGCCTTCATCACGATCAGGCCGGTCGTGCTGGGGGAATCGATGATAAGGCGGTCGGCGGCGGTGATCTCTTCGTCCTCGGGCAGCTCGTTGTGCTGCGGCTCGGTCATCAGATCGAGCTCGATCACCTTCTTGCCGGCCGAGCGGTCGTTGATCGCATAATAGGCGATCTCGTTACGGGTGTAGAACGACACCGAGGTGTAGGCTTGGCTCACGGGCACCGTCAGCTTGATCGGTCCGTTCGACAGATCGTAGCGGCAGATCGCCAGTGCAAAGGCCGGATCCATGAACGGCATCGGCGATGTGCTGGGATCGGCGAGCGGAAGCTGGGTGACGCTGTTGAGCTTGGTCATCGGCGTCAGCCGCGAATAGGCGTCCTGGGTCGCGATCCGCGGCAACGCCAGCACGCTGACGAGATGAACCACGAGGCCCAGCACCACGCCGGCAACGATGGTGAACAACAGCCGGATCATGAGCAGCCCGCCGTCGTGATCGTGGGCATCGGTGCGTCGCGCTGGGTGCGTGTGGCAACGCCGACCGGGGTGTCGTAGAGCCGCAGCATCAGCGCGTAGCGTTCGATGCCGCCGGTCGGCAGCCAGTTGCCGGCGCGCGAGCGCGAGGCGATGCGAATTTCGAACGAGCCGTCGGACTGCCGCACGATCTCCTGGCTGGTGAAGCCGTAGCGCTGCAGCGAATTGGGGACGAGATGACCCTTGCGGTCATAGAGCGTCAGCGTCCAGAACCGCGCCGGCGGCGTCACGCCGGAGACCACGACGTCGCAGCGGCCGTCGAGCACTTTCTTCTTGTCGTCGGCGGTCGCGGTGAAGGCGACGCCGTCGCCGGTGCCGATCGGCAGCTCGCCGTTGCGCACGATGGTGGCGCGCGAATAGGGATCGACGTCGGCGGTACCGGTGCGCGGACGCGCGGTCCAGGGGCCGATGGTCAGCGCGCCGATCTCGGTGCCGCGCGTTGTCGTCATCCAGG
Source organism: Bradyrhizobium sp. Ken01 (assembly GCF_055807355.1). Classification (NCBI taxonomy): domain Bacteria; kingdom Pseudomonadati; phylum Pseudomonadota; class Alphaproteobacteria; order Hyphomicrobiales; family Nitrobacteraceae; genus Bradyrhizobium; species Bradyrhizobium sp. Ken01. The sequence goes on from NZ_JBVVPC010000001.1 coordinate 99,483, forward strand.
TCGCGCCGACGCCGACCACGGTTGCGAGCAGAAGGGCCGTCAATGTGATCAGGATCAGCCGCACTTGTTTCGATCAGTTCTTGTTTCGATTAGTTCTTGCGCGGGGCGGATGCGTTCGCATTCTCTTCCGCATAGTTCTGCGGGAAGGCGAGCGCGCTCGTGGACGATGCCGGCTTGGCTTGCTTGGGATCGGTGGCGGCCGATTTGGTCGCGGTCCGGGCCGCGTCATCCAGCAGCTTCTCGACGCGCACCAAAACGTCGGCGCCGCGCTTGGTCAATACCGGCGGCGGACCGGGCTTGGTCTCCAGCACCTTCGGCGCCGCATTGGCCTGCGCGTTGGCGATCCGCTCGGGCGGCAGCTTTTGGCCCATGCCGATGCCGGCGATTTCCCGGACCTCGACGCCCTGGTGCGCCGCGAGCATGATGTCGTGCCAGGTCTGCGCTGGCAGCGAGCCGCCGGTCATGCGGTTGGTCGGCGAATAGTCGTCATTGCCGTACCAGACCGCGCAGGTGAAATTGCCGGTGTAGCCGACGAACCAGGCGTCGCGATAGGCATTGGTCGTGCCGGTCTTGCCCGCGGTCGGAATGCCGTCGAGGGCTGCGCGCCGCGCGGTGCCTTCGCTGACGACGTGGCTCATCATGCCGGCCATGTCGGCGGCCACGGAGGCGGGGATCGCCTGGCGCGGCTTCGGCCCGTCGCGGTCCCAGCGCCAGACCGGATCGCCCGCGCCGGTGCGCACTTCCAGCACGGAATGCGGCGTCACCGCCTTGCCGCGGTTGGGGAAGGTCGCATACGCCACCGCGTGCTCGAGCACGGTGACTTCGTCCGAGCCGATCGGCAGCGACGGCGTGTCGGGCAGCGGCGCCTTGAGGCCGAAGCGGCGCGCGACCTCGACGATCTTGGCGCGGCCGATCTTGGCCGGGTTCGGCGCCTTCGGCTGCTCCTTCTGACCGATCGCGATCGACAGCTTGACCGGCACGACGTTGATCGAACGCGTGATCGCCTGCGTCAGCGTCACCGCGCCGGAATAGGAATGGCCATAGTTCTGCGGGCACCAATTGCCGATGCAGACCGGGCCGTCGACCACGATCGAGTTCGGCGTGAAGCCGTTGAGGAGCGCGGTGGTGTAGACGTAAGGCTTGAACGACGAGCCCGGCTGGCGATAGGCGTCGGTGGCGCGGTTGAACTGGCTGGCGCCGTAGTCGCGGCCGCCGACCATGGCGCGGATGCCGCCGTCGAGATCGGAGACGACGGTCGCCGCCTGGGTCGCGTGATAGTCGCGGCCGAACTGGCGCAGCTGGTTCTCGACCGCGTCTTCGGCGGCCTTCTGCACATTGGTGTCGATCGCGAGCCGGACCACGAAGACGCGCTCGGTGTAGGATTTCGGGAAGGTGTCGACCAGCTTGCGCATCTCGTCGAACGCGTAGTCGAGATAGTAATTCGGCGAAGCCTCGTAGCGGCGGTCGACCGCGAAGGCGGGATTGCGGCGTGCGCCGAACACCTGGCCCTCTGTCATGAAGCCGGCATCGACGAGATTGTCGAGCACGACGTTGGCGCGGGCGCGGGCGGCGGGCAGGTTGATGTGGGGCGCGTATTTGGTTGGCGCCTTGAACAGGCCGGCGAGCATCGCGGCTTCGGCGAGCGTCACGTCACGTGCCGATTTGTTGAAGTAGAAATGCGCGGCGCCGTCGACGCCGAAGGTGCCGCCGCCCATATAGGCGCGGTCGAGATACAGCTTGAGGATCTCGTTCTTGGTCAGGCGCCATTCCAGCCAGACCGCGAGGAAGGCTTCGTTGACCTTGCGCTCGATGGTGCGCTCGTTGCTCAGGAACAGGTTCTTGGCGAGCTGCTGGGTGATCGAGGAGCCGCCCTGGCGGACGCCGCCGGCCTGGGCGTTGGTGACGAGCGCGCGCGCGGTGCCGGCGATGTCGATGCCGAAATGTTCGTAGAAGCGGCGGTCCTCGGTCGCGAGCGTCGCCTTGATCAGCACGTCCGGAAAATCTTCCAGCGGGATCGAATCGTTGTGCTTGATGCCGCGGCTGCCGATCGGGTTGCCGTAGCGGTCGAGGAAGGTCACCGCGAGGTCGGACTTCTTCAGCCAGTCCTCGTCCGCGGTTTCGCGGAAGGCGGGGATGGCCAGGGTCAGCATCACCACCAGGCCGCCGAGGCCCAGCGTCGCAGCCTCCGACAGCGGCTCGATGAAGACCCAGCGCTTCCACCGCCCGACATAGAAACGGTCCATGAAGGTCGAGTAGCGCTCGTAGAGCTCGCGGATGCCCTTGGCCGAGGAGAACAGCGAGGAGTCGATGCGCGCATCGAGATCCAGGAAGAAATTCCGGATCCGGGCCTTCCAATGCGGTGGTATGATCTGGCGCACCTAGAACCCTTGCGGCTTGGTTCGAAAGCGTTCAAGCACCCCGCCGGGGCGGCATCGAGACGTCTTGCGGGAGTGTTGCGGCAAACCCAAGGCGCCCGGCCAGCGACGGTGGGGACTTGCTGTTCCTTCTAGCCGAGCAGGGCTTATAAACCAATGGTCACGCTTGCGATTTTGAACAACAGGCCTAATTGACCCCGGTTCACTACGGGCCTCACGCGGGCGTTGCTTGCAGCCCCAAGGCCGCACGCCCTAGATGGCACCAGCCGTAGCTCTTTCGAACTTTTGTTGAGGCGCATGACCGCAGCTCCCAAACGACCTTCAGGCCAGGAAGGATTCTTCTGGAAAACCAAGACGTTGGAAGAGATGTCGGGGCCCGAATGGGAGAGCCTGTGCGACGGCTGCGGCCGCTGCTGCCTGAACAAGCTCGAGGAAGAGGGCACCGGCGACATCTACTTCACCCATGTCGGCTGCAAGCTGCTCGATGGGGTGACCTGCGGCTGCAAGGACTATGCGAATCGTTCCGACAAGGTTCCGGACTGTGTCCGCCTGACCCCGGCCAATGTCCGCACCCTGAACTGGCTGCCGCCGAGCTGCGGCTACAAGCTCGTCGCGGAAGGCCGCGACCTCTATTGGTGGCATCCGCTGGTGTCGGGCGATCCTGACACCGTGCATGAGGCCGGCGTCTCCGTACGCGGACGGGTCGAAGGCAGCGAAGTGGAGATCCCGGACGACGAGCTCGAGAACCACATCGTGCAATGGCCGGCGCAGTTGCCGAAACGAGCCCGCCTGAAGCGACGTCCGAAGGACTGATCCGCCGCACCAGATAGATCACGCCTTCGGGATGGCCGTCGGGTGGGATGCTCCCATGCGCCGCGGTGCCTGCCCGAGAAGAAATTTGCTGTCTACATTGGTTGCATAGAACGAATCCTTCGCGGCGTTGCGCCGCCTCATGGCTTCCGATCGAGATGAACAAGTTCGAGCGGCAGAGCAGTTCTGCCGACACCCAGACATTGCCCGACGATCTCGCCGAGGAATTGTCGCGCCTTCCGAGCGAGGTTTTGAGCGTCGATGACGCTCCTTCGCTCGCGCCGCGGGCGCCGCTGTCGCAGGACGAGGTCCGCACCATCGTCATCAGCCTGATGCTGACGATGTTCCTGGCCGCACTCGACCAGACCATCGTCGCGACCGCGCTGCCGACTATCGGACGCCAGTTCCACGACGTCTCCAATCTCTCCTGGGTCATCACCGCCTATCTGCTCGCCTCAACCGCGGTCGCGCCGGTGTTCGGTACGCTCAGCGACATCTATGGCCGCCGCGTGATGATCATCATCTCGCTCAGCCTGTTCGTGGCGGGCTCGGTGCTGTGCGCGATCGCGCCGAACCTGCCGATGCTGATTCTTGCACGAGGTCTCCAGGGGCTGGGTGGCGGCGGCATCATGCCTGTGGTGCAGACCGTGATCTCCGACGTCGTGAGCCCACGCGAGCGCGGCCAGTACCAAGCCTATTTCTCCAGCGTCTGGATGGTCGGCGGCATTCTCGGCCCTGTCATCGGCGGCGTGTTCGCCGAGCATCTGCATTGGTCGATGATCTTCTGGATCAATGTGCCGCTCGCAGCCGCGGCGATCGCGCTGCTGTTGCCCAGGATGAAGAAGATCCCGGTGTTCCACCGCAAGCGCAAGGTCGACTGGCTCGGCGGCGTGCTGCTGATGGCCTCGGCGGTCGTATTCATGCTGGTGCTGACCTGGGGCGGCACGCGCTTCCCGTGGCTCTCGCCGACCGTGCTCGCGATGGTGGGCGGCGCCGTCGCGCTCGCGGTCACCTTCGTGTGGCACGCGCGCCGGGCGGACGAGCCGTTCCTTCCGCTGCCGCTGCTCGGAGGATCGGTTGTGCCGTTCGGGCTGACGGCCGGCGGCTGTGCGCTCGGTGCGATCACGGGGCTTACGGTGCAGCTGCCGCTCTATTACGAGGCGGTCTATCATCTCAGCGCCAGCGAAGCGGGCCTTGCGCTGATTCCGCTCGCGGCGGTCTCGACCGTCGGCGCGGCCGTCGCCGGTCGCACCATGGCTCGCGCCAAGCACTACAAGCGGGTCGCCATCGTCGGAACGTCCTGGGCCGCGCTGTGCGGCCTCGCCCTCACGTTGACGACGCTGCCGCTTTGGGCGCTGCTGACGCTGATGGCTGCCTTTGCACTTGGCCTCGGCACCACCTTTCCGGTCTGCGTGGTCTCGGTGCAGAATTCGGTCGCCCGTCCGCAGGTCGGCACCATCACCGGCGCATTGAACTTCTTCCGCTCGCTGATGTCCTCGTTCACTGTCGCGGCGTTCGCGGCCATCCTGCTCATCGCGCTCGGTGCCGACGTTCCGCTCGCCGGCGAGCATCACGGCGCCGTCAATGCGATCCCCGCCGACGACATGCGGCATGCGTTCCGTTACGTGTTCGGCGCCGCGACGGCGCTGATGGCCGGCGCCGCGCTCTGCCTGATCATGATGGAGGAGCGGCCGCTGGCCGGGCCCTCCACGACGCAACCGGTCGAGATGGCGGAGTAGGAACCGCTAGCCGCGGCCTCCGTCCGGAAAGCTGCCGTTTCGCGGCAATCGAATCGTGAACTCGGTGAACGCGCCGGGCTCCGTCGCGACGTCGATCGTGCCGCCATGCTGCTTCACCACGATGTCGTGGCTCATCGACAATCCGAGGCCGGTGCCTTCGCCGGGCGGCTTGGTGGTGAAGAACGGATCGAACATCTTTTCCTTCACCTCGTGCGGAATACCGGTGCCGTTGTCGCGGATGCGGATCTCGATGCTGTCGCCCCGGTCGCGCGTTGCGGCGATCACCACCGGCTCGTAATCGGCGGCGCCGTCATCCGCCTTGCGCTTGGCCACCGCGTGGAAGCCGTTCGAGATCAGGTTCAGCAGCACCCGCGTGATCTCCTGCGGAAACACTTCCGCTTGCCCGGCTGCCGGATCGAGCTCGCGCTTCAGCGTCACGTCGAACTGTGGCTTGTCGGCGCGGGCGCCGTGATAGGCGAGGTTGAGGCTCTCCTCGACCAGCGCGTTGATGTCGCTCAGCCGATGTTCACCGCCGCCCTCGCGGGAATGCAGCAGCATGTTCTTGACGATGGAGTCGGCGCGCCTGCCATGCTGCACGATTTTCGCGAGATTGTCCTTCAACAGTCCGGTCAGCTCGTCGACCTCGCTGCGGACGTCGTTCGCGAGCGGGACAGGCGCGAGCGCATCGTTCAATTCGTCCGTCAGTTCGGCGGAGAGCGATGCAAAATTGTTGACGAAGTTGAGCGGGTTCTTGATCTCGTGCGCGATACCGGCCGTGAGCTGACCGAGCGAGGCCAGCTTCTCGGTCTGGACCAGCCGGTCTTGGGCTGCGCGCAAATCGTCGAGGGATTTGGCGAGGTCCCTGGTGCGGTCCTGCACCTCGTTGAACAGGCGCGTGTTCTCGATCGCGATCACAGCCTGGTCGGCAAAGGTCTTGAGCAGGGCGATCGCCTTGTCCGGGAAGGGACCGGCCTCCGGCCGCGTCACGCCGATGGTGCCGATCGCGACGCCGTCGCGCAGCATCGGGATCACGAGGATGCTGCGATAACCTCGCGTCCGCGCCAGCTCTCTCATGGCGTCCGTGAGGTCGGGCTCGTTCTGCATGTCGCTGCGGAATGCGAACTCTCCGCTTCTTGCCACCCGGCTGTGAATGCCGGATGCCGACAGCGGCGCCGGGAACGAGCTGAGCAGCTCTTCATTGCCGGCTTCGTTGTCGGTGCTGAAGGCGGCGAGGTGCAGCAGGCCGTCGATGACGCGCGTGACGGTGGAGGAATGTCCGCCGACCAGGGACTTGGCGCTGTCGGAGATCGCCTGGAACACCGGCCTCACATCCGCGGGCGAGGCGGCGATCACCTTGAGGATGTCGGCGGTCGCGGTCTGCCGTTCCAGCGCTTCCCTCGTGGTGTTGAACAGGCTGACATTCTTGATCGCGATCACCGCCTGGTCGGCGAAGGTCTGCAGCAGCCGCACATGATGCTCGCCGAACGTCCCGGTCGCGCGTCGCGTGGCGATGATGATTCCGATGGCCTCGCCGTTGCTCATCAGGGGCGCGAACAGCATGCTGCGGTAGCCTCGGGCGCGCGCGATGTCGCGGGCTGCCGGTTCGACCTCGGTGTCGGGCAATTGCGCCGCCGCACCATCGGCCACGAGCTGGTAGGGCGGGAACTGCGCGAATGGCACCGGGAACGAGGACTGCAGCACGCGATCGCCGGCCGGATCGGTCGGCGTGAACGCCGCAAGGTGCGCGGCGCCGCCGATGTAGCGCAGCACCGCCGTGGAGAAGCCGCCGATCAGCCGGTTGGCGTTGGTGGCGATGGCATCGAACACCGGCTGTACGTCGGATGGCGAAGCGGCCATCACTTTCAGGATGTCGGCGGTGGCGGTCTGGCGTTCCAGCGTCTCGCGCGTCTCGTTGAACAGCCGCGCATTCTCGATCGCGATCACCGCCTGGTCGGCAAAGGTCTGAAGCAGCTGGACGAGGTCGGCCGCGAACGCGCCGGGCTCGGCGCGCGTGACGCTGATCATGCCGACTGGTATCCCCCGGTTCATCAGCGGCATGAACAGCACGCTGCGGAAGCCGCGCAGCCGCGCAAGCTTCCGGTTCAGCTCCGGGACTTCCGCGGCTTCGCTATCTGGAAACTGGATCGTCTCACCGCCACGCACCAGCGCGAAGGTCGGAAAATCGGCAATCTTGCGCGGGAACGAGGCCTTGAGCCCTGCGTCCGCCTCAGGGCTCGTCGGTGTGAACGCCACGAGGTGGAGCTCGTCCTCGATGAACTGAAGCACGGTGGCGGAGAAGCCGCCGAGCAAACGCCGGGAGCTGGATGCAATCGCCTCGAACACCGGCCGGGCATCGGACGGAGAGGCCGCGATGGTGCGCAGAATCCCGGCGCCGGCGCTCTGACGATCGCGCGCGGTCGCAAGCTCGCTTCGAAGCTGCGCGTTCTCGGCTGTGGCCGCCTGTAACAGGCGTTCGAGTTCTTCGATGTCGTTGGAAGGAGTGGTCATTCGCATTCCGGCTTGATACCGCGACATGCGCGGCACCAAGGCGGATTATCACATCTCCTGCGGCCGGAGCCAGCGTCCGCGACAGCGAGTTTTGCTGCCAGAATCCGGCCAGCTTTATGTGCCCGGCCGCGACACCTCGGTCTCCTTGCTGGTGATGAACTCCAGCAAAACGGGAATGCCTTCCTGCGTTTTCTGGATGCCGCGCTTGATCGCGGGGACGATGTCCTCGGGTCTCGTCACCCGCTCGCCATGGCCGCCGAAGGCGCGTGCCATCGCGGCGTAGTCGCCGGAAATGTCGGTCGAGCGATATTTCTCGGTCGAGACCGGCATCACCTTCAATTCGATCGCCATCGAAAAATTGTTCAGCAGGATCGACATGATCGGGATCCGCTCGCGCACCGCGGTCTCGAAATCCATGCCGGTGAAGCCGATCGCCGCGTCGCCCCAGACATTGATGCAGAGCTTGTCGGGCTTTGCGAGTTTTGCGCCCATGGCCAGCCCAAGGCCGTAGCCGAGCTGCGTCGTCTTGCCCCAGCCGAGATAGGTGAGGGGCTCGACCGACTTCCAGAACGGCGACAGCTGGTCGCGCGGGCTGCCGGCGTCGTGGGTGATGATGGTGTTGCCGATATCGACGGTTTGCTGCAAGTCCCACAGCACGCGATACGGGCTCAAGGGCGCATCATTGCTGGTGAGCTTCGGCATCCATTTCGCCAGCCACTCCTCGTGCGAGGCCGCGATCTCGGCCGCCACCGCCGATGCGTCGCGATCCGCGGGGACGGTCTTGCCGATCTCATTCAGCAGCGCGTCGAGCACGAGCCCGGCATCGCCGACCAGGCCGATCCTGGCTTCCACGTCCTTGTTGAGATGGTTCGGATCGAGTGTGGAGTGGATGATGGTTTTGCCTTTAGGCATCGCGACGCCGAAGCTTGTTTCAGTGAACGAGCAGCCGATGCCGAAAATGACGTCGGCCTCGGCCAGGAACTTCGGCACCGCCCGCGGCACCGCGAGGCCGCCGGAGCCAAGCGAGAGCGGATGCGTTTCCGGAAAGGACGATTTGCCCCCAAGGCTGGTGGTGACGGGAGTGGCGAGCCGTTCGGCCAACCGCTTTAATTGCGGCCAGGCCTGCGCGTAATGCACGCCCTGGCCGGCATAGATCACCGGACGCTTGGCGTTGACCAGCAGGTCGGCCGCCTCCTTCACATGAACAGGGTCCGCCCCATAGCGGGTGCGCAGCACCGGCGTATAGTTCAGCGGCTCCGGCACCTCTTCGTTCCACATATCGGCGGGGATCTCGACGATGACGGGCCCGCCGCGGCCGTTCTTCAGCTTGGTGAAGGCGCGGCGAAAAATGTTGGCGACTTCCGCGGCCAGGATGATCGGCTCCGACGATTTCGAAAACGCCTTCATCGCTTCGCTGGAATTGAAGTTCGGCTCGATATGCGAAAGCCTGCGCTGATAGCCCATCGGCAGCACCAGCACGGGAACAGATTCGCCGTAGCATTGCGCGACGCCGCCCATCGCATTCTCCGCACCGGGCCCATGCTGCATGCAGAACGCGCCGATCGAGCGTCCCGATGTCACCCGCGAGATCGCATCCGCCATGTGGATGCCGACGCGCTCCTGCCGCACCATCACCGGCCGAATATCGGCCCTGGCCGCATGCTCGATCAGATGGTTGACCGGATAGCCGCAGAGGATCTCGATCCCCTCGCGCTTCATGATTTCCGCCATCGCGGTGCCGAGCTTCATGGCGTCTCTCTCCCTGGGCAGGCCGGTTGCTCCGGCTGATTAGGGGAGAGAGGATCAGGAAATTGGCGGAGGGTAAAGCACGGCTCCATGCCCCCGCAGGTAGGTCAGCCATGCAAGGCAGCCGCGTCCTTCTGTCAGGTCGATGCTTGACGCAGCTCAAGCCGGCAGGCCGTTGTCGCATGGCATAATGGCCGTGGTGGTGATGATGATGACACACCGCATCTTTCCATGAAATTCTCGGGGACCCGAATGAGCTTCCAGTATCTGTTGTTTGATCGCCGTCGATGCAGGGGCTGACCGCGTCCGAAGTGCAGGCCCGGCTCAAGGCCGAGGGCTTCAACGAGTTGCCTCGGACGGGCCGGCGCACGATCGTGGGCCTCATCCTCGACGTTCTGCGCGAGCCCATGCTGCTGTTGCTGCTGGCGGGCGGGGTGATCTATTTTGTCCTGGGCGATCTCGGCGAGGCCTTGCTGCTCCTCGTCCTTGCGTCGATCTCGATTGTCATCACCATCGTGCAGGAGGCGCGCACCGAACGCGTGCTCGAATCGCTACGGGATCTGACCAGCCCCCGCGCGCTTGTGATCCGCGCGGGCGAACGCATCCGTATTCCCGGCCGGGAGGTCGTTCGCGGCGACCTGATCGTGCTCTCCGAGGGGGACCGCGTGGCGGCCGACGCCCGCGTCGTTCGATGCGACGATCTGCTGCTCGATGAATCGCTGCTGACGGGCGAGTCCGTCCCGGTCCGAAAGCAGGCAAGTCCAGCGCTCGAACAGCCGCGCACGCCGCACGCCGGTGGTGAGGACCAGCCGTTTGTGTTCTCCGGCACGCTGGTGGTGCGGGGCAGCGGCGTGGCCGAAGTCCTGTCGACCGGAATCCGGAGCGAGATCGGTAAGATCGGACAATCGCTCAGTGCCCTGGTGACGGAAACGCCACGTCTGCGGCAGCAGACCACGCGCCTCGTGACGATGTTTGCCATTGCCAGCGCCATCGTCATCGCGTTGACCGTACTCCTCTACGGAATCTACCGCGGCGGCTGGCTGGAGGGCGTGCTGGCAGGCATTGCGCTTGGCATGTCGATGCTTCCCGAAGAGTTTCCCGTCGTCCTAACGGTGTTCCTTGCCATGGGCGCCTGGCGCATCTCGCAGGCGCGCGTGTTGACGCGGCGCGCATCGGCGATCGAATCGCTGGGCGCGGCGACCGTGCTCTGCACGGACAAAACGGGCACGTTGACGGAAAACCGCATGACGGTCGCGCGCTTGGTGCTGCCGGATGGCACGCAATACACGCCTGGCGCCGCGGAGCGCCCTGAGCCTGCGTTCGATCCGCTGATCGAGACCGGGGTTCTGGCGTGCGTTCCGGAGCCGTTCGATCCCATGGAGAAAGCGTTGCATTCGCTCAGACCGGGTACGGCGACCGGCCGACGGCTCGTGCAGAGCTACGGGTTGCGTCACGACCTCCTCGTGATGTCGAACCTATGGCGGGGAAGCGGTGACGAATGCGTCGTCGCAGCAAAGGGGGCACCGGAAGCGATCGGCTCGCTGTGCGGAATGAGCGCGGAAGAGCTGTCTGAATTGCGGACACGTGTCGATGCGCTGGCTCAGGAAGGGCTTCGCGTGCTCGGCGTGGCGCGGGCAACTTGCGCGGAGACGTCTCTTCCCGAGACGCAACGCGGCTTTGCTTTCCGCTTCTGCGGCCTGAGCGGTTTTGCGGATCCACTGCGGCCTGAAGTCGAGGGCGCCGTCGCCGAATGCCGTTCTGCAGGCATCCGTGTCGTCATGATCACCGGAGACTATCCGGCAACCGCGTCTGCGATCGCAACGCGGGCGGGCCTCGATCCCCGGCGCGTCCTGACAGGGGCGGACGTCGAAAGCATGGCCGATGCCGAACTCGCCCGGGCTGCGCGGGAACAAACCGTCTTTGCCCGAATTGCGCCCGCTCAGAAACTGCGCGTCGTCAATGTACTCAAGGGCGCCGGCGAGATCGTCGCCATGACGGGCGACGGCGTCAACGACGCACCCTCGTTGAAGGCCGCCCATATCGGCATTGCCATGGGTGGGCGCGGCACCGACGTGGCGCGCGAAGCGTCTTCGATCGTTCTGCTCGACGACGATTTCGGCTCGATCGTGAAGGCGGTTCGGCTCGGCCGCCGGATCTATGACAATCTTCGCAAGGCGATGAGCTTTATCCTCGCGGTCCATGTTCCGATTGCGGGGCTTGCGCTGTTGCCGCTGTTGACCGGGATGCCGCTGCTGTTCGGGCCGGTCCACATTGCGTTTCTCGAAATGATCATCGATCCCGTCTGCTCACTGGTTTTCGAGGCCGAGACCGAAGAGCGCGACGTGATGCAGCGGCCGCCACGCGCGCCGGACGAGTTGCTGCTGCCAAGGTCCCTGCTGGTCTGGTCGGCGCTGCAGGGCGGTCTTGCGCTGGCCCTGACCGGCGGCGTGATGGCGACGGCGAATGCCTACGGCATGCCGGAGAACGAGGTGCGGGCGTTGACGTTCTTCTCGCTGGTGCTGGTGATCGTGAGCCTGATCTTCGTCAACCGCTCGTTCTCGACATCGCTTGTCGAGGCCTTCACCAGGCCGAACCGGACGCTGGCCGTCATTGTCGTGTTCGTGACCGCCGTGCTTGCCCTGAGCCTCGCGTGGCCGGCCGCAGCGGACCTGTTTCGCTTTGGTCCGCTGCATGCCGACGATCTCGCGATTACGGTGGTGGCGGCGGCGATTTCCCTGGTGTTGCTGGAACTGTCGAAATACCCGCTGCGCCGTCGCTGGCTTGCCCGAGCCCCGTAGCCCGCATGAAAGTCTGCCCTGACAACGGCAGACAAACGTCTATTTGCAGTTCTTGCAGATCGTCAGCTTTCTCTTCAATACGTCGTCTTCCTGATCGACCGATGACTGGCTGGCGCTATCCGGATTGGACCTGGAGCCCTTTGCTGCGCGTGACCTCGCGGGCGGCATCTCCTGACTTGACGTGTCGTTGTCGTCGCTGACGCCTGCGCTGAAGCCATCGTAATCGGCGGCCGGATTAGGCGCGGGCGATGCATTGGGCGGTGCAATTGAAACCGGGGGCCTGATCGAAGTCTGTCCTGTCGCGCCGCCGTGCGGCCATGTGCCGGCAAACATGAGGCCGAGAGCCAAGAGCGTCGCGCTTCTCATTCGCATCCTTCGAACAGCTCTGGTTCATCGATTGGCAGGTTGGCTCATCGAGCCACGCTATGCTGAAGACTAACAGGACTCGCACGACCGTCAAAGCGCCCGGCTATTCGTCCCGCCTATCCATTCTCCTGTAGCGCCCGTCGCAGCCTGCGGATGATGACGCCGCGGGCGCGGTCGTCGGCGGCGGCTGCGACGCGGTCGTTGATGTCGAGCATGAGTTCCGACATCTCGTTGTGCCAGTCGAGACGGGTTACGGCTTCCGGCGCCAGCCGGCGCCGATGGTCGACGTCGAGCACGCGCGGTTCGGGGGTCGAGAGCTCATAGATGTCGTCCAGCATCGGCTGATAAATCTTCGCCGCCGGAAGGATGCGTTCGGCGACGCGCTCGGCAAGACCCGCGATTGCATTCTCTTCGCCATGGATCAGGAACAGTCCGCGCGCGATCGGGCGGCGTGCCGCGATCCAGCGGGCGATGCCGGCGCCGTCGGCATGTCCGGAATATTCGTCGATCATCCGGATCCGCGCCGCGACCCGGATCTCCTCGTCCTGGATTCGTACCGCCTTGGCGCCGTTCTGGAGGAAGCGGCCGAGCGTGCCGTTGGCCTGGAAGCCGGTGAGCAGCACGGTCGCATGCGCGTTCCACAGCCAGTGCTTCAGATGATGGCGGATACGGCCGGCATCGCACATGCCGCTGGCCGCGATGATGATGTGAAAGCCGGAGAGCCGCATGATCGCCTTGCTCTCGGCCACCGTCTCGGTGAACTTGAGATGCGGCGAGTTGAGCAGACGGCTGACATCGACGCTCTGATCGAGGCTCATCGCGTTCTGCCGGAACACCTCGGTTGCATGGATCGCGAGCGGCGAATCCAGGAAGATCGGCGCTGCAGGAATCTCGCCGCGCTCCATCAGATCGACGAGGTCGACGATCAGTTCCTGGGTGCGCTCGACCGCGAAGGCAGGGACGAGCAGGGCGCCCCTGGCGGCTGCGGCATCGCGGACCTCGGTCGCAAGATGCTGCCGGCGCTGCTCCGGCGTCGTGACGGCACGCACGCGGTCGCCATAGGTCGACTCGGAAATGACGTAGTCGAGGTCCGACGGCGCCTGCGGATCGGGCTGGAGCAGCTTTGCCTCGGGGCCGACGTCGCCGGAGAGCAGCACGCGCAACGGGCGCGTTGCACCCGCATCGGAAAACTCGAGCTCGATCGAGGCGGACCCGAGCAGATGGCCCGCGTTCCAGTAGCGCGCGCGAACGCCGGGCACCACGTCGATCCAACGTTCATAGTCGACGGGACGGAACGATTGCAGCGTTGCGATCGCGTCTGCTTGCGTGTAGATCGGCTCGACCTCCTTGCGGCCGCGTGCCGCGTTGCGCCGGTTGAGTTGTGCGACTTCGGACTCCTGGATGTTGCCGGCGTCGGGCAGCATCCAGGAGCAGAGGTCGATCGTGCCGCGCGTCGCCAGGATCGGTCCGCCAAATCCCTCGCGCACGAGCTTTGGCAGCAATCCGCTGTGATCGATATGGGCGTGCGTGAGAAGCACCGCATCGATATCGGCGGGCCGAAAGGGAAAACCGCCGTAGTTGAGTTCCTTGAGCGTCTTCTGCCCCTGGAATAGACCGCAATCGACCAGGAAGCGGCCGGAGGCAGTCTGGAAAAGGTAGCTCGAGCCGGTCACGGTGCGGGCGGCGCCGCAAAATCGAACGGTGATGCTCATGTCGTCGTCTCCGGCGAAAGTGTCTTGCTCAATTCGGACCGCAGGGCGGCCGCGAAAATCTCGTCGAGCGCGATCGCGTTGGTCGGATGCGGCACGCTGTCGGTCGAGCGGACGGAGCGGATGCCAGCGTCGCTGAATGCCGCGACCATTTCGGGCGGAAACAGGGCATGCGTCACGATTGCGTCTATGCCGGTCGCACCTGCGGCCTCAAGCGCCTTCGCCGCAACCATCAGTGTGGCTCCGGAAGAGATGATGTCGTCGACCAGCAGCGCCGGGCGACCGGAGAGCAGGCCGGGATCGGCAAACTCGATTTGCACGGAACGATCGCCGTGGCGCATCTTTCGGGCGACCGTATGCTGCAATTGGAGCCGCCGGGCGAGATCACTCACCCATGGCTCGGATTCGGAATCGGGGCCGATCACGACGGTGGCCGGATCGACTCCAGTTTTTGCGAGGGTGTTCGCAATCGCCGGCATAGCGGACAGATTGTCCGCCTCGATGCCGGGAAACATGAGCTCGATCCTGGCCGTGCGGTGCAAATGCGCGTCGACGGTGACGACACGATCGACGATTCCTGTAAGGAGTCGGCCGATGGCGCGCTGGCTGATAGCTTCGCCCGGATGAAAAGCCGCGTCCTGCCGCATGTAACATAGATACGGCGCCACCAGGACCAAACGCTTTGCGCCGGCGCGTCGCAGTGCTTCACAGGCCAGCAGCAGCGCGATCAGCTTCTCGTTGGGCTGGTCCAGTGCGGCGTAGAGGATAACCGTGTCCGCGACCGGGCCGATCGTGATACGCAGTTCGCCGTCGGGGAAATGGTGAAGATCAATTTCCTCACAGGCAAGTCCGAGCTTCGTCGCCACTCGCGCTGCTGCACCCGTGGCCGAGGGCAGGCTCTGGAAGGCGATCGTGCTCACGGCGCCGTCCCGCCTTGAAGGGTATCTCGATCTTTGATGGCGTACCCGGCGTCGGCAGCGGTCGCAGTCGCAGTCGCAGCGAGATCGTACTCCGGCTGGTCGAAGGTGTGGACGCGGTAGAGCGGCTCGCCAAGCTCGACCCGGTCGCCGATCTTCTTGAACAGCCGGATGCCGGCGCCCTTGTCGAGCGGCGCGCCGGCGGTGCGGGCCAGGCGATTGAGCCGCAGGCAGTCGATTGCGGTGACGACGCCGTCGTGCGCGGCCTTGACGTCGAACGAAAGATTGCCGAGCTCGGTACTGCAATTCGATGGGCCCTGGGCATCGATGATCCTCTGCATCTGCTTCAGCGCCGCCCCGCTATCGAGCAGCTCGCGAGCCCGCGCATAACCTGCCCCGCCGCGCAGCTTCGGATCGTGTTCGAGGAGATGGGCGGCGAGGCGCAACGATTTCTCGCGCAGATCTCGCGGGGCATCCGGGTCGTTACCGAGCACGGCCATCACGTCGTTGGCCTCGAGCACCGGCCCGATGCCGTTGCCGATCGGCTGGCGGCCGTCGGTTGTGATCACTCGATCGTGCGACCGAAACAATCGCCGACGAATTCGAACATTTTTCGCAAGCGCATCGCTTCGACGGCGCTGGTGACCTTCGCCGTCGGTCCGACCGGAATGTCGATCAACAGGTGCGTCGAGCCAGCTGCGATCTTCTTGGACATGATGGAGGCAACCATCTGCTCGCGGGTGTCGAGACTGAGCGGGCGTTCGACCGAGATCAGGATGTCGTCGGCGGGCGACAGATTCACGTGCCCGCCCCAGATCAGGCATCCATTGCAGGTCGCAACGATCGTCTTCATCTCCTCGACCCCGACATTGACCCGCGCCAGCACCTCCATCGTGTCGGCGGTGCCCGCCGGCGAGGTGATGGCGCGGGAGGACGTTTTGGGAATCGGCAGGCCGTGCGCGGCGACGATGGGTACCACGACCATCGAGGTGCGATTGCCGGGGATGCCGCCGATGCAATGCTTGTCGACCACGATCGGGGCCGGCCACACCAGTTGCGTGCCGGCCTCGGCCATCGCACCGGTAAGAGAGAGGAGCTCGTCACTGGTGATGAAGCTCGCCGAACCGATCAGGAATGCGGCGATTTCCATGTCGGAGTAGCGGTAATGTGCGAGATCATCGATGATCGCGCCGATTTCCGCCCGACTCAACGTTCGTCCGCGAATTTTGGCGCGCACCGCCTCCAGGCTCTCCGGAGGGGAGGCGGGCGTGACCGTGACCAGCGTGCCGGCGGCTTGCGCGAAACGCCGGAACGCGGGCTCGGAGAGGCCGATCTCGTCGGGGGCGGCCAGCGCGTCGTCGTCAGTGATCAGGAGCGTCGCGAGCAGCACCTTGCCGTCGAGACGAAGCTCGACCCGACTGAACCCGCGAAAGATGTCCGCACGCAGCGCCTTCGACCGCCTGGAAATGACGACGACGTTCTCGCGGCCGGTATCGAGATGGACACGGCGGATCTTGAGTTGGGGACGTGAGGGATCTGGATGCATGAAGGGGCCGGCAGGAAGGTTGGGCCTCCATGCTTACCCGCCACTGGCTCCATGCAATTGACCCAGATCACGTCCGACGTCCTGGCCCGGCATGGCGCTCGGGTCGCCTTGCGGTGACGAGCAGCAGGCGGGCTGCGGACTGCGACCTCCAACGCACGTCAGGAATATGGTTGATAAACAGTAACCGTCCGCCGCGCGCTCCCCAGCGGCCGCGAACGTCAAAGAGGAATTTAACGCTTGCGCCCTAACTTGCGCTCGCCATGAGTGACCAGGCCGTCCACAGCGAGGTACATCCGTTTTCGGCGCGTGCGGCGCTTCCCTGGCTGGTGAGCCTTGGCGTGTATGCCCTGCTGCTGATCCTTGGACCGCGGCTGCTCAATGATCCCGACAGCTATTCCCACATCGAGGTTGGGCGCTGGATTATCGCGCACGGCACGCTGCCGGCGAGCGACCCATTTTCCTTTTCGAGGTACGGCGCCCCCTGGATCACCTTCGAATGGCTCTCGGAGATCATCTACGCCGGAGCCTACGCGCTTGCCGGCTGGCAGGGCGTCCTGGTCGTCGCCGCCGCGGCGATAGCGCTCGCCTTTGGCCTGTTCACCTTCTTCCTGCTGCGCGAGCTTTCGCCGACCCAGACGCTGCTCATGGTGATCGCGGCCGTCATCCTGTTGGCCCCGCATATGCTGGCGCGGCCACATGTGCTGGTGCTGCCGCTGATGGTGACCTGGGCGGCTGCCCTGGTGCGCTGCATGGATCGTGGAGGGCCTCCACCGTACTGGGCCCTCCCGCTGCTGGTCCTGTGGGCCAATCTGCACGGCAGTGTGGTGCTGGCGCTTGGGCTGATCGGCCCTGCGGGGCTCGAAGCGCTGCTGCGCGAGAAGCGCAGCGAATGGCCACGGGTATTCCTGCGGTGGCTGCCGTTCACCGCGCTCGCGGTCGCAGCGTCCTGCCTGACGCCCTACGGGCCGGAACCGCTGCTGATGCCGCTGACCACACTCGGTCTCGGCCCCGCGCTCGGTTGGATCGCGGAATGGCGGCCGCAGGATTTCAGCCACATAGGTTTCTTCGAGCTGCTGCTGCTGGGCGGCATATTGGCGCTCTCGCGTGGCGTGACGCTGCCGGTCGTGCGGGCCCTGGTCGTGATCGGCTTGCTGCATTTCGCGCTGGCCCAGATCCGCAATGCGGATCTGCTGGCCATGCTGGCGCCGCTCTATCTGGCGGCTCCGCTGGGGCGGATGTTCGGCGGACCGATTGGGGAAGATGCTGCCGGCTCGTCGCGCGGCCTGAACCTAGCCACGCTCGGCGTGTTGATCGTGGTGAGCGGGGCGGCACTGGCGCGTGATCTACGGCCGGCCACGGCCATTACCCCTCAGGCTGCCATCGCTGAAGCCAAACTCGCCACGGCGGGGCACGTGCTCAACGATTATTCCTTCGGCGGCTATCTGATCTTTGCCGGCATTCCAACCTTCATCGACGGTCGCGGTGAACTGTACGGGGGAGCGTTCATCAACCGCTACAATCGTGCCCTGGCGCTGGTCGACCTCGGCGACTTTCTCGAGTTGCTCGACGAATATAAGATCGGCGCGACCCTGCTTGCGCCGGGGACGCCGGCGATAGCGATGCTGGACCGGCTGCCCCAATGGCAGCGCGTCTACAGCGACGACGTGGCGGTCGTGCACAAGCGGCGAGATCTGCCGCAACGATAGATCAAGCGGTCCCGAAGGCTGCGTATTGGCCGCCGAGCGGCACGCCGCTCAGGGTCGCTTCGAGGCGCCGCGACGGTTTGGTGTTCCAGGGCAGCAGCAGGAAATGGCGCGCACCGATTTCGCGCAAGCCGCCGGCAGCCATCAATTTTCGGGTTGTGCCGGCACCGAGCAAGACGGCGTCCCGATCGAACTCACAACGCGCGACGGCAAGGCGGGTCAGCGGGTTGTACGGATTGTGCTCGATGACGCAGACGAGTCCCCCGGGGCGCGTCACGCGCCGCATCTCGGCGATGAATTGCGCCCATTCGGCCGGCACGACGTGGTGCATCACGCAGACGGCCGTGACCAGATCGAAGCTGGCATCATCGAAAGGAAAAGTGCGACCGTCAAACTCACGGTAGTCGACCCTGCCGTTGTCAGCGCGTGCCTGCGCCAGGCTGGCCGACGAAACGTCGATACCGCTCAAGCGGCCGACCATACCGTGCAGCAGGGGATGAAGGCTGCCGACGCCGCAGCCGACGTCCAGCATGTCCGGCCTCTCCGTGTCAAGCCGCTGCGCGATTAGATTGCCCAGGAGATCGGCCTTGGCGCGCATGAAGAAGTGATGCGGCAAGCCGGAGAAGTCGATCGAGGATTGGACCACGTCACGATAGTTGCCGTGGTAACCGTCGAAGAGTTCGGTCATGCGCTGGGTCACTGGTTGACGGCGTGGATCGCGGGTGCGGCCGCCGCCTCGTTGCGGTCGAAGCCGGCGCGGGTCTGCACCACGTAGAGCGGGCGACGTTTCACCTCGGCATGGATACGGCCGACGTAAAGCCCCACGATGCCCGTCATCAGCATGTTCATTCCACACAGCAGGGACACGACGACGATCGTCGAGGACCAGCCGGTGACGAGATGACTGTCGTTGCTGAGCCACAACAGGATCACCCAACCGCCGTAGAGCAGTGCGACTCCCGAGACCGTCAATCCGCACCAGATTGCGAGCCGCAAGGGCAGATCGGAAAAGCCGAGCGCGGCATTCATGGCGAGCCGCACCATCTTGAACAGCGGATATTTGGTCTCGCCCGCTGCACGCTCGAGGCGGTGGAAGGTGACCTCGGCCTGCCGGAAGCCGAGCCATGCGATCATGCCGCGTACGAAGCGGTCCTGCTCCGGCATCTGCCGAAGGGCGTCGAGCACCTTGCGATCGATCAGGCGGAAGTCGCCGACATCGGCGGGAATGCCGACCGAGGACATCCTGCCGAGAAGCCGGTAGAACAGATGCGCGGTGGCGCGCTTGAATCGGCTTTCGCCGTCGCGCGACAGGCGGCGGGCGTGGACGATGTCGTTGCCTTCCTGCCATTTTGCGATCAATTGCTCGATCACTTCGGGCGGATCCTGCAAATCGGCATCCATGACGATGATCGCTTCACCTTGCGCTGCGTCCATGCCGGCGGTGATGGCGATCTGATGGCCGAAATTCCGCGACAAGCCGATATAGCGAAAGCGCGGGTCGCGCGTGGCGAGCGCCTCTAGCACGATCGAGCTGGAATCACTGCTGCCGTCGTCGACGAAGATTGCTTCCGCCGGCCCGTCGAGCCGGGACAAGACCAGGTCGAGCCTGCGCAGCAGCACCGGCAACACGGCTTCCTCGTTGAACACGGGGATGACGAGGCTGTAGCGGATCGACTGGATATTGGCCGCCATGCGAGAGATTCCAACCCGTTGCAGGAGCGGAAGTCTATGCCGGCGGTGGTTAAGGTCGCCTTGCCACAACCATTAAGGATATGGGGCACCGGGGGTGGCTTGCATTGAGTGGGCGCGGATGGTGATGCCCGATTAACCACGCTGGGCAGCCGCGGCTTGGGCCCAGGACTTGCGACTTAGGACTTGCGGCGGATCTTGTAGAGAACAAATCGATCCGAGGTGTCCAGCGCCTCCAGCAGATCCGGCAGCGGGTTTGGGGCCCGCGGCCCGAGGACGTAGAGATAGTCGTAATCGTGGTGCCAGGTGCGAACGAAGGGCGGAACGCCGGCCGGCGGCCGGCTTGCCGCAATCGCGGTAAGCATGCTTAGCGGCATCGGCGCCCCGTAGGGAATGGCAAGACGGCGCACGTCTTCGCGTGGCCGCACGGGCTGCTTGCCCGCTTCCGTGAATAGATTGGGCACGAACGCGTTGGCATAGTGCACGGCGAGCGTAGGCGCATAATACATTGGATATGAGGTAAGGTCGGCGAACGGCGGGTCTCCATTGTCGTCCGTGCTGGCGACGAGGATGCGCGAACCGCGGTCGATCTTGCGGAACGACTCGACAATGGCAGCATAGTCGGTGCGGTAAGGCAACCACACCGCGAGCACGACGGCGAGATTGATCAGTATGATGCCACTGATCGCGGCGAGCGCTGCCATGCTCCATGCCCGGCTCGGCAGCGTCAGCGAGCAGAAGGCGGGCAGGATCAGAGCCGCAGCGGGGATCACGCGAAGGTCGACGAACGAGGTTCCGAACAGCTGCGAGGGAATGACGACGTAGAGCAGCGCGAAGCCGATCGCGAGCCAGATCCCGGCTGTGTCGAGCTTGAGGACGCCGCGTCTTGCGGCGAAAAACAGCGCGATCATCAGCGCAAGCCCGGTCGCCGCCGCGATCGTCAGATTGTAACCGTTCATGATGCGCAACGGCCAGATCGGCTTGAATCCGAGAAACCAGCTCGTTCCTTCGCTTCCGATCGATCCCGCGGTCATGCGCATGATCCCAAACAGGCCAAGCGCGGGTATGGCCAACGCGCCGAGCCGCGCGGCGGCGACACCGTACGAAATTCGCCCATGCCGGATGCGCGAGAGCTCGTAAAGGCCGAGCGTCGCGCCGTAGATGCCGAGGGAGAAGAAATGCGCCGCAAACAGCGCAGCGACGAAGACCATGTTGACGACGAAACGCAGTGGCCATGGGCGCTCCGCGAGCCCCAGATAGACGGCGATGCCGCAGAGAGCGAGGCCCAGTCCGAACTCGAAATTCACGAAGCCCCAGCTGAACGGCAGACAGAAAAGGAAAGCGAGCGCCGCAAAGCCGGCGAGATGGACCCGTCCCTTCCGGGCCCATTCGAGCAAAAGCGCGCCGCCGACGATCAGCAATTGGCTCAGGAACAGGAACAGCCGCGTGGCGCTCTCGACGCTGATCAGCCGCGCCATTTGCGGCACCAGCAGATCCATTCCAAGGTTGGGATAGAATGCCCAGGCCACTTCGTAATGCGGATTGGCGTTGGGGGTGCCGTTCTGGCTCAGAATATACATCCGGGCGAGGTGATTGGGATAGTCGACCATCGCGGGGATAGGGGTCAGCAGCACCGGAAGAAACGACAGGGCCGCCAGGACGGCAAGAACGGTGATCGCCACCGACCGGTCCGAGCCAAGACGAGCCCGGATTGTCGAGGTCGGCTTGTCGGAAGGAATCATGTCATAGGGCCGCTGGAGTTTGAGCTTACGCTCAACGACGGCGCAACCGCGCGACACAACGCCATAATGTGAACTTCGCGAAAATCAAGCTGGGGTCGCCGCCGCATCGGAAGGAGGAGCCCGTCATCCGGCGCGCTGCACGCGGACTTGTGCTGATGAGATTGCAGCGCGCCGGCTATGCTGGCTACTTGACCGCCGCACTGATCGAGTTGAATTTGCCGCTCAGGAGTGCGCTGCCGGTGTTGTTCACGGCCGCGATGATCGCAAACGCGATGCCGGTGGCGATCAGACAATACTCGATGGCGGTGGCACCATTTTCGTCGGCAAGAAATGACTTGAGTAAAGTCATCGTCAACTCCTGTTCATCCGTCCAACCTACGCTGGTGCCGTTTTCGGAATGGTAAATTGATTCACTAAGTTTTCGTGGGCGCGCCAAAATGCAGGTCGGATGGTCCTCACCTGCCGCTGATATGGTGTCATCGATTGACTTAAGGTTTCGTCACCCAATTCGGACGCATTAGGCGATGTCGTCATCCCGTCTCAGGACGAGATCTGGCGTTCCGGCGCGGCCTTGCCGGGGCGTTTCAGCACCGTTGCCAGGCGTCCGACCAGATAGCTCAGCGCGCACGGCTGCGCCCGCGCGAAGCTGCCGGCAAGGCTTTCTGCCTCCGCCGCGTCGTTGACGATGCCGATGTAGTTCTTTCTGGCGTCCTGCTGCTGCACGAGCCTGCAAATCCCGGGTTCAATCGAAGGGCGACCATGCTGCGCTGAGCGGGAAGCGTGGGTTAATTTTGTATTCCGTAGGATTACGTGCCGCCCCCGGCAACTGTGAGCAGACGCTGAAAGCGCGGCTTGGCTTAACCGATTGTTGAGCCTGTTCTCGAGCGGGGCGCCGGGCTCACTCGCGCCGACCGTCCGCATTCAGCGCCCGCAACACCGCGATGCGGGCGAACATCATCCAGCCGCCGCCGGTCTCGGCCGCGTTGATCAGGGTTTCGATCGCGGTCTGCCAGTGGCTCGCATGCTGCGTATCCTCGGGCAGTCGCATGATGTGATCGGCAGCTTCTTGCAGCGTCCGAAGCTTGCGCCCGCCACCTAACGAAATGGGGTCGTCGAACGCAGTCGACCAGGGCATGTCAGGTCGGCCGACCGGCGAGGCGAGGCATCACGGCGTCGTCGCTGCGCGATGCTGCTACCCGGCCTTCTTCGCCCGCACCGGCCTGTCGGCCTTTTTGGGAGCGGCTTTCGCAGCAGTGTCCTTGCCGCCCTTGCCGGCGATCGGCAGCAGCATCTCGCGCTGGCCTTCGACGCGCTTCTTCGGCTTCTTGCCCTTGACGGTGTCCTTGCTCGCGTCCTTGGTCGCGTCCTTGGCCACCTTCGCCGCCGGGCTTGCGTCCTTCTCGTTCGCGATGCTCTTCTTCAGCGCGTCCATGAGGTTGATGACGTTGCCGCCGGTCTTGGGCGCGGTCTTCGCGGTGATGGGTGCGCCGCTGCGCTTCTTGTTGATGAGGTCGATCAGCGCGGTCTCGTAATGGTCCTCGAACAGCTCGGGCTCGAACGCGCCGGACTTCTTCTCGACGATGTGCTTTGCGAGGTCGAGCATGTCCTTGGTCAGCTTCACGTCCTGGATGTCGTCGAAATAATCCTTCTCGCCGCGGACCTCGTAGGGATAGCGCAGCAGTGTCCCCATCAGGCCGCTCCCGAGCGGCTCCAGCGCGATGATGTGCTCGCGGTTGGTCAGCACCACGCGGCCGATCGCGACCTTGTCCATGCTCCGGATCGTCTCGCGGATCACCGCAAAGGCGTCGTGGCCGACCTTGCCATCAGGCACGAGATAATAGGGACGGATCAGATAGCGGCTGTCGATGTCGGTCTTTGGTACGAACTCGTCGATCTCGATCGTGTGGGTGGAGTCCAGCGCGATGTCGTCGAGCTCGTCCTTGGTGACCTCGATATAGGTGTCGGTGTCGACCTTGTAGCCCTTGACGATGTCCTCCGAGGTCACCTCGTCACCGGTCTCGGCGTCGACCTTGAGGTACTTGATCCGGTGCCCGGTCTTGCGGTTGATCTGGTTGAACGAGACCTTCTCGGTATCCGAAGTGGCCGGATAGAGCGCGACCGGGCAGGTCACGAGCGACAAACGCAGAAAACCCTTCCAATTGGCGCGGGGGGCCATGGGCTACTCCAAACGCAACGGGGACAGAAGACAAAGATACCATCGGGGAACACCGAATCATAGCAAGGCGGATCGCTGAATCTTGCAACTGCGTTAACCGGTCGCCCGGCGCACGGTTGCAGCCGGATCCGGCCGCAAAGGCCGGAACATCATATCCGGTCAAGCGTTGCCACGGGACATTCCGCCGCGAGGAGTCGCGGCCATTCGACGCGACAGCCGGAAATTGAGGTCACCATGGCAACCACGCGAGACCAACGTCAGATCGTGGAAACTCCAACCGAGGCGCGCCAGGGCGAGCCCGGGCCGTCGGTGGCGGCGCTGCTCGCCATATCCACCGGGCTCGCGATCCTGATCCTCGCGGTCATCTGGTTCGTGTTCTTCCGGACCTGATCGGCAGATCGCCCGGACGGTTCGCACCTTCCGACTCGCCGCTTAACGCGGCACATTGCGCCCGCCATGCCGCCGGTTCGTCCGGTGGCCTGGCGGGCGCAGTGCGTTGACCGCGAACGGGTCGGATATGACTAAAAAGTAACGCGGCGGGTTCCCCGTGTTCATATTCAGTTCACGCCGGAATTGCTCATCTGTGCGGGTGTTCATGCGGCCTAATTCTGGAGAGAAGCGTGCGCTTGCTCGTCGTTGAGGACGACCCCGATCTCAATCGCCAGCTTACCAAGGCGCTGACCGACGCCGGCTATGTCGTCGATCGCGCCTTCGACGGCGAGGAGGGGCATTATCTCGGTGACAACGAGCCCTATGACGCCGTGGTGCTCGACATCGGCCTGCCGAAGAAGGACGGCATCTCGGTGCTGGAAGCCTGGCGCCGCAACGGCCGCACCATGCCGGTCCTGATCCTCACCGCGCGCGACCGCTGGAGCGACAAGGTCCAGGGCTTCGATGCCGGTGCCGACGACTATGTCGCAAAGCCGTTCCACCTGGAGGAGGTGCTGGCGCGCATCCGCGCGCTGCTGCGCCGCTCCACCGGCCATGCCCAGAGCGAGCTGAGCTGCGGCCCCGTCACGCTCGACACCAGGACCGGCCGGGTCAGCGTGTCAGGCAATCCCATCAAGATGACCTCGCACGAATATCGGCTTCTGGCCTACCTGATGCACCATTCGGGCCGCGTCGTGTCCCGCACCGAACTGGTCGAGCATCTCTACGACCAGGACTTCGACCGCGACTCCAACACCATCGAGGTCTTCGTCGGCCGCATCCGCAAGAAGCTCGACGTCGACATCATCCAGACCGTCCGTGGCCTCGGCTATCTCCTGACCCCGCCGGCCCCCGGCGCTTGAAGCGCGGTGTCTCGAACGATCTTGTCTAGACGTATCTTGGCTTGACGGGCGGCGCGGCAGGGGCCTTGTTCGGGTTATGAGTTCCGACGCCATGCCACCCCGCGCCTCCGGGATCATTCCGATGCCCGCCAGCTCGCTTGCGAACCGCCTGTTCCTGTCGGCGACCGCGTGGCTCGTGGTGATCCTGGCCATCACCGGCGTGGTGCTGTCGTCGGTCTACAAGAACGCCACCGAGCGCGCCTTCGACCGCCGGCTCAATCTCTATCTCCGCACGTTGATCGCCGAGGTCGCCACTCCCGACGAGCCGCCGGACCGCCAGTTCCAGTCGCTCGGCGAGCCTCTGTTCGAGCTGCCGTTGTCCGGCTGGTACTGGCAGATCACGCGGACCGACACCGAAAAGCCGGAGGTGCGCTCCTCGCGCTCGCTTTGGGACAAGAAGCTGCCGAAGCTGGAGGAGCAGGGCACCGAGCTTACCGCCGCCGGCATCCGGATCGCTTATGTCGATGGTCCCGAGGGACAGAACCTGCGCATGGTGGAGCGGCCGGTCGATCTCGGCGCGGACGGCAAATTTCTCGTCAGTGTCGCCGGCGACGACACCGAGATTTTCGATGAGACGCGCAGTTTCGATTACTATCTCGGCGGCACCTTCACCGCGCTAGGCATCGTGCTGCTGCTGACCACCGTGTTTCAGGTCCGCTTTGGTCTCGCGCCGCTCAAACGCATCTCCGAATCCATCGCCGACATCCGGTCCGGGCGGGCGGAGCGGCTCGAGGGCGAGTTCCCGGTCGAGATCGCACCGCTGGCGCGCGAGACCAACGCGCTGATCGACGCCAATCGCGAGATCGTCGAGCGCGCCCGCACCCATGTCGGCAATCTCGCCCACGCCATCAAGACGCCGCTCTCGGTCATCGTGAACGAGGCCGGCGCGCATGCCGCCGATCCGTTCGCGGCCAAGGTGATGGAGCAGGCCGACGTAATGCGCGACCAGGTCGCCCATCATCTCGAGCGCGCGCGCATCGCGGCGCGGGTCTCGGTCGTCGCGACGGTGACGGAGGTTGCACCGGCCATCGAGGCATTGCGGCGGACCATGGAGAAGATCCACCGCGGCCGCGGCATCGTGGTCGAGGCCGAAGCCGATCCGTCGGCGAAATTTCGCGGCGAGCGGCAGGATCTGGAGGAGATGGTCGGCAATCTCGTCGACAACGCCTGCAAATGGGCGGCCTCGCGGGTCTTCATCGAAGTTCTGGTGGAGGCGCCTCATCAGGCGAGCGCCGGTCCGCGGCTGCATATCGTCGTCGACGACGACGGCCGCGGCCTGTCGGAGGCCGAACGTACCCAGGTCTCACGGCGCGGCCAACGGCTCGACGAGTCCAAGCCCGGATCGGGGCTGGGGCTGTCGATCGTGACCGAGCTCGCTGCGCTCTACGGCGGCAGCCTCTCACTCGGCCGCGCGCCGACCGGGGGCTTGCGGGCGGAGCTGGTCCTCCCCGGAATATAATCCCTTGTTCCGACGCGACTATTTGGCCTCCTGGGCGTCGATCCAGATGAAACCAGGGGTATTCGGAGCGACTTCCTAAACGGCTTCTTAAGTGGGCCCTCCTATGATCGGGCAGGACGGATCCCAGGTCCGCCATTTTACCGTTCATTACCCGGGCGCATGAGCCAGACATCGATCGAGCGGCTGAGGGAATATCTCGCGCAGCTCCCGCCGCAGGCGCAGGCGCTGCTGATGCGGGAGTTCGAGCGTGCGCTCGAGCGCGGCCAGGACACGGCCGTGGCAACCCTCGTGCTCGACCAGCTGCGCAAGATCGTCCGCAAGACGGAAGCCGACGCCGCCCCACCGCCGCGTACGGACGATCTGTCGCGGCTGCTGTTCCAGGTGCTGGAACCATTCTTGGTCGAAGCAGGCGCCCCGATCCGGGCCGGGCAGATCCGCCGCTCTTCGCTGGCTCCGATCTGGCAATGGCTCGGCCGCGACGGTGCTCCGGCGAAGCTGAGCGAATTCGAGGCGGCGCTGGCGCGCATGCCGGCCGACAGCGCAGGGCAGGTTGAAGCGCTGGCCTCGAGGCTCCAGGCGGTCGCTGCGGATGCCATCTTCGAGCTGACGGGGCCGGGCGGGGGTGACAAATCGCGTGCGCTCGCACGCGTTGGCCCGCCCAACGTGATCGAGGATCTCTATTCGACCGGGGCGGTGCTCGCGGTCCGCGAGGCTATTGCCACCTTGAACGAGAAGCTGCCGCGCTCCTTGCGCGCCTTCGGCGATGCCCAGATCGCCTCGGTGACTGCCGCGCTCAACATTCCCGTGCTTCAGACGCCGCAGATGCTGCCCTTCGCGCTCTCCATCGTCGTGCAGCGGATGACCGCGCCGTGGCAGATCATCCGCCTCGCCATCAAGATTGCCGCGTCCGACGACGAGATCCGTGTTGCGGCAACGCCCTATGGCGTCGCCGTCACGATCGCGCTGCATGATCTGTCCTGCGTGGCCGCCATCCTGCGCATGGACATCAAGCGCGGCCATTTCGACAATGTCGCCGCCAACCTCAAGACGCTGCACGACGGCGTCCGAGGCCTGCGTACCGAGCTCGACCTGCGCAACGATTCCCCCTGGGGCAAGCAGTTGACCTCGATCCGGGCCGACATCTCCAACGCACTGCAATCCGAGATCGACAGTGTTCCCGGCCGCGTCCGCCGCATCCTGCGCCAGCGCGCCGAGAAGGACATTCCTCCGGGCGCGCGGATCGACAGCACCGAGGTCGAGGAAACCGTCGCGCTGATCGATTTCGTCGCGACCTGCCGCAATTATGCGAGCGAGCTTGCGATCAACGAGGTGACACTGCGCACCTATTCCGACCTGCAGCAATATGTCGAGCGTTCGACCGAGCAGCTGGTGCAGTCGCTGCGCGGCGCCGATCACAAGGTCCGCACCTATCGGCAGCAGCAGGTGCAGGCCGCGATCCGCTTCTGCCAGGTGCTGTTCGGCGATGACTATGCCTCGCTGATGAGCCGCGCCGCGGAGAACGCGGCCACGGGCGAGCGCAAATCGTCGCGCGCGAGTTGATCCAGGCGCATCTTTTTGTGATCACAATTTCAGGTTGACGGTGTCGGTGGCTGGCCCTACGGTCGCCGTGCAAATTTTGATATTTCTATCTGTGGGCGCATGAAATCCGTTATCAGTTCCATCGAAATCGAGAATCGCGTCGTCGTTGCCAAATATCAAAGGCTGATGGTCGGCGCGAAAGTGGTGCTGGTCGAGAAGGCAAGCGGTCGGCAGCTTCCTGAGACCGTCACCAGGGTGGCATCGCCCGTTCCCGTCGGCGCGTTGCGCATCAGATTGCCCGACGCCATCGAACCGGGAACATACTTCCTGAAGGCCTTCAACGGGCATGGCGAGGACGCCGCTCAAAGTGCGGACTTCGAGATCGGCTAAGCCGTTGGATTTTCACCGTTTCGGGACTGTGTGCGTCGCGCCGAATTGACAATTGTCAATTGCCGCATCGTCCGGCCGTGGTGTAAAGCCACCTGTGGGCGCGGCTTGCGCGCTGCCGGAAGCTTGTCAGATGATGCTATGGTTCGTGTTCGCGCTGATGACGGTGGCGGCGATCTTCGCCGTGCTTTTGCCGCTCGGCCGTAGCGGACGCGCGCAAAATCAGGGCAGCGAGGTCGCGGTCTACAAGGACCAACTCGCCGAGATCGAGCGTGATCTTGCCGCAGGGTTGATCGCAGCGCCCGAAGCCGAGGCCGCGCGCGTCGAGGTCAGCCGCAGGCTGCTTGCCGCGGCTGGCAGCGAGCCCGCAACGGCACCGAAATCCAGCCTCAAATGGCGCCGCGCGGCGGCCGTGCTGGCGCTTGCCGGCCTGCCGCTGGTTGCGATCGGCGTCTATGTGCCGCTCGGCTCGCCCAGGCTTCAGGACTTTCCGCTGGCGCAGCGGGAGCGCGGATCCGGGTCCGGCATGGCCCAGTCGCTCGAGAATCTGGTCGTACAGGTCGAGCAACATCTGGAAAAGAATCCAACCGATGGGCGCGGCTGGAACGTGATCGCGCCCGTGCTGGAGCGGCTTGGCCGCTTCGACGACGCCGTGCGCGCCTATCGCAACTCGCTCACCTACAATGGCGAGAGCGCGGAGCGCCGGTCCGATCTCGGCGAAGCGATCTCGGCCGCCGCCGGCGGCGTCGTGACCGCCGAAGCCAAGACCGAGTTCGAGCGCGCGCGGGCGCTCAGCGCCGACGACCCGAAAGCGAACTACTTCCTCGGTCTCGCCGCCGAGCAGGACGGCCGCAAGGACGATGCCGCCAATATCTGGCGCGCGCTGCTGGCGAAAGCGCCGGCGGATGCACCGTGGCGCCCTCTGGTGCAGACCTCGCTCGCGCGGGTCGGCGGCGGTGGCGTGACGATGCCGGCGCTGTCGGATGAGACCCTCGCAGCTTCCAAGGACATGAAAGAGGGCGATCGCAACGCGATGGTTCGCGGCATGGTCGAACGGCTCGCCACGCGCCTCAAGCAGAACGGTGACGACGTCGAGGGTTGGCTGCGCCTGGTGCGCGCCTATCTCGTGATGGGTGATCGCGACAAGGCGGTCGGGGCATCGACCGACGCCCGCCAGGCCGTTGCCAACGATGCAGCGCGGTTGCGCCAGCTCGATGAAGGCCTCAAGACGCTCGGGCTCGACGGATGACGATGTCAGGACGAGACGGGCAGGGAACGGATACGCCATGACGCGCAAGCAGCGACGTATGACCATCATCGGCGGCTCGCTTGCCGTGCTCGCGCTGGCGGCCGCGCTGGTGCTCAACGCGCTGCGCGACTCGATCGTATTCTTCTCGACGCCGACCATGGTCGCCGAGAAGCACGTTGCGCCCGGCAAGCGGTTTCGCCTCGGGGGCCTGGTGCAGCCCGGCTCGCTCCAGCGCGGCGACAATCTCGCAGTGACCTTCGAGGTCGCCGACGGCGGTGCAAAGCTTCCGGTCGCCTTCAAGGGCATTTTGCCTGATCTGTTCCGGGAAGGGCAGGGCGTCGTCGCCGAAGGCGCGCTCGACGCCAATGGCGTGTTCAAGGCTGACACCGTGCTTGCCAAGCACGACGAAACCTACATGCCAAAGGACGTCGCCGATGCCCTGAAGAAGCAGGGGCACTGGAAGGATGATTACGGCGCCAAGGCTTCCGACGGCGTCAAGCCCGCGGCTACGACCGCGCAGGGCAATTCGCAGGGAGCAGTGCGGTGATCGCGGAGTCGGGACATTATGCGCTGGTGCTGGCGCTCGGGCTGGCACTGATCCAGTCCATCGTGCCCCTGATCGGCGCGCGGCTGCGCGATGACGCGCTGATGAATGTGGCGCGCTCCACTGCGCTGGCGCAGCTTCTGTTCGTCGGTGCGTCGTTCATCGCGCTGGTGATGCTGCACGTGGAGTCGGACTTCTCCGTCGTCAACGTCTACGAGAATTCCCACTCCATGAAGCCGCTGCTCTACAAGATCACCGGCGTGTGGGGAAACCATGAAGGCTCGATGCTCTTGTGGGTGTCGATCCTCGCGCTGTTCGGCGGATTGGTCGCGGCCTTCGGCAATAATCTGCCGCTGTCGCTGCGCGCGCATGTGCTGGCCGTACAGGCGTGGATCGCCAGCGCTTTCTATCTCTTCATCCTTGTGACCTCCAACCCGTTCCTGCGCATCGCCAACCCGCCGATCGAGGGACGCGATCTCAATCCGGTGCTTCAGGACATCGGTCTCGCCGTGCATCCGCCAATGCTCTATCTCGGCTATGTCGGCTTCTCGATCTCGTTTTCCTTCGCGATCGCGGCGTTGCTGGAGGGGCGGATCGATGCCGCGTGGGCGCGCTGGGTGCGGCCATGGACGCTGGTCGCCTGGATCTTCCTGACCCTCGGTATCGCCATGGGCTCCTACTGGGCCTATTACGAGCTGGGGTGGGGCGGCTGGTGGTTCTGGGACCCGGTCGAGAACGCCTCGCTGATGCCGTGGCTTGCCGGAACAGCGCTGCTGCATTCGGCGCTGGTGATGGAGAAGCGCAACGCGTTGAAGGTCTGGACCATCCTCTTGTCGATCCTGACTTTCTCGCTATCGCTGCTCGGCACCTTCCTGGTGCGCTCGGGTGTCATCACCTCGGTGCATGCCTTCGCGACCGATCCAACCCGCGGCGTGTTCATTCTCCTGATTCTCTGCCTGTTCATCGGGGGCAGCCTGTCGCTGTTCGCGGGGCGCGCGACGTCGTTGAAGCAGGGCGGCCTGTTCGCGCCGATCTCGCGCGAGGGCGCGCTGGTGCTGAACAATCTGCTGCTCACGGTCGCCTGCGCGGTGGTGCTGTTCGGTACGCTCTATCCGCTGGCGATGGAGATGCTTGCCGATTTCAAGATGTCGGTCGGTGCTCCCTTCTACAATCTCACCTTCGCTCCGCTGTTCACGCTATTGCTGCTCGCCGTGCCGTTCGGGCCGATGCTGGCTTGGAAGCGCGGCGATCTGCTCGGCGTCACCCAGCGTCTGCTCGCGGCCGGCGTTGCCGGGCTCGTCGCCGTCGCCATGGTCTGGGGCTGGGTGCTCGGCGGCAGCGCGCTCGCGCCATTGGCAATCGGACTTGGCGTCTTTGTCATCGCCGGTGCCGTCACAGATATCGCCGAGCGGATCGGCCTGGTGCGGTTACCGTTCGCAACGGCACTGCATCGGGCCCGCGGCCTGCCGCGCTCGGCCTGGGGCTCCGCGTTTGCGCATGCCGGTCTCGGCGTCGCGCTGATCGGGATCGTCTGCGAGACCACCTGGAACAGCGAATATATCGCGACAATGAAACAGAACGACGTCGCCCATGTCGCCGGCTATGACGTGAAGCTCGACGGTCTGTTTCAGCGTCAAGGGCCGAACTTCCGCGAGATGATCGCCGAATTCAACGTCAGCAGTGACGGTGAGAAGCTCAGCGTGATGACGCCGTCCAAGCGCAGCTTCACCACCCGCGGCTCCTCGACCACCGAGGCCGCCCTGCTGACGCGCAGCGCAAGCCAGCTCTACATCTCGCTCGGCGACGCCACCGCCGAGGGCGCCATCGCCGTGCGCATCTATCACAAGCCGCTGGTGCTGCTGATCTGGTGGGGACCTGTGCTGATGGCGTTCGGCGGCGTGCTGTCGCTGTCGGACCGGCGCCTGCGGGTGGGTGCGCCAAAACCGGCGCGGACCAAGCAGCGCCTGCAGCCGGCGGAGTGATCCGATGCGTCGAATGATGGTCGCGTTCATCGCGCTGATGCTGCTGGCCCTGCCTGCGGCGCATGCCGTGCAGCCGGACGAGATCATGTCGGACCCTGCGAAGGAGTCGCGTGCACGCGACTTGTCGCGCGAGCTGCGCTGCATGGTCTGTCAGAACCAGTCGATCGACGATTCCGATGCGCCGCTGGCGCGCGATTTGCGGCTCCTGGTGCGCGAGCGCATCGCGGCCGGCGACAGCAATTCGCAAGTGCTCGATTTCCTGGTCGCGCGCTACGGCGAGTTCGTGCTGCTCAAGCCACGCTTCGAGCGCCAGAACATGCTGCTGTGGCTGCTCGCGCCGCTGCTGCTGATTGGCGGCGGCCTGGCGCTATGGCTGCAAATCCGCCGGCGCGCGCGAAATGGTGCAGACATCCCGGCTCCGCCGCTCACGCCCGAGGAAGAGGCGCGTCTCGCTGCATTGATGTCGGACGAGGCCACATCGCGCTAGCTACGTTGCTGCGCGCATCAAGCCGCACCGCGCGGGCGTTGCTGGAACCTTGTTAAGTTCCTGCCGGTTCACGACTTTCGGCCGCGATAAACTGCCGCATCCGCATTCCCAGTTCATTACAAAAGTTTAACCCTCCCGCCAGCGCACGGTAAGGCGGCAGCCCCCATCTTCAGGTCCGTAAGGTGCCGCCGTCAGGTACCAAATGGATTTCAAGGCCCTGGAGATCTCTGCATGACCGACCGTTCCGACCTCTCGAAACTTCCGTCCTACCGGCAGCCTCGCCGGTCCGTTTTCTCGGCCCGCAAGATCGCGCTGATGGCATCGGTCGTCGCCGGCCTCGGCGCCGCCGTCTACGGCTTCGGCACGTCGACCTCGCCGGCCGACCTGTTCTCGAGCCCCGCGCATGCACAGGTCAACAACGAGGTCCGCAAGGTCGAGCGCCCGATCGGTTTCGCCGACATTGTCGAGCGCGTGAAACCGTCAGTGATCTCGGTGAAGGTCAACATGAAGGAGAAGACCGCGAGCAATGATGATGGCGATGACGCGCAGTCGCCGTTCCAGCCGGGCTCGCCGATGGAGCGCTTCTTCCGTCGCTTCGGCGGTCCGGATGGCATCCCGGGCCTGAAGGGCGGTGGCGGTCGTGGCCGCGTCGTGCAGGGCCAGGGCTCCGGCTTCTTCATCTCGGCTGACGGCTTTGCCGTGACCAACAATCACGTGGTCGACGGCGCCGACAAGGTCGAGGTCACGACCGACGACGGCAAGACCTACACCGCCAAGGTGATCGGCACCGACCAGCGCACCGACCTCGCCTTGATCAAGGTCGAGGGCAGCTCGAGCTTCCCGTTCGCGAAGCTTGCCGACGGCAAGCCGCGGATCGGCGACTGGGTGCTCGCGGTCGGCAACCCGTTCGGGCTGGGCGGCACGGTAACTGCGGGCATCGTCTCGGCCAGCGGCCGCGACATCGGCAACGGCCCCTACGACGATTTCATCCAGATCGATGCGCCCGTGAACAAGGGCAATTCCGGCGGTCCGGCTTTCGACACCAACGGTGAGGTGATGGGCGTCAACACCGCGATCTACTCGCCTTCCGGCGGCAGCGTCGGCATCGCGTTCTCGATCCCCGCCAGCACCGTGAAGAGCGTGGTGGCGCAGCTCAAGGACAAGGGCTCGGTCAGCCGCGGCTGGATCGGCGTGCAGATTCAGCCAGTGACACCCGACATCGCCGACAGCCTCGGCATGAAGAAGGCCGAAGGTGCGCTGGTTGCCGAGCCGCAGGCGAATGGTCCGGCGGCCAAGGCCGGCATCGAGTCCGGTGACGTGATCACGTCGGTCAACGGCGAATCGGTCAAGGACGCGCGCGAGCTCGCCCGTACCATCGGCGGCCTGGCGCCCGGCGCGACCGTGAAGCTCAACGTGCTGCACAAGGGCCAGGACAAGGTGGTGAACCTCACCCTCGGCCAGCTGCCGAACACGATCGAGGCCAAGGCCGACATCGACAAGGACAGCGGCAAGGGCGCGAGCCGCGGCACCGATGTGCCCAAGCTCGGCATGACCGTCGCGCCCGCCGATTCCGTGGCCGGGGCCGGCAAGGAAGGCGTCGTGGTCACCGAAGTCGATCCGAAGAGCGCCGCAGCCGAACGCGGCTTCAAGGAAGGTGACGTGATCCTCGAAGTCGGCGGCAAGAGCGTGAGCACCGCCGGCGAAGTCCGCGACGCCATCAACACGGCGCGGACGGACAACAAGAACAGCGTCCTGATGCGGGTGAAGAGCGGCGGCCAGTCGCGCTTCGTCGCGGTGCCCATCGCCAAGGGCTAACCAAGGACTGGGCCTCAGGAGGCCTCCGAGATGAAGGGTGTCGCCAGCATCAGTCGCCCCCGCCGACGGCGCCCTTCGGGGGAGCAGCGCAACGTTTGCTTCCCCTGTCTACCTTCCGGTGGAATACGCCCCCCTCCGTCGGAAGGCCTAGGGCGGTGAAGTCCCCCCAGCTTCACCGCCCGCCTTTTTCTCCATGCCAGAGTCTCTCACTCGGCTTGCATGCGATTGCCGCTCGCGCCATGTTTAGAGAAGGTTCACTCCCTTGACCGTTGCCGAACGCACGATGCGCCTCCTCATCATCGAAGACGACCGCGAATCCGCCGACTACCTTGTGAAGGCGTTTCGCGAGGTCGGGCACATTGCCGACCACGCCGCCGACGGCGAGGAAGGCCTCGCCATGGCCGAGAACGGCGATTACGACGTGCTGGTGGTTGACCGCATGCTGCCCAAGCGCGACGGCCTGTCGGTGATCGGCGCGCTCCGCGACAAGGACGATTCGACGCCGGTGCTGATTCTCTCCGCGCTCGGCCAGGTCGACGACCGCATCAAGGGCTTGCGCGCCGGCGGCGACGACTATCTGCCAAAACCCTATTCCTTCGCCGAGCTCCTGGCCCGGGTCGAGGTGCTGTCGCGCCGCCGCGGCGGTCCGGCCGAGGACACGTTGTACCGGGTCGGCGATCTCGAGCTCGACCGGCTCTCCCATCGCGTCGCGCGCGGCAAGGACGAGCTGACGCTGCAGCCGCGCGAATTCCGCCTGCTCGAATATTTGATGAAGCATGCGGGCCAGGTGGTGACCCGCACCATGCTGCTGGAGAACGTGTGGGACTATCATTTCGATCCGCAGACCAACGTGATCGACGTGCACATTTCACGGCTGCGTTCCAAGATCGACAAGGGTTTTGAGCGGCCGCTGCTGCACACGATCCGCGGCGCGGGATACATGATCCGTGACGGCATTCGGTAAACTCGTCCGCACCACGGCATTCCGGCTGACGCTGGTCTATTTGCTGTTGTTCGCGATGTTCGCGGCCTCGCTGCTGGCCTATTTCGCCTGGAATACGCGGCGGCTGATCACCGAGGAAATCACGCAGACGGTCAATGCCGAGACGTCTGAGATCAACGAGATCTACGGCCGCCGCGGCTTGGTCGGCCTCGTGCGCGCGATTGAGTACCGGGCGCTGCGGCCGGGGGCCAACCTCTACCTCGTGACCACGCCGACCGGGCAGGCGATCGCCGGCAATGTCGGCTCGCTGGCGCCCGGCGTGATGGCGACGCGCGGCTGGTCGGAGACGGCGTATCGGCGCATCGAGGATGCGGACGAGCGCGACCATCGCGCCCTGGTGCGCGTCACCGAGCTCGAGAATGGCTTCCGGCTTCTGATCGGCCGCGACCTCGCCGAGCGGCGGCGCTTGTTCGGCATCGTCGCCAAGGCCGCGCAATGGTCGGTGCTGATCGTCGTGGTGCTTGGCCTGGGCGGCGGGATCTTCGTCGCGCGCAGGGTGCTCAGGCGCATCGACGCCATGTCCGGGACGGCCCATCGCATCATGACCGGCGATCTCAGCGAGCGCCTGCCGGTAGGACGCAGCGGTGACGAGCTCGACCGCCTCGCCGAAAATCTCAATGCCATGCTGGAGCGCATCGAGGCGCTGATGGCGGGGCTGAAGGAGGTCTCCGACAACATCGCCCACGATCTCAAGACGCCGCTGACACGCTTGCGCAACCGCGCCGAGGAGGCGCTGGCGAAATCAGGCAGCGAGGCTGACTACCGCGCCGCGCTGGAGCGGACCATAGAGGAATCCGACGGCCTGATCCGTACCTTCAACGCGCTGCTGATGATCGCGCGCGCCGAGTCCGGGCAGGCGCGCGGCAACATGGACGATTTCGACGCGGCCGATGTCGCCAACGGCATCCACGAGCTCTACGAGCCGCTGGCTGAAGACGACGGCATGACGCTGAAGGTCAAGGCCGATCCAACGCCGGTGCACGCCAACCGCGAACTGATCAGCCAGGCGCTCGCCAATCTGGTCGAGAATGCGATCAAATACGGCAAGCCGGTCGCGCTAACAGGTGGAACCGTGGTCAGCCTCGATTCAAGGCAGATCACGATCGAGGCGAAACGCGAGGGCGACCAGGTGCTGCTCAGCGTCACCGATCGCGGCCCCGGTATCCCCGAGGCCGACCGCAAGCATGCCGTCGAGCGATTCGTGCGGCTGGAAGCCAGCCGCACGCTGCCTGGATCCGGCCTCGGCCTCAGTCTCGCCTCCGCGGTCGCGACATTGCATGGCGGTGAGTTGAGGTTGGGTGACGCCCAGCCCGGGCTTGTCGCCACGCTTGTGCTGCCGGCGCGCGCGGGGGCCGGCGACAGGGTTGCTCCGCCAATGCAGGATGTGCCACAGAAGGTGGCATGAACCATTCCGCGCCGGGAAACGCGGACAAGCATGGTGAGAGACTTGCCGCACGCTTCGCGGAGGCTCCCCATATTGCCGCTTCCGTCACTGACCAAGGACGTTTTGAAAGCTGGCTGGCCGAGCTCGAGCCCGCGCAATTCACTCGTCTTGAAGCGCTGCTGGCTCACCGCTTCGCGCGGGACATCCTGGCCGGCATCGCGGAATTCTCGCCTTATCTGTTCGAGCTGGTGCGCGCTGATCCGCAGCGCCTGATCCGGCTGCTGGAATGCGAACCGGATGCGCATCTCGCCACGCTGGTCGCGGAGGCGAACGGCGCGGTGCTCGCGGCATCCGACGAAGCCGAGGTGATGCGGCTGCTGCGCCGCATGAAGGCGGAGGCCGCGCTCCTGATCGCACTGTGCGACATCGGCGGGGTCTGGCCGGTGATGCGGGTGACCGCAGCGCTCACCGATGTCGCAGTGTCCTCGGTGCGGGCGGCGCTTCAATACCTGCTGCGGCAGGAAGCCGCACGCGGCAAGCTCTCGCCGCCCGATCCCGAGGCGCCGGAGGAGGGTTGCGGGCTGATCGTGCTTGCGATGGGCAAGATGGGCGCAGGCGAGCTGAACTATTCCAGCGACATCGATCTCATCGTGTTTTTCGATCCCGACAATACGACGCTGGCCGCGGATATCGAACCCCAGCCATTCTTCGTGAGGGTGACGCAAGGGATGGCACGCATTCTCCAGCAGCGCACTTATGACGGCTACGTCTTCCGCGTCGATCTGCGCCTGCGTCCCGATCCATCCTCGACGCAGGTGGCGATTTCGCGCGACGCCGCGCTGAACTATTATGAGCGGGAAGGGCGTACCTGGGAGCGCGCCGCGATGATCAAGGCGCGAGCCTGCGCCGGCGATCCCAGGGCGGGCGAGGCGCTGCTCGCGGAGATCGCGCCCTTCGTCTGGCGCAAGCATCTCGACTTTGCCGCGCTTGCCGACGTCCACGACATGAAGCGGCAGATGCAGACCTATCGCGGCCAGAGCGAGGTTGCCGTCGAAGGACATAATGTGAAGGTCGGGCGCGGCGGAATCCGCGAGATCGAGTTCTTCGCCCAGACCCAGCAATTGATCGCCGGTGGCCGCCATCCTGAGCTGCGGGTGCGGCCGACGCTTGCCGCGCTTGGCGTGCTCGCTTCCAGCAACTGGATCACGTTTGCGGCGCGCGACGAGCTGACCACGGCGTACCAGTTCCTGCGCCGGGTCGAGCATCGCCTCCAGATGATCGCGGACGAGCAGACCCACACGCTGCCCGAGGACAAGGAGGCGGTCGAGCGTTTCGCCTGGTTCTTCGGCTATCCGGATCGCGAGGCCTTTGCCCGCGACCTTTTGCGTCAGCTCGAGATCGTGCAGGGTCACTACGAAAAACTGTTCGAGGGCGACGATCCGACCGGCACGGCCAAGCTGCCGGCGCTCGACTACAGTGCGGGTCCCGACGATCCGCGGCTGCTTCAGTACCTGGCGACGCTCGGCTTCAAGAAGCCTGCTGCCGTCGCGCAGACCGTGCGTGACTGGCTCACCGGCGAGTACCGCGTGTTCCGCGTCGAGGCGACGCGAAACGCATTCGTCGAATTCGTGCCGGCCCTGATCGACGGTCTCGCTCATGCCGAGGAGCCGGATCGGGCCGTCGTGGCGTTCGACCATTTCCTTGGAGCGCTTCAGCGCGGCGGCCGGCTGATCACGCTGCTCGGCCAGAATCGCGATCTCGTCGCGCTCGTGGCCCTGGTGCTGGGCGCGGCGCCCCGGCTCGGCGAGATGCTGGCGCGGCAGCCGCAGCTCATGGACGGCCTGATTGATCCGCGCTTCTTCGGCGCCATGCCCGACAGGCAGGAATTGTCGGGGCGGCTTGCGATGACGGTGCAGGATGCCGGCTCTTACGAGGAGTTCCTCGACCGCCTGCGCCTGTTTGGGCAGGAGAGCCTGTTCCTGATCGGCACGCGCATTCTCTCGGGCACGGTCTCGGCGCAGCAGGCGAGCACGGCCTTTGCCGACGTCGCCGAGGGCATCGTGCATACCGTGCATGGCCTCGTCGCCGACCGCTTCGCCGCCCAGCATGGCCGGATCAAGGGGCAGGAGACCGCGATCATCGCGATGGGCCGGCTCGGCAGCCGCGAGATGACGGCTTCGTCCGATCTCGACCTGATCCTGCTCTACGATTTCGACGGCGACAATCCGGACTCCGACGGTGCGAAGTCATTGCAAGGTGCCCATTACTTCGCCCGCTTCACCCAGCGCCTGATCAGCGCGTTCACGACGCGCACCAATTACGGGGTGCTTTACGAAATCGACATGCGGCTGCGCCCCTCGGGGCGTGCCGGCCCTGTGGCCTCGAGCCTGGTCTCGTTCGCGGACTACCAGGCCAACGAGGCCTGGACCTGGGAGCACATGGCGCTGACGCGCGCGCGCGTGGTGTCGGCTTCGCCCGAATTCGGGGAACGGATCGAGCGCGTCATCCGCGATGTCCTGACCCGTCGCCGCGATCCCGCAATCACTGCCAACGACGTTGCCGACATGCGGCGTGCGATCGCCCAGGAGAAGGGCGAGGCCGATTGCTGGGATCTTAAATATGCCGCCGGCGGCATGGTCGACATCGACTTCATCGCGCAATATCTCCAGCTCGTGCATGCTCACGAGACGCCGGAGATTCTCGACGTCGCCACCATGCAGGTGCTGGAAAATGCATGCAGGCTCGGTGTGCTCGCGCAATCGGAGACCGAGATATTGCGGGCCGCGGCGCGGCTCTATCACGACCTGACGCAGATCCTGCGGCTCTGTGTCAGCGACCGGTTCAAGCCCGAGACCGCCGGCACCGACCTTCTGCGCGTGATGGCACGCGCGGGCGATGCGCCGCATTTCTCCTCGCTGGAGGCGCGCGTGAAGGAGACGCAGAGCGAGGTGCGCCGTGTCTTCAAGGCGCTGCTGGAAGGGACGTCGTCGGCTTCAGCGAGGTGAGCGCCTCGCGCACGTTCGGCTCCAGGCCCACGCCGCCGGCATCGAGATGGGCGAAGATCGCTCGCTTCATCCGCGGGTCCCAGAATTTCTTGATGTGGTCGGCGATCCCCGGCACGGCCTTGTCGTGGCCCTGGCTTCGGAAGAACGTGCCGATCTGGTTGGCCATGTAGATCAGGCGGTCAGGCGACATCGGCAACCTCCGTGGCATGACGGGCGACAACCCGGCCGCCATGCGAAAACACTTCAAACCCGTCCTGGCGGGCAATGGCAATCAGCGTGATGCCGGCGGCCTCCGCGGTGCGCACCGCGAGTGCGGTCGGCGCGGAGACGGCGACCATCACCGGCGCGCCGATGGCGGCGGTCTTCTGCACCATCTCGACCGAGACGCGGCTCGTCAGCAACACGATGCCGCCGCTTGCAACCGTGCGGCTGCGCGCCAGCGAGCCGGCGAGCTTGTCGAGCGCATTGTGGCGGCCGACATCCTCCCGCAGCGCGACGATACCGCCGGCAGGCGACCAGAACGCGGCGGCGTGAACGGCGCGGGTTTGCAAATTGATCGATTGCAACGGTGCGATGGTCTGCATCGCCGCCATGACCTGCTCGGGCGTAAACGTCTGTCCCCGCGGCACGACGGCTGCAGGCCGCACGGCTTCGGCAATCGAGTCGATGCCGCAGATGCCGCAGCCGGTCGGGCCGGCGATGTGACGGCGGCGCTCGCTGATGCGCGCGGCATTGTCGGGCGCCAACCACATGCGCAGCTCGATGCCATCGTCGAGGCGGACCATTTCGAGCGACTTGATGTCATCGACGGATTTGATGATGCCTTCGTCCAGGCTGAAGCCGACCGCGAAGTCTTCAAGGTTCTGAGGCGTTCCCATCATAACGGCGTAGGTGCCGCCATTGTAGGTCAGCGCCAGCGGCGTCTCCTCCGGGATCAGCCGCGCTCCATCGGACGCGACACCGTCGCGCCAGATATCGCGGTCGATGGCCTGGACCGGCACGTGCATGCCGCTACTCCGCGGCCTCGGCCGACGCGATGCGGCGGGAATGCCGTGCTTGCGCTTCGTAGGCCTTCTGCCAGTCGGACGGGCCGTTCGACGGCGAGATCTGCACTGCCGTGACCTTGTATTCGGGGCAGTTGGTTGCCCAGTCCGAATAGTCGGTCGTGATGACGTTGGCCTGCGTGTCCGGATGGTGGAAGGTGGTGTAGACGACGCCCGGCGCGACGCGATCGGTGATCTCCGCACGTAGCGTGGTCTCGCCGGCGCGGCTCTTCAGCCGCACCCAGTCCCCGTCGCGCACGCCGCGCTGTTCGGCATCGTGCGGATGGATCTCCAGCCGATCTTCGGCATGCCAGACCACGTTCTCGGTGCGCCGCGTCTGCGCGCCGACATTGTACTGACTAAGGATGCGGCCCGTGGTGAGCAGCAGCGGATAACGTGGGCCGGTGCGTTCGTCGGTCGCGACATATTCTGTGACGACGAACTTGCCCTTGCCGCGGACGAAGCCGTCGATATGCATCACCGGCGTGCCCTCGGGCGCCTTGTCGTTGCAGGGCCATTGCACTGAGCCGAGCTCGTCGAGCTTGGCATAGGAGACACCGGCGAAGGTCGGGGTCAGCGCCGCGATCTCGTCCATGATCTCGGAAGGATGGCTGTAGCTCATCTCGAAGCCCATGGCCCTGGCGAGGCCGATGGTGACTTCCCAGTCGGCGAGGCCGTTCTTCGGCGTCATGACCTTGCGCACGCGCTGGATGCGGCGCTCGGCGTTGGTGAAAGTGCCGTCCTTCTCGAGGAAGCTGGAGCCTGGCAGGAACACATGGGCGTAGTTCGCGGTCTCATTCAGGAAGAGGTCGTGGACGATGATGCATTCCATCGCCGAGAGTGCTGCTACCACATGCTTGGTGTTGGGATCGGATTGCAGGATGTCCTCGCCCTGCACGTAGATCCCCATGAACGTGCCTTCGACCGCGGCGTCGAACATATTGGGAATGCGCAGGCCCGGCTCGGGGTTGAGCTTGACGTTCCACAGCGCCTCGAACTGGTCCCGCACGGCATCGCCCGAGATGTGGCGGTAGCCGGGAAGTTCGTGCGGGAACGAGCCCATGTCGCAGGAGCCCTGCACGTTGTTCTGGCCGCGCAGCGGGTTCACGCCCACGCCGGGACGACCGATATTGCCCGTGGCCATCGCGAGGTTGGCGATCGCGATCACGGTGGTCGAGCCCTGGCTGTGCTCGGTGACGCCGAGACCATAATAGATCGCGCCGTTGCCGCCGGTGGCGTAGGTGCGCGCCGCCTCTCGCAGATCCTTCGGATCGACGCCGGTGAGGATGGCGGTGGTTTCCGGGCTGTTGTCCGGCTGGCCGACGAACGCCGCCCATTCCTCAAACTCGCTCCAGTCGCAGCGCTCGCGCACGAAAGCTTCGTCGACGAGGCCTTCGGTGACGATCACATGCGCCAGCGCTGTCATGACCGCAACGTTGGTGCCGGGCATCAGCGGCAGATGGAGCGCATTCACATGCGGCGATTCGACCATCTCGGTGCGGCGCGGATCGATCACGATCAGCTTGGCGCCCTGGCGCAGCCGTTTCTTCAGGCGGGAGGCGAACACCGGATGGGCCGAAGCGGGGTTGGCACCGATGATGACGACGACGTCGGTGTCCTCGACCGAGTCGAAATCCTGCGTGCCGGCAGAGGTACCGAACGTTGTCGAGAGGCCATAGCCGGTCGGGGAGTGGCAGACGCGGGCGCAGGTGTCGACGTTGTTGTTGCCGAAGCCGGCGCGGATCAGCTTCTGCACCAGATAGGTTTCTTCATTGGTGCAGCGGGACGACGTGATCCCACCGATGGCGTCGCGGCCGTATTTCTTCTGGATGCCGCGCATCCTCTCGGCGGCAAACGAGAAGGCCTCGTCCCACGACACTTCGCGCCAGGGATCCTCGATCCGCTCGCGGATCATCGGGTTGAGGATGCGTTCCTTGTGGTTGGTGTAGCCCCAGGCGAAGCGGCCCTTGACGCAGGAATGGCCGCGATTGGCCTTGCCGTCCTTGTACGGCACCATGCGAACGACTTCCTCGCCGCGCATCTCGGCCTTGAAGGCGCAGCCGACGCCGCAATAGGCGCAGGTGGTGACGACGGAGTGCTCGGGCTGGCCGATCTCGATCACGGATTTCTCGGTCAATGTGGCGGTCGGGCAGGCCTGCACGCAGGCGCCGCAGGAGACGCATTCGGAGCCGAGAAAGCTCTCGCTCATGCCGGGCGAGACGCGGCTGTCGAAGCCGCGGCCGGAGATCGTCAGCGCGAAGGTGCCTTGCACCTCCTCGCAGGCGCGGACGCAACGCGAGCAGACGATGCACTTGGAGGGATCGTAGGTGAAGTACGGGTTGGACTCGTCTTTCGGCATCCAGGCGGCGTTGATCTCGCCATTGGACTTGCCAGGTGTCTTGGCGAAGACGTGGTTCTCGCCCTCATAGCCGTAACGCACGTCGCGCAGGCCCACGGCGCCGGCCATGTCCTGCAACTCGCAATCGCCGTTGGCACCGCAGGTGAGGCAGTCGAGCGGATGGTCGGAGATGTAGAGCTCCATCACGCCCTTGCGCAGCTTCTTGAGCCGCTCGCTCTGGGTGTGCACGATCAGACCGGACATGACAGGCGTGGTACAGGAGGCCGGCGTGCCGGCGCGGCCCTCGATTTCGACGACGCAAAGCCGGCACGAGCCGAATGCGTCGACCATGTCGGTCGCGCAGAGTTTCGGTATTTGATGGCCGGCGTCCATCGCCGCCCGCATGATCGAGGTGCCCTCGGGCACCGTGACCTGGTTGCCGTCGATGGTCAGGGTCACCATCGTTTCCGATTTCGAGCGCGGCGTACCGAAGTCGATTTCTTCGATCAGAGACATTGTCGTTCTCCTATTCCGCGGCCTGAAGCGTGCTCGGGGCCGGGACGAAATCCTCCCGGAAGTGCTTCAGTGCGCTGAGCACGGGATAGGGCGTGAAGCCGCCGAGCGCGCAGAGCGAGCCGAATTTCATGGTGTTGCAGAGGTCCTCGACGAGTGCGAGGTTTTCGCTCACGCGTTCGCCGTTGATGATCTTCTCGAGGGTCTCGACGCCGCGGGTCGAGCCGATCCGGCACGGCGTGCACTTGCCGCAGGATTCGATGGCGCAGAATTCCATGGCGAAACGCGCCTGCCTGCGCATATCGACGCTGTCGTCGAACACGACGATACCGCCATGGCCGATCAGGCCGTCGCGCGCGGCGAAGGCCTCGTAGTCGAAAGGCGTGTCGAACAGCGCGCGCGGGAAGTAGGCGCCCAAGGGACCGCCGACCTGCACCGCGCGGACCGGACGGCCCGTGAATGTGCCGCCGCCGATGTCGTCGACGAGCTCGCCCAGCGTCACGCCGAACGCCGTTTCGAACAGCCCGCCGTGGCGGATGTTGCCGGCGAGCTGGATCGGCATCGTACCGCGCGAGCGACCCATGCCGAAATCGGCATAGGCCTTGGCGCCTTCGGCCAGGATGAAGGGGATGGCGGCGAACGACAGCACGTTGTTGATGACGGTCGGCTTGCCGAACAGGCCCTGATGCGCGGGCAGTGGCGGCTTTGCGCGCACGATGCCACGCCGGCCTTCTAGGCTTTCCAGCAGCGAGGTCTCTTCACCGCAAACGTAAGCGCCGGCGCCGACGCGGACCTCGAGATCGAAGCTATGCGTGGAACCACCAATGTTCGCGCCGAGATAGCCGCCGCGCTTCGCCGCCTGGATGGCCGCATTCATCGTCTCGACGGCGTGTGGATATTCGCTGCGGATGTAGATGTAGCCCTTGGTCGCGCCGACGGTGATGCCGGCGGTCGTCATGCCCTCGATGACGAGGAAGGGATCGCCTTCCATGATCATGCGGTCGGCGAAGGTGCCGCTGTCGCCTTCGTCGGCGTTGCAGACGATGAACTTGCGATCCGCTTTCGCCTGCGCGACCGTCTTCCACTTGATGC
Organism: Bradyrhizobium sp. Ken01; assembly: GCF_055807355.1. NCBI lineage: Bacteria > Pseudomonadati > Pseudomonadota > Alphaproteobacteria > Hyphomicrobiales > Nitrobacteraceae > Bradyrhizobium > Bradyrhizobium sp. Ken01. Next base: position 144,478 of record NZ_JBVVPC010000001.1, read on the forward strand.
CGGTCGGGAAGCCCGCGCCGCCGCGGCCGCGCAGGCCGGACGCGGTTACTTCATTGAGGATCGCTTCCGAGCCGAGCGACAGCGCGCGCTCCAGGCCCTTGTAGCCGCCGTGGGCGCGGTAGTCGTCGAGCGAGCGCGGGTCGATCACGCCGCAGCGCGCGAAGGTCAGGCGGGTCTGGCGCTTGAGCCAGGGGATCTCGTCGGTGGCCCCGAGCCGCAGTAGATGCGGCGTGTTGCTCGCGAGCGCGTCGAGCAGGGAGGGCACATCGGTCTCGGTCACAGGGCCGAACGCGATCCGGCCCTGCGGCGTCGCGACCTCGACCAGCGGTTCGAGCCAGTACAGGCCGCGCGAGCCGGTCCTGACGATCTGGATGGCAATGCCACGCTTGGCTGCAGCCTGCTCCAGCGCCAGCGCGACCTCGTCGGCGCCGACCGCAAGCGCACCGGCATCGCGAGAGACATATAGACGGATGCTCATCGCTGCGCCTCCGCAACGAGAGCATCGATACGCTTTTCATCGAGTCGGCCGATCAGCCGGCCGTCGAGCATCGCGGACGGCGCTGTCGCGCACAGTCCGAGGCAGTAGATCGGCTCCAGCGTGACGCGGTCATCGGCCGTGGTATGGCCGAGCGATACGCCGAGCTTCGCCTCCGCACGCGCAGCCAGCGCGTCGCCGCCCGCCGCCTGACAGGCCTCCGCGCGGCACAGCTTCAGCACATGGCGGCCGGCCGGTTTGTGGCGGAAATCATGGTAGAACGTGAACACGCCATGCACTTCGGCGCGCGACAGATTGAGCGCCTGCGCCACCATGGGAATGGCTGCCGCCGGCACGTAGCCAAACGCCTCCTGAAGCGCGTGCAGGATCACCAGCGTCGCGCCTTCCTGCTTGCTGTGTTCGGCGATGATCTCGGCGCCGCGCGTTTCGTCCCAAGGCTCAAAAACCGCTGTCATTCTTCGTTCTCAACCAGAGCGTCTGCTCAGCGCAAACTATTTGGAATCGTTCGAAGATCAATAAAGCTGTCTCATGCTGCGATTGCGGATTCCGATCGATTTGCGATGGCGATCACTCGATCTGAAATTGCAATTGAAGCCGTCCGCCGGGCGGTTTTTGCGTGTTGGAAGGGGGCGGGCATGCTAGCTTGTATGCCACCACACAATTCGAGGGGATGACCGGTTGCTCGACAAGCTTGAACTGTTGCTGGCGCTGGCGAAGGAACGGCATTTCGGACGCGCGGCGGAGGTCTGCGGCGTGACGCAGCCGACGATGTCGACCGGGCTCAAGCAGCTCGAGGAGATCCTCGGCGTGATGCTGGTCCAGCGCGGCTCCCGCTTCCAGGGTTTTACGCCGGAAGGCGAGCGGGCGCTGGATTGGGCGCGGCGGATCGTGGGCGATGCCCGCGCGATGCGTGACGAGATCAACGGGCTGAAGCATCAGCTCTCCGGCGAGATACGTATAGCCGCAATTCCGACCGTGCTCGGCATGGTCGCTGCGCTGACGACGCCGTTCCGCGCCAGACATCCCGAGGTGCGTTTCCGCATCCAGTCCACCACCTCATCGGAGGTGCTGGGGTTGCTCGAGAATCTCGAGGTGGATGCGGGGCTGACCTATATCGAGAACGAGCCGATCGGCAAGGTGCGCACCATCCCGCTCTACAGCGAGAGCTATCGCCTGCTCACCGCGCCCGATGGAATGTTCGGCGATCGCGAGACGGTGACGTGGAAGGAGGTCGGACAGGTGCCGCTGTGCCTGCTGACGCCCGACATGCAGAACCGTCGCATCATCGACCGCGCGTTACGTTCGGTCGGTGCCGAGGCGACGCCGACCTTGACCTCGAATTCGCTGCTCGTGCTGTTCACGCATGTGAAGACGGGGCGCTGGGCCAGCGTGATGCCGGCCAAGCTCGCCGAGACGCTCGGCCTGTCCGATACGGTGCGGTCGATCCCGATCACCGATCCCGACGTCAATTACAGCATCGGCATGGTGATCCCGCAGCGCGATCCGATGACGCCGCTGATTGCGGCGCTGGTCAATGTCGCGCGGGAAGTCGCGCCGTCGCTGCAATCGTAGCCATCAGGCCGCGGCCGATATTCCTGATGCCGACTTGATCGGGTCGCGGGGCAGGGTGACGCGCACGACGGTGCCGACCTCCAGCTTGGAGCGCAGCCGCATCGAGCCGCCGTGAAGCTGCGCCAGCGAGCGGGCGATCGCAAGCCCCAGTCCCGAGCCGTGATAGGTCTTGGTGAGCTGGCTCTCGACCTGCTCGAAAGGGCGGCCGAGCCGCGCCAGTGAATGCGGTGCGATGCCGATGCCGGTGTCGGCGATCATCAGCACGATCCTGTCGTCGAGCTCTCGGCTGCGCACCACGATGCGTCCGCCGTCGGGCGTGAATTTCACGGCGTTGGAGAGCAAATTGACGATGATCTGCTTGGTGGCGCGGCGGTCGGCGACGACGGAGATGGACTTGGCAATGTCGGCGTCGAGCGTCAGGTGCTTGTCCTGCGCGCGGCCGGTGACGACCCGCAGGGATTCCGCCAGCGTCTGCGCCAGGTCGAGCTCTTCCATGTCGAGCTTCATGCGGCCGGCCTCGATCTTGGACATGTCGAGGATGTCGTTGATGACTTCGAGCAGATAATGCCCGCTGGTCAGGATGTCGTGGCAGTATTCCTGGTACTTCTCCGAGCCGAGCTCGCCGAACATGCCCGAGCCCATGATCTCGGAGAAGCCGATGATCGCGTTCAGCGGCGTGCGCAGCTCGTGGCTCATATTGGCGAGGAATTTCGACTTGGTCTGGTTGGCTTCCTCGGCGCGGGTCTTCTCGCGCTGGTATTTCTCGGCGAGATCGGCGAGTTCGCCCGCCTGGCGCTCCAGGGCTGCCTGCGAGCGCTTGAGGTCGATGACGGTGGCGCGCAGGCGTAGATCGTTGTCGACCAGCTTCTGCTCGTGCTCCTTGATGCGGGTGATATCGGTGCCGACCGAGACGTAGCCGCCGTCCTTGGTGCGGCGCTCGCTGATGTGCAGCCAGCTGCCGTCGTCGAGCTGCGCCTCGAAGGTGCGCGCGCCGGGGCCTTGGCTCGCAGTCTCGTTGTGCCGGGTGCGGACCTCGGGCATGCGGCCGACCTCGAGCACGGTCTCGTAAGAGGTGCCGGGGATGACGGCGCTGTCCGGCAGCTTGTGCAGGCGCTGGAAGTGCGAATTGCAGAGCACCAGGCGGTCGCTCGCGTCCCACAGCACGAAGGCTTCGGGAATGGTCTCGATGGCGTCGCGCAGGCGCAGATCGGCTTCCACGGTCCGCTCGGCGAGGCTCTTCTGCTCGGTGATGTCGACGGCGATCCCGATCAGGTGAACGCTGGAGTCCGTCGCGCCGCTGGTCTTTTCGCAGCGGACGCGCAGCCAGATCCAGTGGCCGTCGACATGCTGCATGCGGAAGGTCTGGTCGATGTGGTCGATCTTCTCGGAGATGAGCTGGTCGGCGATCTCGAACAGGTCGATGTCGTCGGACTTCACCAGCGCGTTGACCTCGCCGAAGGTGAGGAGCTCGTTGCGGCCGTCGAGGCCGAGCATCGAAAACATCGACTGCGACCAGAAGATGCGGCCGCGCGACAGGTCCCAGTCCCACAGCCCGCAGCGGCCGCGGTTGAGCGCGGTGTCGATGCGGCCGCGCACGGCGTCGTTGATCAGGTCGCCCTCGCGGGCACGGGTGGATTGCCAGTGGAAGGCGAAGCCGAGGATCAGGACCACGAAGCCGGTGGTGGCCGACAGCGTCACCGACAGCGCAGCGTCCGAACCCCAGATCGGCTCGTTGCGCTCCTGGATCACGGTCACGAAGCCGGGCAGCGACTTGATCTGCCGCGAGGTCGCCATCGCAGCGTTGCCGTTCGGCAACGTCATGTCGGAGATGTTGCCGTCGCGCGGCGGCGCCGCTAGCAATTGCGCCGTCGTGATCGCGTCGAGCAGGCGGTCGTTGCCCGAGGGATCGCTGTCGACCGGGATACGGGCGAGGATGCGGCGGTCGAGGCCGGCCGAGGTGACGATGACGTGGCGGCCCGAGGCGGTGCCCCAGGATGGAATGAGATCGGGCAGCAGCGCCGGCAGGCTCTCGATGTTCTTCAGCCGCTCCTGTCGCCCGGAGGTCAGGCGGTCGATACGCTCGGCGAGCAGGTCGGCGAGCGCCGAGATGTCGTGGCGGATCACCAGCCGCTTCTGGCGTGTCTGGTCGACGACCTGCACGAACGCGCCGAGGCAGATCGTGATCAGGAACGCGATGATGAGCGTCGGCACGGCACGGCGCAGCGCAGGCTCCGCGATCAGGAGCCGATGATAGGCAGGTTTCGCGATCGATTGCGCCAATCCTTTGATCGAATCGGATTGGACGCACGCGTTCGCGGCGTCTGCACGCGACATGCCTAAAGCCCCCTGGAAACCTGCTTGCAACTTGAGTTCGGAAGCAGCCCCACATCGCTTCCGAATCATGGTCGATTTGAATCCAGATTTCGCGGGCTGTCGAGAGTCAACGAATCGTTAACGCGAATTTATTCTTATCCAACGCGCAGTTTGTGCGTCGCGCGTCCGCAAAGTTACGTGCGCGGCGAGTCCGAAACGAGAACGTGTGACTCCTCGCACATTCTCCGTCACGCGCGCGGCGGTTCGGCGTGACTGATGACGCGCTTCACGCTCGGGAACGCGCGCCGCAACGCGCGCTCGATCGCGTCGACATGCTCGTGCACCCTGATCACGCTCATCGACGGCTCGGCGCGGCAGTGGAAGTTGACGATCTCGCCGGCGTCAGTGTTGCGGACGCGGACATTGTGGATGTCGTGGATCTCGCCGTCGGCGGCATATTCCGTCAGGGCGGCGGCGATGGCCCGCACCCGTTCCGGTTCAGCATCGGCCCCGAACGGCAGTTCCGGTTCCAGCGGCTCGATGTGGACGTCGACCTCGACGTCCGCGCCGAACTCTTCCTGGATGTTGCGTTCCAGCGTGTTGGCGACGTCATGGGCGGCGTCGAGCTGCATCCCGGCGTCGACCTCGAGGTCGATGCTGACGATCAGCTTGGCGCCGAGATCGTGCACCGTGACGTGGTGGATGGCGAGGCCCGAATTGTGGGCGATGACCATGATGCGGTCGCGCACGGTCTCGTTGTCGCGCGCCACGGGGACTGCGGTGAAGGTGAGGTCGGTATCGCCGAAGGCCTTCTCGACGGCTGCTTGCGCGTTGCGCTTGATGTCCTCGACCCGGTCGATGGGATAAGTCCGCGGCACCTTTGCGATCGTGTCGATAAATGTGGTGGCCCCGACCATGCGCACGCGGAGCCGCTCGACGTCGATCACACCCGGTACGTTGCGGATCGCGGCCGTGGCCGCCTCATGCGCGCCTTCGGGGGCACGGTCGACCAGCGTCTGCACGGTCGAGCCGGCCATGCGCAGGCCGAGCAGGGCGATCATCACGGCAACCGCGGCGGCGGCAGCCGCGTCGCCCCACCAGAAGCCGAGGGCGGCGAGGATCAGGCCTACGATCACGGCGAACGAGCCCATCACGTCGGAGGCGAAATGCAGCGCATCGGCGGCGAGCGCCTGGCTCCTGGTCTCCCGCGCGGCGCGGTGCAGGGCACGGGCGCGCCAGAGATTGACGGCGATGTCGATCACCAGCACCACGAACGGCACGGCCGAAATCGTCGGCGGCGCGGTTCCCTCGCGCAGCCGGCTGTAGGACTCCACCAGGATGCCGCCGGCGAGCACATAGAGCAGGGCGGTGACGCCCAGTGCCGAGACGCTTTCGAGTTTGCCGTGGCCGTAATGATGCTCTTCATCCGCCGGCTTGTCGGACACCCGCACCACCGCCCAGGTGATGATGGTGGCGACCAGGTCGATCGACGAATGCAGCGCCTCGGAGATCAGCGCCAGCGAGCCGATCGCGATTCCGACCGCGAACTTGGCCGCCGCCATGCCGCCACTGGCGAAGATCGAGATCGCTGCGACCGAGGTCTTGTTGTGTTGGGAGCTCATGGCGGGGATTTAGCAGCCTATGACTGAACATCAAGCGACGATCCACAGGCGTAGACGCTAGTGAGTTGCAGGAGCGGGTCAGCCCCGTCATGCCGGGGCTTGTCCCGGGCATCCACGGTCTTTTTCAGCCGCGGCGGTGCGTGGATGGCCGGGACAAGCCCGGCCATGACGAATGGAGAGAGCGCGCCATATGGCCTCTCGCCGCCCGCGGTCACTACAGCCTCACGACGATCTTCCCCAGGTGCTTGTTGGCCTCCATGTGCTCGAATGCCTTGTCGATGTCGTCGAAGGCAAACACCTTGTCGATCGGCAGCTGCAGTTTTCGCGACTCGACCGCGCCCCAGATGTCCTTCTTGACCTCGTCGAAGATCTCACGGACTTCCGCGATGGTGCGGGTGCGGAAGGTGACGCCGACATAATCGATGCGGCGGGCCGCGTGCAGGTCGAAGTTGAAATCGGCATGGGTGCCGCCGAGCCGGCCGACATTGACGATACGGCCTTTTACCTTCGTCGCCGCGAGGTTCTGGCTGGCGACCTTGCCCGAGACCTGGTCAACGATGAGGTCGACACCTTCGCCGTTCGTCGCCTTCAGCACCTCGTCGACCCATGTGGGGTCGGAGGAATCGACCGCGAGGTCGGCGCCATACTCCTTCAGCCGGCCGCGGCGGGTGGCGTCGGTCGAGGAGCCGATCACGAGCCTGGCGCCCTTGAGCTTGGCAATCTGCATCGCCATCAGGCCGACGCCGGAGCTTGCGCCCTGGATCAGCACCGCTTTCCCGGGCTGTACGCCGCCGATGGTGACGACGGCGTTGTGCATGGTCGCGAGCGCGACGGGCAGGGTGGCGGCTTCCTCGAAGTTCATGTTCGAGGGCGCGCGGAACAGCCGGCCGTGATCGGCCAGCGTGTATTCGGCAAACGCCGCGCCGCCCGAGCCCATGATGCGGTCGCCGACCTCGACTCCTTTGGCATCCGGTCCAAGCGCGGCGACCTCGCCGGCCCATTCCATGCCAAGCACGGTCCCAGCACCGCCGGCCGCGCCATGGGCGTGGCCCTTGCGCATGCCGGTGTCGGCGCGATTGAGGCCACAGGCGCGGACCCGGACCAGCACCTGCGTGCCTTCAGGCTTTGGTTCAGCGACTTCGGAAATTGCAGCGCCACCAGGGCCGTAGACATAAGCCTTCATGTATTGCTCTCGCTTCTTGCCGTGATTATTCCGCAGCCTGCGCTGTCGGATGAACGATCATGCCTTCGAGCCGGCTGCGGATGATGGCCTCCGCCTCGCGCACGATGCGGGAGATCAGTTCGGCGCAGGTCGGGATGTCCTGGATCAGGCCCTGGACCTGGCCCGCCGACCAGATGCCTTCGTCCGAGTTGCCGGTCGCGTAGACCATCTTGCCGCGGGCGCCCGCGACGAGCTCGCGGATGTCCTCGAACTTGGCGCCTTCCTTCTCCATCGCGACGACCTTGGTCGAGATCTCGTTCCTGGCGACGCGGGAGGTGTTGCGCATGGTGCGGAAGATCAGCTCGGTCTCGCGCTCGTCATTGGCGACGATCTTCTCCTTGATGAGCTGATGAATGGGGCTCTCTTTGGTCGCCATGAAGCGCGTGCCCATGTTGATGCCTTCGGCGCCCAGCGCCAGTGCGGCGACCAGGCCGCGGGCGTCGGCAAAGCCGCCGGAGGCGATCATCGGGATCTTGATCTTGTTGGCGGCGGCCGGGATCAGGATCAGGCCGGGGGTGTCGTCCTCGCCGGGATGGCCGGCGCATTCGAACCCGTCGATCGAGATGGCGTCGACGCCCATGCGCTCGGCCGAGAGCCCGTGACGGACGCTGGTGCATTTGTGCACGACCTTGACGCCGTGCTTCCTGAACTCGTCGACATGCTCCTGCGGCTTGTTGCCGGCTGTTTCGACGACCGTGATGCCGCTATCGATGATGGCGGCGCGATATTCGGCATAAGGCGGCGGCTTGATGGCGGGCAGGATGGTGAGGTTGACGCCAAACGGCTTGTCGGTGAGATCGCGGCAGCGGGCGATCTCCTTCCGGAGGTCCTCCGGCGTCGGCTGGGTCAGTGCCGTGATGAATCCGAGCGCCCCGGCATTGGCGACGGCGGCGACCAGCTCGGCGCGCCCGACCCATTGCATGCCGCCCTGGACGATCGGATGCTCGACACCGACGAGCTTGGTGAACCGTGTCTGCAGCATGATCTGTTTCCTCCGCCTGCGTGGCGCTCTGTTATCGTTTGATGACGGCAGGATGCCGCCCGGGTCGGGAAAAGTCTATTGCGCCGGCGTGCGGTGGAGGCGGGGCGATCATGCGGGGAGTGGGGGGATTCCGCAGGGCGGATAATTTGAGCGCACGATTATTGCTCCGTCATCCTGAGGTGCGACCTGCGCGGTGCGTAGCACCGGGTAGGAGCCTCGAAGGATGAGCGGCCACGCTGCGAGAGCCGGGCTGTCGCCCTTCGAGGCCCGCCTCGCGGTGCATTCGCACCGCGCTGCTCACACCTCAGGGTGACGGTGATAGATTTACGCTCGCGGCCGCGCGCAAATTCGCACCTCGTCAATCGCAAGGCACGCCTCCGCCCTCTCGCGGCGCATTCGCCCGAGCTTTGCCTGATCGCATCGCCCTTGTCGTGACAAGGGCGCAGGGAAGGCCGGGCGCCGGCTGGCACCCGCAAGTCCGTGCGCCAAAAGAATGCACACGGGGTGGACCACAGGTCAGCCAATCGCCCGGCCTTCCCTGCGCGATGGTTTTAACGTGTCCTTCGTGCTCTCCCCGGGGAGCGATGCACTATTGCCCCCGTCGCCATGCAGATGACTGATGCGCGCGCCCGGTTGGACCGCCACATCACTGCAGGACTTGACGCACAGACCCCGGGCGTCAGGACCACACGACTTGTTCGTCCGCGCACGTCCTCGCTGGGACTTCGAGAGCTGGCGTGTGCTCGCACCCGAAACCATGCGAAGACGCTGTCGGCGCCGTGTCGTAGGCGCGAAGCCTGTGCTCACGGTTTCCCGCCCTGCAAGGCTCGCCGCGCCCGACGCCGTCGCGTCCATCGCTGCCCAACCCGCGGTTCGTGACGATCGCGATCCGCCCCTTGTCCCGGGTGTGTCGTACCTACGACAAATCCGAATTTCGGTAAAGTGGAATATTTTGGCGGGCGGGCATTGACAGGCGGTGCGGGAAATTTGCGGGTGTTTTGCCCGACGGGCAAGAGGGCTTCAGCTATTCCGTCGACAGCCGCACCATCTGGCGGCCGCCGTTCATTTCCTTGAGGCTGTTGACGAAGTTTTCGGGGCGCTGCCAGCGGTAGGGAACCTTCAATCCCATGTACTCGGCGATGTCGCCGATGAAGCCGGTGCAATTGGTGGTCTCGGCGTTCCAGACCGGCGAGCTCGCCTGCAATTTCTTGATATAGGCAAACACGCGCTTGGCGTCGGCTTCGTTCAGATAGACGCGGTAGTTCGCGGTCAAATAGTCCGGGTCGAGATCGCCGTAGCTCGCGCCGGTCTCCGCCGGCACCCAGGTGAGGTGACCGAGCACATAGGCCCAGGTGTCGCCGGCCGGCGTGAGCCCTGCCACCTCGACGGCGCGCTCGCTGGTCTTGCCGTACCAGACGAAGGCGTGGCCCCAGCTTGCGGCCGTGCGGGCGCGGAAATCGACGTAGTACGGACCTTTCTCCGCGCGCGCGACTGCGCGCCGCGTCGTTTGCAGCGCCGGCCGTGATGCGGTCTCGGTCGTGGCAAGCGCGTTTGCCTCAGCAACGCGCTTGTTCGCTTCGTGGGCGCAGGCCGAGGGCGTCGTGCACGCGAGCAGGGCCGCGAGCGCGAATCCCGCAAGGATGCAGGGTCCGGATCGATCAGGTTTGTTCGTCACGCTATGCCCCTCGACTGTCGGCCACTCACGCAGAGTCCAGCTTTGCTTCTGCGCGTATTTCGCTGCGCGTCAGTAGCGCGCCGCGACGGGGCCGGGCGCCTTGCCGATCGGGGCCTTTCCAACCGGGCTCTTGCCAATAGGCATCTTGCCGATCGGCGCCTGCTCGGAATAGACGGGAACGGGCTGGCGGCGCGGCAGATCCGCAGCATTCGCAACCGTCACCAGAGCAAGCGTAGCACCCACAACAAATACAATCTTCTTCACAGTCACATCCCTAGAAGGTTTGGTCCAAACACGGCACCGCCGTGCCCCCAGACACGCCTCACAGAAGGGCGGCCGAATGCGTCCACAGTGCGGCATCCGCGCGACATGTTGGCGGCATCTGCCGTGCGCGCCGAGATGTGATGTGTCCAGATGCTTCGGAGTGGCGCCGAGCGCTCCTCAGCGGTCGGCGCTCAGGCGAAAATTCATCTCGACCTTTGCGGACGGCGTGCCCTCCGCAACGTGCCAGTCCGAATAGCCCGGTGTCGGATCTGGATCGGAGGAGAGATCGAGCCGCCACGATTGTGGGGGCTGGTTGGGCAAAGTGAGGGTGACGAGGCGGTGGGGTGTTTTGTACATCAGCGAGGCGGAGGTGAGGATCACCTGACGATCGCCGTCATGACCATGCCAGCGATTGGTCAACTCGGCCACGGTATATCCCTGTCGTTCCTGCACCTCGATCCGCACGTCCTCCCTTGCCGGCAAGGTCATGCCGGCTGGCAGCTTGAACTGGAGCTCGAGCGTCATGAAGCCGTGCGAGAGGGTGGGCGAGCGGACGAATTCGTACCACGCCCACCAGCCGAGCCCCGCAATCAGCAGCACAAGCGTGACGGCAAAGGGAAACGAGATGCGGCTGCGGGAGGCCGCTGCGGTGCCGGGCACCTCCGCGTCGGAGGGAGAGACGCTCTCTCTGACGATGCCGATCCTGCTGAAGAGCCACAGGCCGACAATAAACCCGATGACACCGCCGATCGGCCCGATCTGGAAGAAGGCCCCCATGGCGGTGCCGCCATCCCGGTCCGGCCCCGCGAGCGTCGCCACCAGGATCGCAAGTCCGGACCAGCCGGCCAGCATGCCGACGAGACCAGACAGAAGGCCGAGGATGAAGCGCATGGGGGATTAGTCGCGCCGAGAGAGATCGCGGTTCGAGCTCGACGCTTGTTTCGATCGTAGCTCGGATAAGTGAAGCGGTATCCGGGGTCTTTGCGCATCGCGCGCCCCGGATGTCGCTACGGACTGCCTTCACCCGATCCGGTTCAGGCTATTCCGGATCGTGGAGAAGATGCCGCCGATGTCTTTTCGCAAGCCGTCGAGCGCGTTGAAATTGTCGAAGATGCGGGCGAGGCGGTCCTCGACCTCGCGTTTGCTCCTGGTCAGCGCGTCGACGCGCGAGGCGAGGCTGAGGTCGCCGCTCGCCTCGATCTCGCCGACGGTTTTGGCGAGGAGGTCGCGCGTCGTGCCGACGTCCGCGATCATCGCCTCGATGCCGAACACGGGCGCCTTCAGTGGGACGAGGTCAGCCTGCGACTTCGACAGCTCCGTCTTGAAGGCGTTCAGCGTCGCCAGCGTTTCCTGTAACGCGCCGAGGCGCTGGCGCGACTGGAGAACAAAATCGTTCAGCGCATTCTGGCGGTCGGCAAGCGTATTGCCCTCGGCGTCGATCTCGACACCGGCGAGCGAGCGTTCGAGCTGGGCCCGGCGCTGGCCGAGCTCTTCGAAATCGAGCCCGATGCCTTTGAGGATGTGGAAGCTGTCCTCGATGCGGGCCAGGCGCTGTTCGATCTCGATCTTGTTCTTCGACAGTATCTCGACGCGGGTGCTAAGCGGCGCTTCGCCGCCGGTTTCGAGCTCGTCGACGCTCTTGGTGAGGCGCTCATGGCTGAGGCCCAGCTCGCCGATCAAGGCATTGAGGCCGGCGTCCGACGCGCGTAGCGGCATCAGCTCGGCGTGGGACTTCGCCAGATCTTCCTTGTACTGGTTCAGGGTCGCAAAGGTGTTCTGGACCGTGCCGACCCGGGATAGCAGCGTCGATACGTCGCGCGCGATGTCCTTCAGCCGGTCGGCGAGGTTGTTGTTGCGGTCGTCGGTTTCGAGGTCGTGCAGCGAGCGTTCGAGCTGGTTCTGGCGGTCGCGGATCTCGGTGAAAACGGGCTCGACCGCGCGGCGCTGCTCGGCGGCCTTGCCGACCATGTCGCGCAGTTCCTGCTGGCGCCGGCGGATTTCGGCGAGCTGGTCGTGCATGTCGGTAGATTCGTTGCGGCCCCGCTGCAGCAGGGCGCGCTGCTCGGTCTCGCCCAGCTTGTCGTGCAGGGCGGAGACGGCCTCCCGGGGATCGCTCTCGATCAGGTGCTGGACGGTGGCGTCGAGGTGGTTCTGCAGGGCGTGGGCGACGACGACGTCCTCGCGGGTCTTCTTGAGACGATCGCGCAATGTGTCGAGGCGCCGGTCCTGGCGCGAGAACAGCCAGGCGGAGGCGCCGATCAGTGCCAGCGCCAAGGCCAGGATCGCGCCGGTCGCAAACCGCTGCGGGACTGGCAGGCCTCCGAACCAGGTGGGCAGGTGGCCGACATCGTAACCGAGCGCCTGCTGGGCGAAGATCGCGATGGCAGCGAGCAGAACAACCCAGGCAACCAGGAAAAACAGCCACATCGTGACTTCCTCACGCCGGCACACATTATCGCCATAATTGCTATTGGAGAGCGGAACCGAGATCAAGGGCGGCGGGGGCTTGCCGGATAGGTCCGGTCGCACGATCCACGGCTGAATGCGTCAGCCGATCGGCGGAGTGCGGTGTGAGGTTGCCGGGTTTCCCTCTGCGGGGCGGTGCTGGCTCATTCCGCCGCCATTCCGAAGCGCGAGCCCGGAATGACAGATTGCGCTACAGCCGAAACTCGTTGGTCAATTCGCCGATGCCGTCGATCGCGACGGTTACCGTGTTCACCGGCTCTTTCATCACGCCGACGCCGACCGAGGTGCCGACGGCAATGAGGTCGCCGGGGAGCAGGGTCATGTCGTGGGAGATCCTGCTGACCAGCTCCTGCGCGGTGAAGATCATGTCCGATATCGGATAGTTCTGCCGCTCCGCGCCGTTGAGGATGGTGCGGACCACCAGCCTGGCCGGATCGAGACCGGTGGCAATGACGGGGCCGAACGGGCCGTAGTCGTCGATGCCCTTGGCCCGCGCCCATTGCGGGAAGGTCGGGTCGCTGGTCAGGATATCGTTGGCCGTGATGTCGTTGACGCAGGTGTAGCCGAAGATGCAGCCGTCCGCTTCCGCCGGCGACACCCGCGCACAGGTCTTGCCGATGACGATGCCGAGCTCGCCTTCATAGGTGGTCTTGCCGTCGTAATAAGAGGGACGGCGGATCACCGCGCCGGGTGTCGTGATGCTGGTGGTGGCCTTCAGAAGATAGAGCGGCTCCGGCGGCTCGGGCTGGTTGAGCTTGGCCGCGAGCGCGTGAAAATTGTTCCAGAGCGCGACGATCTTGCTGGGCGCGCAGGGCGCGAGCAGTTCGACCTCCGACAGCGCCAGCGTCTTGCCGGTGGCTGCATGGCGGCCGAACATGTCGCCCTCATGCACGCTGATGCCTGACGAATTCAGCGTGCCGAAGCCGGTCGCACCGCTCTTGCGGAAGCGGAGCCATCGTTTGACCTCGCCAGCCATCATGCCACCGCCAGTGCGCGCGGATCCGATGGCGTCGAGATGCCGTCGTAGAGACCGGCGATGCGGGCGCGCTGGGTGACCATCGCCAGCACGGAATCGAGCGCGGGGGTGGCGACGCCGGTGAGGCGGCCCATCTCCTGCACGACGGTGACGAGCGGGTCGATCTCCATCGGGCGTCCGCGCTCGAGATCCTGCAGCATCGAGGTCTTGTGCGCGCCGACCTTGCGGGCGCCTTCGATGCGGCGCTCGACGTCGACACGGAATTTGACGCCGAACGTCTCGGCGATGCCTTGCGTCTCCATCATGATCGCGCGCGACAGCGCGCGGGTGGCTGGATCGGTGCAGATCACGTCGAGCGTTGCATGGGTGAGTGCGCTGATCGGGTTGAAGCAGACGTTGCCCCACAGCTTGAGCCAGATCTCGTCGCGGATGCGATCGAGCACCGGCGCTTTCAGCCCGGCTGCGACAAAGAGATCGGCGAGGCGTTGCACGTCCGGAGTGGTCTCGCCGGAGGGCTCGCCGAGCGGAAAGTTGTTGCCGTAGACGTGACGGATCACGCCGGGCGCCTCGATCTCGGTGGCGGGATAGACAATGCAGCCGATGGCGCGCTCGGCGCCTATTTCGCGCCACTGCCGTCCGCCGGGGTCGATGCTCTCCAGCGTCGAATTCTCGTATTGGCCGCCGTGCTTGTAGAAGTACCAATAGGGGATGCCGTTGACGGCGGTGACGATGCGGGTATGGGGTCCGAGCAGCGGCTGCATTGTCTCGATCACGCCGGTGATCGAGTGCGCCTTCAGCGTGATGATGATGTAGTCCTGCACGCCGAGCTCGGTGGGATCATCGGTGCAGCGCGGATGCACGGTGTGCTTCTCCTCGCCCGCGAGCAGGGTCAGGCCCCGCTCGCGCATCGCGGCAAGGTGCGCGCCGCGTGCGACCAGGCTGACGTCGGCGCCCGCGCGCGCGAGCTGAACCCCGAGATATCCGCCGATTGCGCCGGCGCCGTAGATGCAGATCTTCATGGAATCCTCGCGAAGCAGCGGAAGCCGGATTTCGGGACGAAAGATCCGGTCCGGCTCGGAAGGGTCCGAGCCGGGTCCGGTAGTCGCAGGGGAAGTGAGGCGCTTTAAGCTGCTTGCGGCGTGCCGTTGATCGCTTCGTCCATGAAGGACGCGATGTCACGCATGCTGATGACCGAGACGAGGCTGTAATCGTCGATGACAGGCAGGTGCCGGATGTGATTCCGGTTCATGAGATGGCGAACGTGCTCGATCGTGTCGCTTGACGTGCAGGACACGAGCTGCTGCACCGAGACGAGCTGCGAGACCTTGACGTTGACGGCATTGGCGCCGTGCTCGGCAACGGCGCGCACAACGTCGCGCTCGGTGAACATGCCGACCGCGGTGTTACCTTCGGAGCGGACCACGTCCTTCACCACCAGTGCGCTGATATTGTTGGCGCGCATCAGCTTGGCGGCGATACCCACCGTTTCGTTCATTCGCACCGTGACAACGCGCGGTGTCTTCTTGCGCAGAATGTCTCCGACCAGCATTGCAACCTCCCTGGGTGAATGATGAAGCAAGTGTGGTATACATAATACCAATCGTCAAGCCTTCGATTTGGCTGATCCGCAAAATCTTGCGGCAGCAATGCTGACATTTGCCGTCAGCCAAAAAGAAAGGGGCGCATCGCTGCGCCCCTGTGTCACCCGTGCAAGGTGCGTGTTCGTTATGCCGTCTCGGTCTTGGCGTTCCCCGTCGCGGCGTTGGCGCTCTCGGCTTCCTTGCCGAGGATGAAGGAGCGGCGCATCGGCTTGATCACGAACAGCGCCATCAGGGCCGCCGTCGCGTTCAAGGCGACCGCGACCACGAACACGGCCTTCCAGCCATACGTGGCCGAGATCACGCTGGCCAGCGGAACGAGCAGGGACGCCGTCCCCTTCGCGGTGTAGAGCATGCCGTTGTTGGTGGTTGCGAATTTCGAGCCGAAGGTGTCGCCGCAGGTCGCCGGGAACAACGAGTAGATCTCGCCGAACACGCCGAAATAGACCGCGGTGGCGAGCACGAAAACGACAGGCACGTGGCCATAGGCGGACAGCGTCAGCAGCATCAGCGCCGCGGTGCCGAAGGCGATGAACATGGTGTGCTCGCGGCCGATCGTGTCGGAGACGAAGCCGAAGAAGGGCCGTCCGAAACCGTCGAAGATGCGGTCGAGCGAGATCGCAAACGTCAATGCCGCCATCTGGAAGCCGGCGAGCGTGACCGGCGTGTCGGCGATCTTGAAGTCGTGCGCGATCGGAGCGATCTGCGCCGCGGTCATCAGGCCGCCGGAGGCGACCATGACGAAAACGAGATACATCACCCAGAAAATAGGGGCGCGCAGCACCTGGGGCGGGGTGAAGTCGATCTTGGTCTGCGGCAGATTGAGCTGCTTCTTCTTCGGCGGGATCGAGATGCGCGGCGGCTGGATGAAGAAGGCGAGCACGAAGACGATCACGCCCTGGCCGATCCCGAAGGTGAGGAACGCGTGCTGATAGCCGCTCGTTGCGATCATGGCCGCGATCGGCACGACGGTGAGTGCAGCGCCTGCGCCGAAGCCGGCGGCGGTCGCACCGGCCGCAAGGCCCCGGCGATCGGGAAACCATTTCAGCGCGTTGCCGACGCAGGTGCCGTACACCGCGCCCGCGCCCATGCCGCCGATGATCGCGGCCGCGTAGAGCAAGGTGAGGCTATCGGCATAGGAGTTGAGAATCCACGACAGCGCGATCATGACGCCGCCGAACATGACGACGATCCGCGGGCCGTATTTGTCGACGAACCAGGCCTCGATCGGCACCAGCCAGGTTTCGGTGACGACGAAGATGGTGAAGGCGAGCTGGATCGCGGCGCGTCCCCAGTGGTGTGCGTGATCGATCGGATCGACGAACAGCGTCCAGCCGTATTGCAGGTTGGCGATCATCGCCATACAGACGATGCCCATGACCAGCTGAAGCCAACGGAAACCTGTGCGAAGAGGCGCGGCCGTGACGGCGCCATCGGTGCTGGAAATCATCAAAAACCTCCCGAGCGCCTGTCTGGTTCGGCACCGGTCGCAAGATGACCTGATGTCGCAATATTGTGGCTTATCGTCGCAAGCGCAGTGGCGAGCTTGGTATACCATATTCCAGATTGCAAGCCTTATCTTGGCGCGCGGGCGACAAAATGCGAGTTCCGTTTGCACCACGGCGGGATCGCCGAAGCTTCGCGCAAAACGAAAACGCCCGGCCGCGAGGCCGGGCGTTTTGCGCGAGAAGCGCTTTGGAGTGCGTCAGACGGTCGATTGCGCGACCACGACCTTGCGCCAGGGCTTGAGCACCGCGATCGCCAGCGCCGAGGCCAGGATGTTGGCGCCGGCCGCGATGATGAACACGTTGTCCCAACTGCCAGACGACTGCTGCATGTAGTTGCCGATCGGGACCAGCAGCGCGGCCGTACCCTTCGCGGTGTAGAGCAGGCCGGCATTGGTGGTCGCGAACTTGGCGCCGAACGTATCGGTGCAGGTCGAGGGGAACAGCGAGTAGATCTCACCCCAGGCGAAGAACACGAAGCCCGAGAGCAGCACGAACCACAGCGGATCGTGGCCCCAGAGGTATAGCATCCAGATGCCGATACCTTCCATGCCGAAGGCGATGAACATCGTGTTCTCGCGGCCGATCATGTCGGAGATCCAGCCGAAGAATGGACGCGTCAGGCCGTTGAGCACGCGGTCGATGGTGGCCGCGAAGGTCACCGCGGTCATCGTCACCGCCATCAACGTGACCGGCACGTTGTCGATCTTCCAGTCGGCCGCGATCGGCTTCAAATTGGCCGTCACCATCAGGCCGCCGGCGCCGACGATCACGAACATGAAGTACATCAGCCAGAAGATCGGCTGGCGCAGTACCTCGGTCGGCTGATAGTTGCGGCGGCTCTGTTGCAGATTGGCGTTCGCCACCACGCTGGGCACCTGGCCTGCCTTCGGCGCCAGCAGGAAGAAGGCGAGAATGCAGATGATGATGCCTTGTCCGAGGCCGAAATACAGGAAGGTGGTCTGGAAACCGCTGTCCTTGATCATGGCCTGGATCGGCGCAACGGTCAGCGCAGAGCCTGCACCGAAGCCCGCGGCCGTGATGCCCGCGGCAAGACCGCGCTTGTCCGGAAACCACTTCAGCGCGTTGCCGACGCAGGTGCCGTAGACGCCGCCGGCGCCGATGCCCGCGATGATCATGCCGAGATAGTAGCCGTTGAGCGTGGTCGCCTGCGCGTTGATCGCCCAGCCGGCGGCGCAGAGCACGCCGCCGACCAGGACGACGAGGCGCGGACCGTATTTGTCGACGAACCATCCTTCGATCGGCACGAGCCAGGTCTCGAACAGGACGAACAGGGTAAAGGCCCATTGGATCGACGCACGATCCCAGCCGAACTTCTTCTGGATGTCGGGGACGAAGAACGTCCAGCCGTATTGATAGTTGGCGATCATCACCATCGCCGCGACGCCAACCGCCAATTGCGCCCAGCGATACGTGTCGCTAACGCGCGCGGCTGTCGGGGCGGTTGCTTGCACCATGTCCGTCATAAAGCCTCCCGTGGCGCCTCTCATTTTTCTGCGAGCGCTGGAACGGCATTCTTGTATGCATTATGCCAAGCTTCAAGCGCTGGTCCGGTCACCGTGCGCAAATGCCGCAGGACCTTGCCCGGTTGCGGCTGTGACTCAGGACAGCACAAGTAGAAATGGCCCCGTCATCCGGGGCCATTCATCAAAAGTAGTATGCGGATTGATCTAAAACCGTCCCGCCACACGGCGGCCGGGAGGAGGCCGGCTTACAGGCCGAAGTGCGGCAGGTCGCCGTTGCGATTCGAGATCTTGGCGCTCGCCATCAGGAGGCGGTCGATCGTGGCCATCAGGCGGGCGAACAGCGAGGAGGAGGACGAGAGAGCGACGGAAGCGGTCTTGGACATCGGAAATCCCTTTCTTGAGACGGTCAGTACTACTGTCTCATTTCGAAAGGCAATCTATGTATACCAGATGCCAATGTCTATGCATGCCATTGCATAGCAGCATTTAACTCTTCGCATTGCAGCATAACAATCCGTTAAATCGGTTGATTTGAGTGCGACGTGCCCAAAACCCGCCGAAACTGAATCATTTGACCGCCAATGTCCAAAATCGGAGCCTTGGCAGCGGTGCACGAAGCCGCTAGTGGTCTGCCCCCTTCCAGTCATCTGTCAGAGTGGTTCATGTCGAGCGCCTCGCCCGCCGTCTCGATCGGCATCGATTTTGGGACCAGCAACACGGTCGTGGCCCTTGCGGCGGACGACCGCCGGGTCGAGGCCATCCGCTTCGACCATGGCGGACAGCGCCACAGCGTCTTCGTGTCGGCTTTGTGCTTCTGGGAGGACCGGCCGGGGGCCGGCGCCCAGGCCGAAGGCGGCCCGTGGGCGATCGAGCAGTTCCTGGAAGGACGCCATGTCTACCGCTTCCTCCAGTCGTTCAAGACCTTCGCCGCGAGCTCCAGCTTCAACACCACCCAGGTGTTCCGGCAGCGCTACAAATTCGAGGATATTTTGGCGGCGTTCCTGCGGACGCTGGCGCGCCATGGCGGCGATAAATTCGGCTTCGAGACGTCCACCATTACGGTCGGTCGCCCCGTCCGCTTCGCCGGCGGCAATCCCGACGAGGCGCTGGCGATGCAACGTTACCGGGCCGCGTTCGAGCGCCTTGGCGCCGGCCACGCCCGCTATGTCTACGAGCCCGTGGGCGCAGCGTTCTCCTTCGCCCGCCGGCTCGAGCGCGATGCGACCGTGCTGGTTGCGGATTTCGGCGGCGGCACCAGCGATTTCTCGGTGATGCGGTTCTCGCGTGCCGGCGGCGCCTTGCGCGCCGAGCCGCTCGGCCATGCCGGCATCGGGATTGCGGGCGACACCTTCGATTGCCGCATCGTCGATCACGTCGTCTCGCCGCGGCTGGGCAAGGGCTCGAGCTTCCGCTCGTTCGACAAGGTGCTGCCAATCCCCACCGGCCACTACACCAACCTCGCGCGCTGGCATCAGCTCGCGATGATGAAGAGCAACGGCGACCTGCGCGAACTCCGGGAGCTTGCGCGCACCGCGGTGAAGCCGGCTCTGCTCGAGGATTTCATCACCATCGTCGATCTCGACCTCGGCTTTTCGTTGTACCGCGCGGTGTCCGACGCCAAGGTCGCTTTGTCGGCGCAGGACCAGGTGGAGTTCCGCTTCAGGGGCGGTGGGGTTGACATCGGCTCGACCATCACGCGGAAGAATTTCGAAGCTTGGATTGCCGACGACGTCGCGAGGCTCGGGGCCACCGTCGACAAGGTGCTGGGCGAAGCCGGCATCACCGCGCGCGAGGTCGAGAAGGTGTTTTTGACCGGCGGCACGTCCTTCGTGCCGGCTGTCCGAAGACTGTTCGCAGAGCGGTTCGGCAACGAACGGCTGATG
Organism: Bradyrhizobium sp. Ken01; assembly: GCF_055807355.1. Taxonomy (NCBI): domain Bacteria; kingdom Pseudomonadati; phylum Pseudomonadota; class Alphaproteobacteria; order Hyphomicrobiales; family Nitrobacteraceae; genus Bradyrhizobium; species Bradyrhizobium sp. Ken01. Next base: position 164,539 of record NZ_JBVVPC010000001.1, read on the forward strand.
TCGGGCGATCAGTTCGAGTCGATCGCCTACGGCCTTGCTTTGATCGGGCACAGCCCGGACCCCGACCGCTGGACCGCAAGCGGCGGGGTTGCGCCGAAGGCAGGGGCGTAGGCTCGCTGAGATGACACTCGATCGTTCGTGAGCTGGCCATCGCACTAGGCGGCCGTTTGGCGGCCCATCTTCGAGACGCCCGCCTTTGGCGGGCCCTCAGGATGAGGTCGGAGTATGTGGCTGCAGTCTTGACGAGCCCTGTTGCCGCTAGCCTCATCCTGAGGAGACCGCGGAGCGGTCGTCTCGAAGGACGAGGCGCTCGCTCCGCTGCAGACGCTATTGCTTGATCTCAGGCTCGACGAGCTTCGCCAGATTGCGCAGCGATTCCTGCCAGCCGAGATAACAAGCCTCCGGCGGGATGACGTCGGGGATGCCGGCCTGCGTGATATCCAGCTCGGTGCCGACGGATACTTTCTTCAGGATCACGGTCACCTGGATCTCGCCCGGCAGATGGGGGTCGTCGAACCTGTCAGTGTAGCGGAGACGTTCGCCGGGGACGAGCTCGAGATATTCGCCGCCGAAGGCGTGGCTGTTGCCCGTCGTGAAGTTACGGAACGACATCTTGAACGTGCCCCCGACCTTCGGCTCGAAATGATGCACGGTGCAGGTGAAGCCGTTCGGCGGAAGCCATTTCGCCAGCGCATCCGCCTCCAGGAAGGCGCGATAGACTTTCTCAGGGCTGGTCGTCAAAACGCGGTGCAGGCGCACAGTGCTGGGCATGATCATCTTCCTCATGAATCGCCGGGCTCGACGTCAGCGTCTATTGCCCATTCATGTCTAGAGGACGGATCGGATACCGCCGATCCGACAGGGCGTCTCGAATTTTTTTGATGGATGATTGGCACACCGCCGCCACGTCGTGCGGCGTCATGGCGAATGCGAGATTGTAGCCGGGGATCGTCGAATTGTTCCGCCCGCCTGCGACTGATGCGCCGGCGGCGAGAGCTGGCCGGCGATCACGCGCTCGACTGCATCGGTTGCACTTATTGATCGAGGCGAATCTGCGCGGTTTTGACAATGTCCCGCCAGCGCGCGATCTCTTCGGTCATCCGCCGCTTGAGAGATTCGGGGCCTCGCTGGTCCGGCGGTGGCAGGATCAAGCCTACCAGTTCAAGCCGTCTCCGCACGCCGTCATCGTCGAGCGCCGCGCGAAGCGCATCCGAGAACCGGTCGCGAATGGCGTCAGGGGCGCCTTTCGGCAGGTAGAACGCGAACCAGCTCGATGCCACAAACTGTGGAAGCCCGGCTTCCCGGGCCGTCGGTGTGTCCGGCAATTGCGGAACCCGTGCGGCGGCCGATACGGTCAGAAAACGCAGATTGTTGTCGCCCAGGAAGGGAAGAACGTCGCCCAACAATCCACAGCTGAAGTCGCTGCGGCCCGCGATCAGGTCGGTCATCGCCAGCGCTGATCCGCGATAAGGCACCTCCACCGGCTTGAATCCGATCACGGAGGTGAACAGCAGACAGCTGATGTGGCTGATCGAACCGACGCCCGCATGGGCCAAGGTGAGGTCCGGGCCACGCGCCTTGGCGATCGCGATGAACGACGCCATGCTGTCCGCGCCAAGGTCGCGGCGAGCGACGACGAGGATCGGCGTTTCCGCGACCAGGCCAATCGGCGTGAAATCAACCAGCGGGTCGTAACGGAGATTCGGATACAGCGCGACCGATGCCGCATGCGTGCCGACGTGACCGCTGACGAGCGTATAACCGTCGGGCGCGCTCTTCGCGACGCGCGTTGAGCCGGTCGTGCCGCCCGCCCCGGCGATGTTCTCGATAATGATCGGCTGCCCGAGTTTTCGCGCCATGTGTTCGGACACAATCCGACTCATCACGTCATTCGGGCCGCCGGCCGCGAAGGGGACGATCAACGTGATCGGCCGCGACGGGAAGGGCGACTCGGCATGTGCCGCATTCAACACTGACAGCACCGCAGCTGCGACGAGGGAGGTGCGCTTGCGTTTCAGAATCATATCGCCTCACTCCGCATCGATGGCGTCGCCTTGCACAGCACTGGCCGGTCGATCGGCGCACGCCGCGAGGACACGATCGACCTCGCGGGCGGACAGGCCGATGTATCGAGCCGGGTCCGCAGCCGCCTCGATCTCATGCAGGGCGATGTGGGCTGTCACGGCCGGATCGCGCGAAAGGCTCTGGGCCAATGTCAGGCCCGAAGCGATCGCGTGCGTGCATGCCGCGCTCACCATCTCGTGCGCATGATGGCGCCCGAGGTGCGGAGCGAGTACCATCATGACGGCCTCTGCGGCGATGAGACCCTGTGTGCGTCCCAGATTGGCCTGCATCGCATCGGGTCTGACGACCAGTCCGCCGCAGAGGCGAACAGCGTTGTCCAAGGCCCGGGAGACCAGTACGAACGCTTCCGGCAGCAGCGACCATTCGGCCTGCCACGGTCCCGTCGCCCGTTCATGGTCGTGGACCGAAGCGTCGAGCATGGCGCTCGCGAGCCGGCGCAACGACAGTCCGGTGCTGAGAATCTGCTCGCAGATGATCGGGTTGCGCTTGTGCGGCATGGTGCTGGAGGCGCCGTGGCCCTGGCCGCCTGGCTCCAGCACTTCGCCGACCTCAGTCTGCGCCATCAACACGACATCGGTCGCGATCTTGCTCAGGGTCGCCGAGATCAGCCCAAGCAGGCAAACCGTCTCGGCCAAACCATCGCGCGCGGCGTGCCATGCCACCAAGGGCTCGCCGAGTCCGAGTTCGCTGGCTAGCGCAGCGCGGACGCGGTCGCCATCGTCGCCAAGCGATGCGAAAGTGCCGACCGCACCACCGAATTGGACCTGGAGGACTCTTGGTTTGAGTTCGGCGAGACGCTGCCTGTGGCGCAGCAGGCCCGACAGCCAGACGGAAACCTTGAATCCGAAGGTTATCGGAATCGCGTGTTGAAGTTTGGTCCTGCCGACCATGGGCGTATCGCGGTGGGTACGCGCCAGATCCGCAAGCGTGGATATCAGGCGCTCCAGGTCGCGGTGGATGAGCTCGAGCGCGTCGCGTATCTGCATCACGAGCGCGGTGTCCATGATGTCCTGACTCGTGGCACCCCAATGGACGAATTCGCCATGGGGGTTGCCGGTAAGCCGGATCAACTGCTCGACCAAATTCACGACCGGCAAGCCGGCGCGCAAAGTGCCCGCGGCCAATTCGTCGAGGTCGAGTAGTTCAGTACGTGCAGCGGAGGCGATCGCAGCAGCAGCCTCGACAGGAATCACACCGAGCTGCCCTTGTACCTTCGCCAGCGCGACCTCGACCAGGAGCATGGACTCAAGGGAATTGCGCTCACCGAAAATGGTGCGCATCGGGGCGGTGCTGAAAATATCGGCGAGGTGACGGCTGCTGAAGACCGTTCCGGGCTCGAAACTCAGCATGGCCGGGTCGCCATCATGGATGACCGAACGCGTGCGCGTTCAAACGAGCCGGCAAGCCTCAATCCGAGCTCATGAATGGCGACTCTTACCTTGCGGGCGCATGGCGATGTCTGATTAAAAAATAGCCGCATCAGTCAGCATCGGTCCCTCCGTCGTCGCGCTCCATTGCGCGCCGTACGGCTTGGCATCGATCAAGCCTAGGTTACCCCCTCGTTTTGTAAAAATGCATTATTGCGATACATGCGTTCTGAATTGGAGAACGCCGTCGAGCGCCCCCAACACTCGAAATTCGGATATCGCGCCCGTGTCATGTTGGGTTGCAAGTCGTTGCCGAGAGCAGTTGCGGCGATTGATGAGCGCTGGATAGCGCGGCGTCCCCTACCTACCGCCGGGCCCGAGGCGTTAAATTCGGTCAAGCCTTGCAAATGGCGAGGATGAGGTATACGTTGAGGCTGTTCGTTCAGCCGCTGTGCCTTGTTGAATGCGCCCGCGGGCTCCTTTTCCATAGACATCGACGAATAGAATTTGTTCTGCGTGACGATCACGCGGAACCTGCGCGTATGCGCTTTGGAGAAGAAAATGACGACAGGTACTGTGAAGTGGTTTAACGGCCAGAAGGGCTTTGGATTCATTCAGCCGAACGACGGCGGCAACGATGTGTTCGTTCACATCAGCGCGGTCGAGCGGGCTGGTCTTGCAGGTCTCGCTGAAGGCCAAAAGGTCAACTTCGAACTCAAGACCGACAAGATGCGGGGCAAGGTCAGCGCTGAGAATCTCTCGCTGGCCTAAAGCCTTGGTGCCGTTTCACGGATGTACTGAAACGGCCATGCCACCCGCTCGATCTCCGGATTGAGCGGGTTTTTGTCCGTTGCAGAGCAGGGTGAATAATGAGCGCCAAGAGACCGGCCGAACCGTCACCCGAAAGCATCGCGCGTTCTAATCGTCAGCGTTTGGCCGCTGAGGAAGGCGCTCGGGCGATGGTGGATGTTGGAAAGCAAGCCGTCGATGTTCGCAAGAACATGGCGCGGCTTCGAGAGCTGCGCGAAGCCAAGGAAGCGGCCGACGCCGCCCTTCAGGCATCGTTGCCCGCGGCCACTCCAACGAAGCGCAAGAAGAAGGTGACGCCATAGCTGCCTCCGTTGCGGCGACGACAATTCGGAGAGGGCCGATCACATGCCAAAGAGTGCGGGTCGTGCCTAGAATCAAGTCGGATGGCGGTGGCACCATCACCTTCTTTCTCGCGCTTGGCGCGGGCCGACAGATGTGCCGTCTTGCGACGACCTTCCTGACGCAGAAGCAGGCTTTCAGTTATCTTCGCAAGAACCGGACCGAGTTCGAGCGCATGGCGCGGGCGCAGCTCGCTTCTGGCGCAGTCGAAGACGGAATCGTCGTGCTCTCGATGCTGTAGGGCAGGCGGATTTCGGCGCCCCGCCTTCAGCGGAATTCGCAGCCGGAGTCTGGGATTGTCGCGCTTATTCGGAGCCGCTTCCCGGCTTCGCCTCCCGAGCCAATCGCTCCGCTTTCAGCCGCTCGCGATTCTCGTTGAAGGAGTTCTGGTCCTTCGCATAGTCATTGATCGGCTTCTGCGTTGTCGCAGGCTTGAATGCCTTGTTGGCTTCACGCTTGGCGCGATCAGAGGATTGATCTTTCGACATTTGAGCCCTCAATTTGATCAACGAGCGTGGTCCTGGCGCGTGCCGGACGCGACGCCGCCCGTGCCTGAACTGAAAGGCCGACTTGCCATCCTCGGAAGCGAAGGCGACCAGTTCTTCAGCGTGGGGCAGGGTCTTTGCGAGGCGTGCTGCACTCGCCGTGGAGATGGCATGCTGGTATTTCCGGGCATGCTCGCATTTCCGGGAGCACGCCGGTCGAGGGAGTAACGGCCGGCCACCGCATCTGTTCCTCGCGAACCAATCTTTAATCCAGCCTTGACGGCGCGGCAAGCGCGCCGATCGTGCGATGCAGCCTTTGCGCGCCAACAAAAAGGCCGCCGAAGCCGGCGGCCTTTTGCGTCGTGAGATAAGCCCGCTTACTCCGCGGCCTGCTTTTGCGGCGGATCGAGCGCGCCGGACTTGTGGATATCGGCGACCTGATGGTCCGAGAAGCCAAGCACGGTGCGCAGGATCTCGTCGGTGTGCTCGCCGAGCAGCGGGGAGCGCTCCACCTCGCTCGGGGAGTCCGACAGCTTGATCGGGTTGCCGACCGAGATGTACTTGCCGCGGGTGGGGTGGTCAACCTCGACCACGGTGCCGGTCGCGCGCAGCGACTGGTCCTCGGCGATCTCCTTCATCGACAGGATCGGGCCGCAAGGGATGTCGTCCTTGTTGAGGATTTCCATCGCCTCGAACTTCGTCTTCGTCATCGTCCACTGTTCGATGCGGCCGAAGATCTCGTTCAGGCGCGGCAGGCGGACGGCCGGCTTGGCGTAGTTCGGATCGGTCTTCCAGGAGGGCTCACCGATCACGTCGCAGATCTTCTCCCAGACCGGGGCCTGCGTGATGAAGTAGATGTAGGCGTTGGGATCGGTCTCCCAGCCCTTGCACTTCAGGATGCGGCCGGGCTGGCCGCCACCGGAATCGTTGCCGGCACGCGGCACGGCATCGCCGAACGGAATGCCTTCGCCGAACTGGCTGTATTCCTTGAGCGGACCATGGGCGAGGCGCTGCTGGTCGCGCAGCTTGACGCGCGCGAGATTGAGCACGCCGTCCTGCATCGCGGCCGTCACCTTCTGGCCCTTGCCGGAATGGGTGCGCTGATAGAGTGCGGTGACGATGCCGAGTGCCAGATGCAGACCGGTGCCGCTGTCGCCGATCTGCGCGCCGGTGACCAGCGGCAGGCCGTCGCGGAAGCCGGTGGTGGAGGCGGCGCCGCCGGTGCACTGTGCGACGTTCTCATAGACCTTGCAGTCTTCATACGGTCCGGGACCAAAGCCCTTGATCGAGGCGACGATCATCTTCGGGTTGATCGCCTGGATCTTCTCCCAGGGGAAGCCCATGCGGTCGAGCACGCCGGGTCCGAAATTCTCGACCAGCACGTCGCACTTCTTGATCAGCTCGGTGAGGACTTCCTTGCCCTTGGGATTCTTGGTGTCGAGCGTGATCGAGCGCTTGTTGTGGTTGAGCATGGTGAAATACAGGCTGTCCACATTCGGGATGTCCTGCAGCTGGCCGCGGGTGATGTCGCCCACACCCGGACGTTCCACCTTGATCACGTCGGCGCCGAACCATGCGAGCAACTGCGTGCAGGTCGGCCCGGACTGGACGTGGGTGAAGTCGAGAATGCGAACGCCCTCGAGCGCTTTTGTCATCGTGTTGCTCCGTACTCTGATCTACCCCTGCACCCGCAGGGACCTTATTGGGTTGAAGGGGAGTGCTTACTTCTTCTTCTGCAGAACGCTCTGCGGATTGAGGTTGCCGATGCGGCCGCTCTCGGATCCGGCGGCCGGATCGATCACGGCGTTGATGAGCGTCGGCTTGCCCGAGGCCATGGCTTCGTTGACGGCGCGCTTGAGCTCGTCGGGAGAGGTCGCGTTCACGCCGACGCCGCCGAAGGCTTCCATCATCTTGTCGTAGCGGGCGCCCTTGACGAACACGGTCGTTGCCGGATCGGCGTTGACGCTGTTGACGTCGGTGCCGCGATAGATGCCGTCATTGTTGAAGATGACGACGCAGATCGGCAAATTGTAGCGGCAGATGGTCTCGACCTCCATGCCGGAGAAGCCGAAGGCCGAGTCGCCTTCGACCGCGAGCACGGGATGGCCGGTCTCGAGAGCCGCCGCGATCGCCTGGCCCATGCCGATGCCCATCACGCCCCAGGTGCCGACGTCGAGACGCTTGCGTGGGCGATACATGTCGATGACGCCGCGGGCGAGGTCGAGCGTGTTGGCGCCCTCGTTGACGAGGATCGCCTCGGGATGATCCTTGATGACGTTCTTCAGCACGCCGAGCGCACCGTGATAGTCCATCGGCGATTTGTTGTTCATGAGCTTCGGCGCCATCTTGGCGACGTTCTCTTCGCGCTTGGTCGAAATCGCCTTGGTCCATTCGGCCGGCGGGGCGGTCCAGCCCGAAGCCATCGCCTGGTTGAAGGCGGAGACGACCGAGCCGATGTCGCCGACGACGGGCGCAACGATCTCGACGTTGGAGTCCATCTCGCGCGGTTCGATGTCGACCTGGATGAACTTCTTGGGCGCTTCGCCCCAGTTCTTGCCTTTGCCGTGCGAGAGCAGCCAGTTCAGCCGGGCGCCGATCAGCAGCACGACGTCGGATTCTTTCAGCACCGTCGAGCGTGCAGCGCCTGCGCACTGCGGATGGGTGTCGGAGAGGAGGCCCTTGGCCATGCTCATCGGCAGGAAGGGAATACCGCTCTTCTCGACGAAGGTTTTGATCTCCTCGTCGGCCTGCGCGTAGGCCGCGCCCTTGCCGAGGATGATGAGCGGACGTTTTGCGCCCTTCAAGACATCAAGCGCGCGCTTGATCGAAGCGGGCGAGGGAATCTGTGCGGGAGCAGCGTCGATCACCTTGACCAGCGACTTCCGGCCGGCATCCGCGTTCATCACCTGACCGAACAGTTTTGCCGGCAGGTCGAGATAGACGCCGCCCGGACGGCCGGAGACGGCGGCACGGATGGCACGGGCAAGACCGATGCCGATATCCTGGGCGTGCAGCACGCGATAGGCTGCCTTGCACAGCGGCTTGGCGATCGCGAGCTGGTCCATCTCTTCATAGTCGCCCTGCTGGAGGTCGACGATCTCGCGCTCGGACGAGCCCGAGATCAGGATCATCGGGTAGCAGTTGGTGGTGGCGTGCGCGAGCGCGGTGAGACCGTTGAGGAAGCCGGGCGCGGAAACGGTGAGGCAGATGCCGGGCTTCTTGGTGAGGTAACCAGCGATGCCCGCCGCATAACCGGCGTTCTGCTCGTGGCGGAACGAAATCATGCGGATACCGGCCGCCTGGGCCATGCGGCCCAAATCCGTGATCGGGATGCCCGGCACATTATAGATGGTGTTGATGCCGTTCAGCTTGAGCGCGTCGATGACGAGATGAAAGCCATCCGTCAATTCCTGCTCGGTGCCCGGTGCTTCGGACTTGGTCGCGGTATTCAGCATGGGCCTTGTCTCCCTGGTCTCAAGATGCCGTTTCAGGCTTTGGGGGCGATGCTTCGCCCTTCTGGTGAACGTTGCTGGCTAGAAGAGTTCCTGACCATGCGCTTCGACGTAAGCGGCAAGGCCAAGGGTGTGATCGCGGGCGCGCTTCTCGGCGAGTTCGGTATCGCGCGCCTCAAGGGCTTCGATCATGCCGAGATGCTCGGGCAGCGAAGTCGCGGTGCGGTCCTTGCGGCCGATGGTCAACTGCCGATAGCCACGCACGTGCAGCAGCAGGTCGTTGGTGAGATCGACCAGCACCGGTGATTCCGACAGCGAGATCAGCGCCTGGTGGAAGGCGATGTTGGCGCGCGAATATTCCTCGACGTGATCCTCGGGCAGGCGATCCTTGCCAAATTCCTTGAAGTAGTCGCGCAGCGCCGTGATGTCTTTCTTGCGCGCCGTGGCGGTGATTAGGCGGGCCGCCATGCTCTCCAGCGCCGCCCAGGCGCGGATCATGTCGACGATCTCGCTCTTGGTCCTCCGCACCACCATGATGCCGCGGCGCGGAACCGTCTTCACGAAACCGTCCTGCTCGAGCATCGCGATGGCTTCGCGGATCGGCGTGCGGCTCACGCCCAGGCGCTCGGACAACGCGCGCTCGTCGAGCATCACCGGCTCGGGCGTCGAGTAGATGTCCATCTTGAGGATGGCTTCCTTCAAGGCGTCATACGCCTTGTTCTTGAAGCTACTCTCCGGGGCAATACGAACGATTGCGATATCTGCCTCGGCCATGTTCGGCAACGCCTTGGTTGGTTTCCGCAGTGACACGACGAATCTCCTCCAGTGGGAGTCGTCTTTTACAGGAATATTAACGGGAAAGTTTTTGGCATACCAAATACCAGAATGTCAAGCTGCCTATTTTTTGCAGCGTTCTAAGGTGCGCTGCAGCTTGACAAGTTGGCTTCTGGCATACCAAATGCCATCGCCAGCCATTTTTGATCCAAGCCGGCGGAGTAACCTCGGCTTTATGCCACTCCGTTCCGCGACATGGAACAGAGCGCGGCGAATGGAAAGCATAACGGGCAGCCGCAACACGCGCGCGCTTTGAGAACGCAAGAACCAAGGTCAAGGGAGAGCCACATGTCCAATTCCAAAGATGCCGTCCGCAAGGTGCTTGACCAGGTCAAGGCGGACAAGCGCACCAGCCTGACCGCGCCGGAAGGCAAGCTGGTCTGCGACGCCTACGGCATTGCGGTGCCGAAGGAAGGTGTGGCGAAGTCGGCCGGCGAGGCCGGCAAGATGGCCGCCTCGATGGGCTTCCCGGTGGTGATGAAGATCGTCTCGCCGGACATTCTCCACAAGACCGAAGCCGGCGGCGTCATCGTCGGCCTCAAGACGGCCGAAGACGCCGAGAAGGCCTACGAGACGATCCTCTCGAACGCCAGGAAGTACAAGTCCGACGCCAAGATCGAGGGTGTCCAGGTGCAGCAGATGCTGGCCGGCGGCACCGAAGTGATCGTCGGGTCGATCACCGATGCATCGTTCGGCAAGCTGGTTGCCTTCGGCCTCGGCGGCGTGCTGGTCGAAGTCCTGAAGGACATCACCTTCCGCCTCGCGCCCGCGACCAAGCAAGATGCGCTGTCGATGCTCGACGGCATCCAGGCGCATGAGATTTTGAAGGGCGTTCGCGGCGGCGAGCCGGTGAACCGCACCGCGCTTGCGGATGTCATCGTCAAGGTCTCGCAGCTCGTCACCGATTTCCCCGAGATCGTCGAGCTCGATCTCAACCCGGTGTTCGCGACGGCCAAGGACGCGATCGCGGCCGATGTCCGCATCGTCGTCGACTTCGCTTACGTGCCCAAGCCGAAGCCGCGCCCGACCGAAGAGATCGTCGCGGCCATGAGCCGCATCATGCAGCCGAAGGCGGTTGCCGTGGTCGGCGCTTCGGCCGAAGACGGCAAGATCGGCAATTCCGTGATGAAGAACCTCGTCAACGGCGGCTACAAGGGCGACATCTACCCGATTCATCCCAAGGCCGCCGAGATCCTCGGCTACAAGGCGTATAAGAGCGTCAAGGACGTGCCCGGCGTGATCGACACCGCCGTGTTCGCCATTCCCGCGAAGTTCGTGGCCGCGGCGCTCACCGAATGCGGCGAGAAGAAAATTCCCGGCGCGGTTCTGATCCCGTCGGGCTTCGCGGAAGCCGGCGCGCCGGAGCTCCAGGCCGAGATCGTCGAAGTCGGCAAGAAGTACGACATCCGCCTGATGGGACCGAACATCTACGGCTTCTATTATACGCCTGCCAATCTCTGCGCGACCTTCTGCACCGCCTATGACGTCAAGGGCCACGCGGCGCTGTCCTCGCAGTCGGGCGGCATCGGCATGGCCATCATCGGCTTCTCCCGTTCGGCCAAGATGGGCGTGTCGGCAATCGTCGGTCTCGGCAACAAGTCCGATATCGACGAGGACGATCTGCTCGCCTTCTTCGAGCAGGACCCGAACACCAACCTGATCGCGCAGCACTGCGAAGACCTCAAGGACGGCCGCGCCTTCGCGGAAGCGGCAAAGCGCGTCTCCAAGAAAAAGCCGGTCATCGTGCTCAAGGCCGGCCGCACCTCGGCCGGTGCGAAGGCGGCCTCGTCGCACACCGGCGCGCTCGCCGGTAACGACAAGATCTACGAGGACGTCCTGGCGCAGTCGGGCGTGATCCGCGCCCGGTCGCTGCGGCAGCTGCTCGAGTTCGCGCGCGGCGTGCCGGTGCTGCCGACGCCGAAGGGCGAGAACGTGCTGATCATCACGGGTGCAGGCGGCTCGGGCGTGCTGCTGTCGGACTCCTGCGTCGACAACGGCCTGTCGCTGATGTCGATGCCGGCGGATCTGGATGCGGCCTTCCGCAAATTCATCCCGCCGTTTGGCGCGGCCGGAAATCCCGTGGACATCACCGGTGGCGAGCCGCCGATCACCTACGTCAACACGGTGAAGCTCGGCCTGACGGACGAGCGCATCCATTCGCTGATCCTCGGCTACTGGCACACCATCGTCACGCCGCCGATGGTGTTCGCCCGCAACATGGTCGAGGTGAAGAAGGAGATGGAGGCCAAGGGCTTCGTGAAGCCGATCGTCGCCTCGCTTGCCGGCGACGTCGAGGTCGAGGAGGCCGCCGAATATCTCTACCAGAACGGCATCCCGGCCTACGCATACTCGACCGAGCTGCCGGTCGAGGTCCTCGGTGCCAAGTACAAATGGGCGCGCGGGGCAGGGCTGCTCTGAGACGACGATCCCCTTCACCACTCCCCGCGCGCGGGGAGTGGTGAAAACAGTCAGGTCGCGATGGGCAGGAACGTGATCCGGCGTAAATCTCTCGAGCCCCGGTCGCCATCGGAGGCCGACCACGAGGCGCGTGACGGCGGCGTGCAGTCCGTCGACCGCGCGTTGTCGATCCTCGAGACGCTGTCCGAGGACGACGAAGGCTATCGCCTCAGCGATCTCGCCGTGCGCACCGGGCTCTCCGCCTCGACCGTGCACCGCCTGCTCGCGACGCTGGAAAGCCGCCGCTTCGTGCAGTTCGACCGCGCTGAATCCAAATGGCATGTCGGTGTGCGCAGCTTCACCGTCGGCGCGAGCTTTGCCCGCCGGCGCAATTTCAGCGCCCAGGCCATCCCCTATTTGCGCAAGCTGCGTGATCTCACCCGCGAGACGGCCAATCTTGCCATGGTCGACGACGAGTTCATCATCGTGCTGACCCGCATGGAGAGCCGCGAGATCATGCGCTCTCTGACCCAAGTCGGCGGCCGCGTCCCCATGGTGACCTCCGGCGTCGGCAAGGCGGTGCTCGCAACCTATTCCGACGAGGACGTCGGCGCCGTCATCCGCCATCACGGTATGCCACGCCTGACAGAGAAATCGATCGTGCGACCGAGCGACCTGTTCAAGGAACTCGAAAAGATCCGCAAGCAAGGCTTCGCGCTGGATGATGAAGAGGCCTGCATGGGCCTGCGCTGCGTTGCCGCGGTGGTCTACAACGACTGCGCCGAGCCGCTCGCGGCGATTTCCGTGTCCGGCATGACCAGCCGGCTGACCGATCAGCGACTACCGGAAATCGGGCAGATCGTCCGGGATGTTGCTGCCGAACTGACGGCCGCGCTCGGCGGGGCAGTTCCGACGCTCCGCTAATCACAAACCCGGGGTATGTCACTGGACAGTGTCGGCCGTTTTGGCTGATATGCGACCAAACGACACGATGCGGCAAACGTTCGCATGAGCCCGGAGACGTCCCCATGTTTCAACTTTCCGCGCGCCTCGTCGGCGCAGCCGTCGCGCTGACCCTTGCGGCAGCCACGCCGGCCTTTGCCCAGCAGCTCGAGCTCAAGCTGATGGCACCGGCGGCGCCGGGCGGTGGCTGGGACCAGACCGCGCGCTCGATGCAGCAGGCGCTGGTTGCAGCGGGCGTTGCGCGCAGCGTGCAGGTCACCAACGTTCCCGGCGCCGGCGGCAGCGTCGGCATTGCGCAGTTCGTCAACGGCGCCAAGGGTGACGGCAACCAGCTGATGGTCAACGGCTTCGTCATGGTGGGCGCGCTCGCCATGAACAAATCACCCGTCACGCTCGAGCAGGTGACGCCGATCGCGCGCCTCACCGAGGAAATCCAGGTGATCGTGGTGCCGGCGAATTCGCCGATCAAGACCGCGCAGGATCTGGCCGCAGCCGTGAAGGCCGACATCGCCAAGGTGACCTTCGCCGGCGGCTCAGCCGGCGGCGTCGATCATGTGATGGCGGCATTGTTCGCCGGCGCCGTTGGCGCCGACGCGAAGAAGATCAACTACATCCCGTTCTCGGGCGGCGGCGAGTCGCTCGCCGCCATTCTCGGCGCGAAGGTCACCGCGGGCATTTCGGGCCTCAGCGAATATGACGGGCAAATCAAGTCCGGCAAGCTGCGCGCGATCGGCGTGACCTCGGAAAAACGCATCCCAGGGAGCGACATTCCGACCTTCAAGGAGCAGGGCATCGACCTCGTGATCGCCAACTGGCGTTCGGTGGTCGCTCCTCCCGGAATCACGCCGGAGCAGCGCAAGACGCTGAGCGACGCGGTCGAGAAGATGGTGAAGTCGGACGCCTGGAAAGACATCCTCAAGCAGAAGGGCTGGGAGGATGCCTATCTCGGCGGCGACGCCTTCGCCGACTTCCTGAAGAAGGAAACGGTACGTGTGACTGACGTGCTGAGATCAGTCGGCCTGGTCAAGTCATGACCACGGGCGATCCCGTTCAGCCACCGCGGCGCGTCGATCGCGCCGGCATCGTCATCGCCGCGTCGCTCGCGCTACTTGCCGCGGTACTGGTCTGGGACGCGCGCGGCCTGCAATCGACCACGATGTACGGGATGGGGCCGGAAGCCATGCCGGTCGTGATCGCCTCCGGCCTCGCGCTGCTCGCGATCGGCAATTTCATCGACGCGCTGCGCGGTCATTTGCCGGCGCGCGAGAGCGCCGATCCCGTGCCTGTGGTCTTGATCCTCGCGGGCCTTGCGCTGCTGATCGGCATCATCGGCTTCGGCGGCGGCTTCATCCTGGCGACGTCGGCGCTGTTCGTCACGACCTCGGCGGCATTTGGGCGCCGGGCCGTCCTGGTCGATTCTGCCATCGCTCTCGTGATGTCGACCCTCATTTACCTCGCGTTCGACCGGTTGTTGACGTTGAGCCTTCCCGCCGGCCCCCTGGAGCGACTGCTGTGATGGACACCTTCGCCGCGTTGGCGCATGGCATGGCGGTCGCCGTCCAGCCGATGAATCTCCTCTACGCCCTGATCGGCGTGTTCCTCGGCACCGCCGTGGGCGTGCTGCCCGGCATCGGCCCAGCGTTGACGGTCGCGCTGCTGCTGCCGGTCACGTACAAGCTCGATCCCGGCGGTTCGCTGATCATGTTTGCCGGCATCTACTACGGCGGCATGTATGGCGGATCGACCACCGCCATCCTGATCAACACGCCCGGCGAGAGCGCCTCGATGGCGACGGCGCTCGAAGGCAACAAGATGGCCAAGGCCGGCCGCGGCGGGCCGGCGCTCGCGACCTCCGCGATCGGCTCCTTCGTCGCGGGCACCATCGCGACCATCGGGCTTGCCTTTCTCGCGCCATGGCTGGTCGATTTCGCCGTGCGCTTTGGCCCGGAGGATTATTTCGCGCTGATGTGCGTCGCCTTCGTCACGGTGTCGGCAACCTTCGGCGATTCTCCGATCCGCGGCCTGACCAGCCTGTTCATTGGTCTGACGTTGGGGCTCGTCGGCATCGACAAGCTGACGGGGCAGGCGCGGCTTGCGTTCGGCGTGCCCGAGCTGCTCGACGGCGTCGAGGTGACGACGCTCGCGGTCGGCCTGTTCGCGGTGGGTGAGGCGCTCTACGTCGCATCGCGCCGCCACCACACCGAGGAGAAGCTCGAGCCGGTGCGCGGCTCGCTGTGGATGACCAAGGAAGACTGGAAGCGATCGTGGAAGCCGTGGCTGCGCGGCACCATGTTCGGCTTCCCGATCGGTGCGCTGCCCGCCGGCGGCGCGGAGATCCCGACCTTTTTGTCCTATTCCTGCGAGAAGCGGCTGACCAAATACCCGGAAGAATTCGGCAAGGGCGCGATCGAAGGCGTCGCGGGACCGGAGGCCGCCAACAACGCTTCGGCTGCGGGCACGCTGGTGCCGCTCCTGACGCTGGGATTGCCGACCTCGGCGACGGCCGCGATGATGCTGGCGGGCTTTCAGCAATACGGCCTCAACCCGGGGCCACTGCTGTTCGCCGAGCGGCCCGACCTCGTGTGGGGCCTGATCGCGAGCCTGTTCATCGCCAATTGCATGCTGCTGGTGCTCAATCTGCCGCTGGTTGGCCTGTGGGTGCGGCTGCTGGCGATCCCGCAGCCGTGGCTCTATGCCGGCATCCTCGTGTTCGCGACCATGGGCACCATCGCCGCAAAGCCGTCCGTGGTCGAACTGTCGATGCTGGCCGGCTTCGGCGTGCTCGGCTTTCTGATGCGGCGGTTCGATTTTCCGATCGCGCCCGTCGTCGTCGGCCTGATCCTCGGCCCGATCGCCGAGAGCCAGCTGCGGCGCGCGCTCGCGATCAGTCTCGGTGATCCCATGACGCTGCTCCAGAGCCCGATCTCGGCGACGCTGCTTGCGCTGGCGTTGATCGCGCTGCTGGCACCCTTCGTGCTGAAAGGGATGGGACGCTTCAAGGCGAACGAGGACTAGCCATCCCGACGCGAGTGTTTTGTAATGCTATGTTCATCTCGTGGGAAAAGTCATGCCGTCAGAGCTCCGTTCGCCCCGTCTCGCTGTCCTGATCGACGCGGACAACGCTTCGGCAAAGATCGCCGATGGACTGTTCGAGGAGATTGCCAAGATCGGCGAGGCCAGCGTTCGCCGCATCTACGGCGATTTCTCCAATGCGCGGTCCAGGGGGTGGGCCGACATCCTGTCCAAACACGCCATCATCCCGCAGCAGCAGTTCGCCTACACAACGGGAAAGAATGCGTCCGACATCACCCTGGTCATCGACGCGATGGACCTGCTTCACAGCGGCCGGTTCGACGGCTTTTGCCTGGTGTCGTCGGACAGCGATTTTACCCGTCTCGCCGCCCGGATCCGGGAGCAGGGCGTTGATGTCTTTGGGTTCGGCGAGCACAAAACGCCGGAAAGTTTTCGGCAAGCCTGCCGAAGGTTCGTCTACACGGAGAACCTGCTGGCCGCCCCGGCGAACACCCAGGACGCCGCCTCGCGATCGACCTCGCTTCAGCCGCTCGATGCCGCAACTCCCATCATCAAGAAGGTCATCACCCAGATGGAGAGCGAGGACGGCTGGGTGACACTTGGAGAAGTCGGCCGCCAGCTCGCCAATCTCGCGTCCGATTTCGATCCGAGAACGTTCGGCTTCCGCAAACTGAGTGACCTCGTACGCAAGACGAATGCGTTCGAGATCGACGAGCAGAACGGGAGGTCGATGCGGATTCGGGTCAAACCCGCTGCCGCAGCGGCCCCGAGACGACGGAACTCGCGCCGACCCGTGAGGTCGGGGGCGGCAGGCGCTTCGCCGCCTAAAGCGTAAGCAGGGCGTGCCGTTATATTTGCGCTTGCCCGGTCTGGCGCAGGGCGTAACCATCGCAGGGCCATAACGCCACGCGAGGGTCCGATGACCAGACTTACCCGCTTCGCCGTCGCACCGTTGCATTCGATGACCCGGCGTCTCGCCGATGTGGCCTCGGCGCGTCTCGCGCCGGATCTCGTCGTCACCGGCGCGCGGGTGCTCTCGACCTATTCGGAGCGTATCCACGCGAGCCGCGAGGTCTGGATCACCGGCGGCCGCGTTGCTGCGGTGAAGCCGGCCGGTGCTGCGAAGAAAGTCTTCAGCAACGTGCCGGTTTACGACGCGGCTGGCGGCATTGTCGCGCCGGGCCTGGTTGATCCGCACATCCACATCGAATCCTCGATGGTGACGGCCTGCGCCTATGCCGAGGCCGCCCTGCTCAACGGCACCACCACGATCTTCTGCGACAGCCACGAGATCGGCAACGTCATGGACGTCGCCGGCGTCGAAGCGATGCTGGAGGACGCACGCGAAGCACCGTTGTCGATCTTTTTGACCGTGCCAAGCACGGTGCCGGCCACCTCAGCCGCACTCGAGACCGCGGGTGGCGATCTGACGCCCGACAAGATCGCCGGCCTGTTCGACCGTTGGCCCGAAGCTGTGGCGCTCGGCGAGAAGATGGACTTTGTGCCTGTGACCATGGGCGATGAGCGCAGCCACGCCATCCTCGCCGCCGCCCTGAAGCGCGGGCGACCTGTGTCCGGCCATGTCTACGGCCGCGAATTCGTCGCGGCCTATGCGGCGAGCGGCGTGACCGACACCCATGAGGCGATCGACCGCGACATCGCCGACGATTTGCTCGATGCCGGCGTCTGGGTGTTCCTGCGCGGGGGACCGCCGACCACGCCGTGGCACTCGCTGCCGCAGGCGATCCGGACCATCACAGAGCTCGGAGCTTCGCACAAGCGCACGGCCGTGTGCACCGACGATCGCGATGCCGACGATCTCCTGCTGTTTGGGCTCGATTGGGTGGTGCGCGAAGCCGTGAAGGCAGGGATGTCGCCGGAGCAGGCCTGGTCGATGGGCTCGCTGCATGGCGCGACGCGCTTCAATATGGACAGCGATATCGGCGGGCTCGGCGGCGGCCGTCGCGCCGATCTCGTGCTGATGGACGATAATCTCAAGCCGCAATCGACCTGGTATGGCGGTGAACTGGTGGTCGAGAACCGCAAGATCACGCCGCGGCTCGATCAGGCATTGTCGCAGCGATATCAATACCCGCAGGCGGCCTACGCGACTGTGAAGCTGCCGGAGAAGCTGAAGCTGACGCCGGAGCTGCCGGCGAAGGCCTGCACCGTCAACGCCATCAAGACCGCGTTGCCCGGCATCACGCTGATCCATGAGAAGATCGCGATCGAGCCGGCCAAGGATTGGCCGGAATTGTTTGCGCGCTACGGCCTGTGCTTTGTCACGGTGGTCGAGCGCCATGGCAAATCGGCCGGCAATGTCGCCTATGGCCTGTTGAAGGACTTTGGCCTCAAGCGCGGCGCGGTCGCCTCCAGCGTCGGGCACGACAGCCACAACATCATCGTTGCCGGCACCAACGAGGCCGACATGCAGGTCGCGGTGGCCGCCATCAAGAAGCAACAGGGCGCCGTCTGCCTCGTCGCCGAGGGCGAGGTGAGGGCGCTGGTAGCGCTGCCGATCGCCGGTCTGCTGTCCGACAAGCGCGTTACTGAAGTGGCCGAAGAGGTCAAGGCGCTGAAGAAGGAATGGGCGGAAGCCGGCTGCACCATCCCCTACATGGGTTTCAATCTGATTCCGCTATCGGTCATTCCGGAAATTCGCATCACCGACAAGGGCCTCGTGCTGGTGCCGCAGATGGAACTGGCGCCGTTGTTCGAGTGAGCGCTTTCACGCGTGTCTCGACTTAACTGACTGAAGCTGCCGCGATTTTTCCGCGGTTGCCGCATCGTGGAAAATAAAATCGATCTCGTTGAGTGCCGCACCCGCGCGCCCGATGATCTCGCTCGAGCCAACACAACCGAGCGAGGTCCGATATGGCGAAGATGCGAGCCATCGATGCTGCCGTGCGAATTCTGGAGAAGGAAGGCATCTCGACCGCCTTCGGCGTTCCCGGGGCCGCGATCAATCCGCTCTACTCGGCGCTGAAGAAGCGCGGCTCAATCCGCCACATCCTGGCGCGCCATGTCGAGGGGGCCTCGCACATGGCCGAGGGCTATACTCGGGCCAAAGCGGGCAACATCGGCGTCTGCATCGGAACCTCGGGGCCGGCGGGCACCGACATGATCACCGGGCTCTATTCGGCGATCGCCGATTCCATCCCGATCCTCTGTATCACCGGGCAGGCGCCGCGCGCGCGGCTCTACAAGGAGGATTTCCAGGCCGTCGACATCGAATCGATCGCAAAGCCCGTGACCAAATGGGCGGTGACGGTGCGCGAGCCCGCGCTGGTGCCGCGCGTGTTCAGCCAGGCGTTTCATGTGATGCGCTCAGGGAGGCCGGGACCGGTGCTGATCGACATACCGCTCGACGTGCAACTCGCCGAGATCGAGTTCGACGACGAGACCTATGAGCCGCTGCCGGTCTACAAGCCTACCGCCACGCGCAAGCAAGTCGAGAAAGCGCTGGAGATGCTCAATGCGGCTGAACGGCCGCTGATCGTGGCAGGCGGCGGCGTGATCAATGCCGACGCCTCGGATTTGCTGGTGGAATTCGCCGAGATCGCTAACGTGCCGGTCGTGCCGACGCTGATGGGGTGGGGGGCTATTCCCGACGACCACGTGTTGATGGCCGGCATGGTCGGTCTTCAGACCAGCCATCGTTACGGCAATGCCACCATGCTCGAATCCGATTTCGTGCTCGGCATCGGCAACCGCTGGGCCAACCGCCACACCGGCTCGGTCGAGACCTACACCAAGGGGCGCACCTTCGTGCATGTCGACATCGAGCCGACGCAAATCGGGCGCGTGTTCAATCCCGATCTGGGCATCGTCTCGGACGCGAAGGCCGCTCTCGAACTGTTCGTCGCCGTCGCCAGAGAGTGGCGCCGGTCAGGCAGGTTGCGTGAGCGTCAGGCGTGGCCCGCTTCCTGCCGCGACCGGAAGAAGACAATGTTGCGCAAGAGCCATTTCGACAACGTCCCGATCAAGCCGCAGCGCGTCTACGAGGAGATGTCCAAGGCGTTTGGCCGTGACACCTGCTACGTCTCCGTGATCGGCCTGTCGCAAATCGCCGGCGCACAGTTCCTGGGCGTCTACAAGCCGCGCAACTGGATCAATGCCGGGCAGGCGGGGCCGCTCGGCTGGACGCTGCCCGCGGCGCTCGGCGTGCGCGCGGCGTGTCCGGATCGCGATATCGTCGCGCTTTCGGGAGATTACGACTTTCAGTTCCTGATCGAGGAGCTCGCGGTCGGGGCGCAATTCAATCTGCCCTACATCCACGTCGTCGTGAACAATTCCTATCTTGGCCTGATCCGCCAGGCCCAGCGCGGCTTCGACATGGACTATCACGTCCAGCTCTCCTTTGAGAACATCAACGCGCCGGAGCTCGGCGGCTACGGCGTCGATCACGTCGCCGTCGCCGAAGGGCTCGGCTGTAAGGCGATCCGCGTCACCGACCCCAAGGACTCGCAGGCCGCGTTCGCGACTGCGCGCGAATTGATCGCGAAGCACCGCGTGCCTGTCGTAGTCGAGTTTATCCTCGAACGTGTCACCAACATCGCGATGGGCACCGAGATCGACAACATCGTCGAATTCGAGGAGGTGCTGGATCTGCCGCTCGACGAGGTCGCGACCGCGCGGCCCGGCGTGCTGCAGCCGGCGGAATAGGGAGATAGCGTCATGCCGAAATTCGCAGCCAACCTCACCATGCTCTTCAACGAAATGCCGTTCGTGGACCGCTTCGCAGCGGCCAAAGCAGCGGGCTTCGGCGGGGTCGAGTACCTCTTTCCCTATGAATTCGACAAGGCGCAGCTACGCGAGCAACTCGACAGCCATGGGCTGACACAGGTGCTGCATAATCTGCCGGCCGGCAATTGGGCGGCAGGCGAGCGCGGCATCGCGATCCTGCCTGATCGTATCAGCGAGTTCAGGGACGGCGTGTTTCGCGCCATCGACTATGCCAAGGCGCTCGATTGCGAGCAGCTCAACTGTCTCGTCGGCATCGCGCCTGTCGATGCCGACCCGCGCGAGCTCAACGAAACGCTGGTCGGGAATCTGCGCTTTGCGGCTTCGACCCTGGCGCGCGAGAACATCAAGCTTCTGGTCGAGCCGATCAATACGCTCGACATTCCCGGCTTCTTTCTCAACGGCACCGAGCAGGCCGTGCAGCTGATCTCCGAGGTGCGCTCCAACAATCTGTTCGTCCAGTATGACATCTATCACATGCAGATCATGGAGGGCGATCTCGCCCGTACCATGCAGGAATATCTGCCGCAGATCGCGCACATCCAGCTCGCCGACAATCCCGGCCGCCACGAGCCCGGCACCGGCGAGATCAACTATCCCTTCCTGTTCCGCCATCTCGACGCGATCGGCTATCGCGGCTGGATCGGTTGCGAATACAAGCCGCGCACCACGACGCTGGAAGGCCTGTCCTGGCACGCCGCGCAGACGTTTGAGACGTAAGATCGTAGCCACCGCGACGGTGCGCTCCCTCTCCCGCCTGCGGGAGAGGGCTGGGGTGAGGGTATCTCCACGATGGGACCCGTTCATACGCGTTGGAAATCCCCAAGAGGATAGAACCCTCACCCGGCACGCGGGACGATGCTTCGCATCGCCCGGACGTGCCGACCTCTCCCGCAAGCGGGCGAGGTGCACCGAGCGCGCGGAAACTTCGCTAATTCAACTGAGAGAAATCATACCATGATCGACATCGGCTTTATCGGACTTGGCACCATGGGACGGCCGATGGCCGGCCATCTTCTGGCCGCAGGCCATCGCGTTCTCCTGCATGATGTCGGGCCGGTCGCACCCGAGCTGATCGCCGTCGGCGGCGTTGACTGCAAGTCAAGCAAGCACGTGGCAGAGGAGGCGGATGCGGTCATCATCATGGTGCCGGATACGCCGCATGTGGAGGCCGTGCTGTTCGGCAAGGACGGCGTCGCGGGCGGCATTTCCAAGGGCAAGATCGTGGTCGACATGAGCTCGATCTCGCCGCTGGCGACCAAGGAGTTTGCGAAGAAGATCGAGGCGCTCGGCGCGGATTATCTCGACGCACCGGTGTCAGGCGGGGAGGTCGGTGCCAAGGCGGCAAGCCTCACCATCATGGTCGGTGGCCCCGAGCGCGCCTTCAACACCATGAAGCCGATCTTCGACAGGATGGGAAAGAATGTCACCCGCGTCGGCGCCAATGGCGACGGCCAGACGACGAAGGTCGCCAACCAGATCATCGTCGCGTTGACGATCGAGGCGGTCAGCGAAGCGCTGCTGTTCGCGTCGAAAGCCGGTGCGGATCCGGCGCTGGTGCGGCAGGCCCTGATGGGCGGCTTTGCGTCTTCGCGGATTCTCGAAGTGCATGGCGAGCGCATGGTGAAGCGCAATTTCGATCCCGGCTTCCGCATCGAGCTGCACCAGAAGGATCTCAACCTCGCGCTTGAAGGCGCCCGCGCGCTCGGCCTGTCGCTGCCGAGCACGGCAGTGGCGCAGCAATTGTTCTCGTCCTGCACCGCGCATGGCGGCAAGGGCTGGGATCATTCGGCGATGGTGCGCGCGCTGGAACTGATGGCGGGGCACGAGATCGCCGCAGCCTGAACTGTTACCGGGTAACAGTCTCCACTTCTAGTTCTGCCTAGATCCGGCGGGAACCGGAACAATGATCCGGCCCCGCGGTTGAAGGCGCACAATAATCACTGGAGACATAAGCACATGAAAACCCGTCTTGCGATTTCGTTGGCTGCCGCGTCGCTGCTGGCGTCGAGTGCGGCCTTTGCTCAGTCGACGACCGAAGAAGGCGCCAGGAACGGTGCACGCGCGGGCGGCGACATCGGCGGTCCGGTCGGCGCGATGGTCGGCGGTACCGTCGGTGCGGCGGTCGGCGCTGGTCTGGAAATCCCGAATGCGATCCTCGGCGGAATTCCGCGCGATGATTCTGTCGTGGTTCACGAGCGCGTCGTGGTCGGCGAGCCATTGCCGCCGACCGTGGTGCTGCGGCCCGTGCCGAACTACACCGAATATCGCTATGCGGTCGTGAACGATCGCCGCGTGATCGTGGAGCCGCGCACGCGCCGCGTCGTCAAGATCATCGACTGATCGCTCGGAGCGTGAGCTTTGAAGACACGGGCTCTGCGGAGCGTCACTCCGCGGGGCCTTGGCTCGAGAGGGCCGAGCTTGCGCGAAACCGCGTTACAACCCAATCGGCGACGGCCGCGAGCGCGAAGCCGATGCAGGTGGTGCCGGCATCGACCAGAAAGTCCTCCAGCCGCGCATGCCGTCCCGGTGCCCAGAATTGCATCAGTTCGAGCAGGCCGATCAGCACCACGGCGATCGCTGCGGCCGACAGGCGGCGGCGCGGATAGGCGACGCCGAAGGCTAGTCCCACCAGGACGAAGGCGAGGGCATGTTCGCCGTCCTGGCCGAGGTCGGAATGGGGCCGCAGACCCGGCGGGCCGAGGGTTGCAAAGGCGACGGCGGCGGCAAGCAGCCAGGCAGAGGAGCGAACCAAAATGGACATCCGAACCGCTTAGCACGGATTGCAGCAGCCTGCCGAGGCGCCAGGATCAGATCGCCGTGTAGTTAATGACGAAACGTTAAAGTGGCTCGCGCACGCCAAGGCCGTGCATGAAGCGTTCCCGGATTTGTACGGGATCGCGTCGAGTGGCGCCGACGCCGGGCTTGTCATCGATACGAACGGCGATCAGGCTCGGCTCGCCAGCCGACATGGCTTCCTCGACCAGACGCTCGAAATCCTCCTCGTCCGCGGCCCAGGCGCTGTTGGCAAGCCCGGAGCCGGTCGCGATGGCGACGATGTCAGCCACGTTCGCGGCCGGTGTCGGCTGCGCGCCGGTGATCTGGTAGATGCCGTTGTCCATCACGATCATCACGAGGTTCTTCGGCTTCAACGCTGCAATCGTCGAGAGCGCGCCGAGCTGCATCAGCAGCGAGCCGTCGCCTTCGAGCGCAAAGACGCGCCGGTCCGGCTGCGCCAGCGCCACGCCCAGCCCGATCGGGAAGGCGAGCCCCATGCTGCCGAGCATGTAGAAATTCTGCGGACGGTGGCCGGCGGCCCAGAGGTCGAAATTGGTGTTGCCGATGCCGCCGATCACGGCTTCCTGGTGCTCGAGTTTCGCGATCAGGCGCGAGGTGACGTCGAAGCGGTTCATCACTTTGGTGTTGCGCACGTCTGTATTCATTTGGGCCGGCCTCACTTGTCGAACACCTTGCCGCCCGTGAGCAGTGGGTTGAGGATCAGCGCGACCGGCGCCTGCGTCGTGACGGCCTGCTTGATCGAACGGTCGGCAATGAATTCGAGCTCGTCGAGCCGGGTGATGGTGTGATGCTCCAGCGCCAGCGAATCCAGCACCGGACGCATGGTGCGGCAGACCAGTGCCTGGCCGTAGTTGAACTCGCCGAGCGTGCCGCGCTCGGACACGAACATGATCAGCGGAATCTGGTAGGGCACCGCGAGCGAGGCCAACACGTTGGCGAGCGTCGCAAAGCCCGAGGTCTGCATCAGCACCGCGCCGCGCCGTCCGCCCATCCAGGCGCCCGAGACGATGCCGACGGCCTCCTCCTCGCGGGCAGTGGCAAAGGTGGTGAAGAAGGGATCGGCGTGCAGGTTCTTAATCAGCGGCGTCAGCACGCGGTCGGGCACGTAAGGGACGAGGCTGATCTCGTTCCGCTTCAGGGTTTGCAGGACGATGCCGTGCCAGCTCTTGTCACTGGAGGTCTGCGCCGCCTCGGACGAGGTCTGTTGCTCCGCAATCGGCATTGCGTTCTCCCTTCGGCCGCGCATGCTTTCTTGGTCTTTTGCCATTGTCTGCCATCGTCTTGGCCGTCGCGGCGGTCTGCCGAACTTGACGCAGGCAGCGGGATTGTCAACATGTCCGGGCTGCACCGTGATCTGCGCCAGACGGCCTGCCGCGGCCGGTGCCGCCGTGTCATAAGCGGTAACAACAAGAGAACGGAGGAACGCATGACAGGAGCGCGCGAAGCGCTGGCCCTGCGGATCTCCTGGAGAGAGCCGGAAGGGTCCTGATGTCCGTCAACAGCAAGCGCGTCTTCTACGTCAAATATCTGGCCAACCCGATCTACATCGACATCTTGAAGGCGCGGCCCGACGTTCGGCTCGATCGCATCGAGAACGAGAGCCCCGAGGAATATTTCGCGCCGATCATCGAAGCGGCTCACGTCTACCAGATCGGCGCCGCCCGTGACGAACTGGCCCCGCACTTCCATGTCGATGCTGCCTTCCTGAAGCGCGCGCCGAACCTGCTGCTCGTCTCCAGCAACGGCGCGGGATTCGATCCTGTCGACGTCGAGGCCTGCACCGATGCCGGCGTGCTGGTCGTCAACCAGTCCGGCGGCAACGCCCACTCGGTCGCCGAGCATGCGCTGGCGATGATGCTGACGCTGTCCAAGCGCATCATCCAGTCCGATCGCAAGCTCCGCAGGGAGTCCAACGTCAACCGCAACGAACTCGTCGGCAACGAGATCGAGCACAAGACCGTCGGCATCATCGGCCTCGGCAATGTCGGTCGCCGCATTGCCGCGCTGTGCAAGGGCCTGTTCGGCATGAAGGTGCTGGCCTACGATCCGTACCTGACGGCCGAGGTAATGGCCGAGCGGGGCGGCGAGAAGGTCGAGCTCGACGAGCTCTTGCGCCGCGCCGACTTCGTCTCGATCTCCTGTCCGCTCGACAAGGGCAGCCGCAATATGATCAGCGTGCGCGAGTTTGGGCTGATGCAGCCGCATGCGTACTTTATCACCACGGCGCGTGGCTTCATCCACGATGAAGATGCGCTGCTCCAGGCGTTGCGTGACAAGCGCATTGCGGGCGCCGGTCTCGACGTCTGGTCCAAGGAGCCGCCGCCGCCGGAGCATCCGTTGCTCCAGCTCGACAACGTGCTGGCGAGCCCGCATACCGCGGGCGTCACGATCGAGGCGCGGCAGAACATGGGCCGGATCGCCGCCGAGCAAGTGCTGCAGACGCTCGACGGCAAGCGCCCGCCGCGCATCATCAATCCCGAGGTCTGGCCACGCTATGCGGAGCGATTCAAGCAGGCGTTTGGTGTGACGCCGGCGTAGTCGGCTGTCGCTTTGTCCTTCCGTGGGCGGCGCTCCTGCCGCCTAATGATCGGCGGAGGGGGAACCGCGCCCGACTTTGATCCGCGTCAAAATCTCCCTCCCGGATTCCGTCTAAATGGGATTAGAGTGAGCGCCGCCGGGGCAGGCAGGAGGTCCCATGTCAACTTATGTGGTCAGGTTCATGAAGGACGTGCTCGGCCAGTACGGCCGGCAGATCGAGGTGTGCCAGGGCACGCTCGAGATCGACGCTTCCGACGAGGACGAAGCCAGAGAGCGGGCGAAGGCGAGGTTTTGCGAGGACCAGGCGTTGCACCACTGGTCGTTGCATGCCGACCGCATCCAGGTCAGACCGGCTGACTTTCCATCCTGAGGGCCTAGCGCCGGGGCGCCGTGACAGGTGGCGCAGTGACGCCAGCGCCGAGCGAGCGCTGTACCATGACGGCGTCGGACCAGTGACCGTGGCGATAGGCGACACCACGCAGAAGGCCGGCGCGCGCGAAACCGAACTTCTCGTGCAACGCCAGCGAGGGGGCATTGTCCGCATCGATATAGCCGATCATCTGGCGGAAGCCGGCGGCTGCACAAGTATCGATCAATTCCTGGAGCAACAGCCGCCCGACCCCGCGGCCAAGATGCTCGTGGTGGACGTAGATCGAATGCTTGGCGGTGTAGCGATAGGCTGGACGCTTGCGGAACAGCACGGCGTAGGCATAGCCCACGACTTCGCCGCGGTAGGCCGCGACCAGATGCGGCAGGCGGGTCTGCTTCAGGTTCTTGCGCCGGTCGCGCAGATCGTCCGGCTCGGGCGCACCGGTTCCCTCGACGTCGCGCGGCACGCCGTTGCGGACGTGATGGCGGTAGATCGCCAGCATCGCCTCGACATCGCTCTCGCGTGAGGGGCGGACCAGGACCGGCCCGTCATCCGGGCGCGCAATCGCAGTTTCGTTCATCGGCACCTACTCGGTAACGACGTAAGTATAGAGCCCGATGCGCCCCTGCGCATCGATCTCCTTGTAGACGCCCTGGATTTCCACGTCGAAGCCCGGGAACGTGTTGAAGCAGGTCTCGAACATCTTGAGATAATCCAGCATGGGCTTGGCCCGTTCCGTCAGCCGCTCGCCGGGCACGATGGTGGCGATGCCGGGGGGATAGACCACGAAGGGTGTGGTGGCGATACGGCCCGTGACCGCCTCGATCGGCAGATAGTCGACATCGTTGCGGAACAGGTAGCGCGCGGCATCGCGGGGCGACATCGCGATGTCAGGCATGTGCTCGGGCATGAACTGTCGCGCCTGAAGTGCGCTGACGTCGGCGGCGCGAAAGAAGCGGTGTATCTCGCCGCAGAGGTCGCGCAGCCGCACGCCGGCATAGCGCGCCTGCCGCCGCTGGGAGAACTCCGGGATAACGTCCGCAAGCAGCGCATTGTCGTCGTGCAGCCGCTTGAAGGCGACGAGACCGGAGATCAGCGTGCCCGCCTTGCTTGCCTCGACGCCCGGGGTAAGCAGGAAGAGCAGGGAGTTGAGGTCGTTCTTCTCGGGGACGATGCGGTTCTCGCGCAGATATTGCGCGACGACCGGAGCGGGGATGCCGTGATCGACATAGCCGCCGGTGATGCGATCGAAGCCGGGCGTGAGCAGCGTCAGCTTGTTCGGATCGGTCATGGCGAAGCCCTCGCTGAGGCCAGGGAAGCCATGCCAGGCGCTGTCGGGGGAGAGCTGCCACAGCGCAGGACTGGTGGCGAGCTCGTCGGTGGAGAGTGTTTCCCAGGCGACGTTGTGCGAAGCGCCGGCGTGGCTGACATCGGGAATGGCGACGCGATCGGGGACGAAGGGTTCGAAGAACCAGCGCCTGTCCGGATTCTGCTCCTTCTCCTCGAACTCCCTGCGCATCGCGCGGATCTTCTTGCGCAGCTCGATGCCGAGCCGGATGGTGTCGTCCCACAGCACTTCGCCGGAGCGGCCCTTCATCATCTGCGCGCCGACGTCGAGCGAGGCGAACAGCGGGTAGAATGGCGACGTGGAAGCGTGCTGCATGAAACTTTCATTGAAGCGGCGGTGCTCGACGCGTCGCTTCTGGCCGCGGATGTGACGATCCTTGATGTGGATTTGGGATGCCTGCGAGAAGCTCGCAAGCTGCTTGTGGGTCGACTGCGTCGCGATGATCCCGGGTGCCTCGGGGGGAAGGTTCGCCAGCCCCATGGCGAAGCGGCCTGCATAGAGCGGGTGGAACTTCATGAAGCCGGCCCAGGCCTCGTCGAACAGGATGTACTCGCAGAGATGGCCGATGCGCTTCAAGATCATCTCGGCGCTGTGGATGGTGCCGTCATAGGTGCACTGCTCGACCACGGCGACGCGGAACGGCCGTTCCTTGCGCCAGGCGTCCTTGTCCGTGACCAAGGGATGATTGCGGATTGCCTCGCGCAAGGTTTTCTCGTCGAGCATGTCCCAGCGCATCGGGCCGATCAGGCCCCAGGCATTGCGGATGGTCGGCACGTAGACCGGGACGCCGCCATTGATCATCAGCGCGCCGTGATGGGCGGCCTTGTGGTTGTTGCGGTCGAACAGTACGAGATCGCCGTCGGTGACGAGGGCGCCGAGCGCAACCTTGTTCGAGGTCGAGGTGCCGTTGAGCACGAAATAGGTCTTTTCCGCGCCAAAGATCTGGGCGGCTTCCTTCTGTGCCTTCAACGCCGGTCCTTCATGGGTTAGGAGGTCGCCGAGGTCGAGCACGGAATTGTCGAGATCGTCGCGGAATACGGACTCGCCGAGATGTTCGACGAAGACCCGTCCGATGGGGCTGCGGTTGTAGAACACGCCGCCATTGTGGCCCGGACAGGTCCAGAGCTGGTTGCCCTCCTCGGCATAGTCGACCAGCGCGCCGAAGAACGGCGTCTTCAGCGTCTCCGCATATTGCTTCAGACGGCTGATCAGGTTCTTGGCGATGAAGGTCGGTGTCTCCTCGGACAGGAAGACATAACCGTCGATGAAGTCGAGCACCTCGACCGGGAGATCCTCGAACCGCTTGCGCCGGATCAGGAGGATGATCGGGAAGTCGAGGCCGCGTCGCCGCATCAAATTGATCAGCGCCGAGGTCTTGCCCTCCAGGCCCTTCTTGCCCCAATCCACCACCATGCAGCCGATCGCGGCATCGGTCTGCACCGCCATCTCCGCGTCCTCCAGCTTGCGGGCGCGAACGACCTCGAAGCCGGAACGCTGGATCTCCTCGATGATCTGGTTGAAGCGCACGCCTTCGAGGTCGTCGGCGTCGAACACAGGTGCGGCGAACAGGAAGTTGAAGCGCTTGAAATAGTCCATTGTCCATCCCGAATGTGCGAGACCGACAGGTCTCGACACATTTGATGACAGCTGGATGACAGGGGCGCGATCCCGAGCGAGCCGGGTCGGATGACCGGCGGCTCAGTCGAGTAACTTGTCCAGTGTGATCGGGAAGCGGCGGATGCGTTTGCCAGTGGCGTGATAGACGGCGTTCGCGATCGCGGCGGGGACGCCGACGATGCCGATCTCGCCCAGCCCCTTGATGCCGAGCTTGTTGATACGATTGTCCGGCTCGTCGACGAAGATCACGTCGATGTCGTGAACATCCGCATTCACGGGAATGTGGTACTCGGCGATGTTGGCGTTCATGATCCGGCCGAAGCGGTGATCCATCACCGTCTCCTCGTGCAGGGCCATCCCGATCCCCCAGACCACGCCGCCCATGATCTGGCTGCGAGCCGTCTTGGTGTTGAGAATCCGCCCGGCCGCGACGGCGCTGACCACGCGCGTGACGCGAATGACGCCTAGCTCTTCGTCCACCTTGACCTCGGCAAAGACGGCCGAATGGGTGTTGCGCGCGTGCTTCTTGTCCTCGCCGAACTGGTTGAGCTTTTCCTTCTCGATACGTTCGACGCCGCCATGGCGCATCGCGTCGGCGATCGAGACCGCGCGGCTGTTGTCGCTGGCGCTGGCAATGCTGCCGTCGGTCAGCACCGTATCGGCAAGCTCGGCGCCGGCGAGCGGCGAGCCTGGCATCTTCCCGGCCAGAGCTAACAGCTCCTTGCGCACTTCCTCGGCGGCTGCGAGCACCGCATGTGCGCTCGAGGCGGCCATCCAGGAGCCGCCCTCGACAGGCGCCTGCGGCAGACTGGAATCTGCGAGCCGGACGCTGATGTTCTCGATCGGAAGGCCGAGCGCATCGGCTGCGACCTGTGCGACAATGGTGTAGGTGCCGGTGCCGATGTCGGATGCTGCACATGACACCTCGGCATGTCCGTTCGATGTCAGCACGATACGGACGGCGACCGGCATCTGCAGTGCTTCCCACACACCCGTCGCCATGCCCCAGCCGACCAGATCCTTGCCGTCGCGCATCGAGCGCGGTGCAGGATTGCGTCTGCTCCAGCCGAAAGCGTCCGCGCCGCGCGCGTAGCATTCGCGCAACTGCTTGCTGGTGTAGGGCAGGTTTTCGCTCTGGTCGCGATCCGAGTAGCACTTCAGCCGCAGTTCGATGGGGTCGAGCTTGAGTGCCACGGCGAGCTCGTCCATCGCGCATTCGAGCGCGCAGACGCCCGACGCCGCGCCCGGTGCGCGCATGTCGCACGGCGTGGAGACGTCAAGGTGCACCAGCTTGTGGGAGAAGCGGCTGTTCGGGGTCTTGTAGAGCTGTTCGGCCCAGCCGGTATCGTTGCGGGCAAAATCCTCGTAGCGCGAGGTGACGGCAATGGCCTCGTGCGCGACCGCGTCGAGCGTACCGTCGGATTTTGCGCCGAGCGAGACGCGCTCGATGGTCATCGGCCGGTAGCCGAGCCCGTACATCTGCTGCCGCGTCAGCACGACGCGAACGGACCGCTTCAGCGCGAGCGCGCCGAGCGTTGCCAGCACCACCTGATATTGCGGCCGCAGGCCGGAACCGAAGGCGCCGCCGACGTATGGCGAGACTACACGAATGTCATCCGGCTTCTTGTCGAACACACCGCATAGAAATTTGTGGACGTTCTGGACGCCCTGCGTCTTGTCATAGATCGTGAGCTTGCCATTGCTGTCCCAGACCGCCGTGGTCGCATATAGCTCCATCGGGTTGTGATGCTCGGTCGGTATCACGTAGTCCGCCTCATGGCGCACATCAGCTCCCGCAAGGGCGGCTGCGGCGTCTCCCCGCGGCTTGTGCGGCTTGTCCTTTTCGGCAGCGTTGCTGCGCTCGCCTTCGAGGTCGGTCGCAAAACCATGCTGCTCATATTCGACCCGCACGAGCGTCGCGGCGAATTTCGCGGTCTCCCAGTCCTCCGCGACGACCAGTGCGATCGGCTGGCCGTTGAACTTGATCGTGTCATCGTAAAGCGGACGGAAAGGCGAGCCTTCTTCGGGCGCCACCTCGTCCTTCCAGGCCTCGTCCTTGTCCGCGAGCGGCGGGCGGTTCGCATGCGTGAGCACGTCGAGCACGCCCTCGACCTGCAGCGCCGCATCGGTGTCGAGGCGGGCAATGCGCCCGCATGGAATGGTGGCCTCGACGACGAAGCCATGGAGGAGCCTGTCGGCCGGGAATTCGCCGGCGTATTTGGCGGCCCCCGTGACCTTGGCCCGTCCGTCGACACGCGACGTCGGCGTTCCCACATAAGCGTTCATAGGGTCCTCACGCGATCTTCTTGTGGGCCTGGGATTGCGGCGTGGCGTTCGCCGCCTGTGTCAGCGTCCGCACGATGGCGCGGCGTGCGAGTTCGACCTTGAAGCCGTTATGTGAGCGGGCCGTTGCTCCCTGGAGCAAGAGATCCGCGGCGTGTGAGAAGTGATCGGGCGTCGCGGCCTGGCCGCGCAACGCCGCTTCGGCTTCGAGGCTGCGCCAGGGCTTGTGAGCCACGCCGCCGAGCGCCACGCGTGCCCCGCTGATCGCGTTGCCCTGCAATTCGAGCGCGGCGGCAACCGAGACCAGAGCAAAAGCATAGGACATGCGGTCGCGAATTTTCAGGTAGCTGTAGCTTTGAGCAAAGCCGCGCGGCGGCAGCTCGATCGCCGTGATGATCTCGCCGGTGCCGAGATTGGTATCGACATGAGGCTTGTCGCCGGGCAGCCGATGGAAATCGGTCAGCGCGATGGTGCGTTCGCCGGAGGGACCCGCGGTGTGCACGAGCGCATCGAGCGCGGCAAGCGCCACGCTCATGTCGGATGGATTGGTCGCGATGCAGGCGGCGCTCGTGCCCAGGATCGCATGGTTGCGGTTGAGGCCGTCCATCGCCGAGCAACCGCTGCCGGGATGTCGCTTGTTGCAGGGCGTGGCCGTGTCATAGAAGTAAGCGCAGCGCGTTCGCTGCATCAGATTGCCGCCAACGGAGGCCATGTTGCGCAATTGCGCCGAGGCGCCGGCCAAGATGGCGCTGGCGAGCAGGGGATAGCGCTGCTCGATCAATGGATGGTAGGCGAGGTCCGAGTTCGGCACCAGGCTGCCGATGCGCAAGGACCTGCCGGGTGTCTCCTCGACCTTGCGCAGCGGCAGGCGGGAAATGTCGATCAGCCGAGTGGGGCGTTCGACATTCTCTTTCATCAGGTCGATCAGATTGGTGCCGCCGGCAATCAGCTTGGCGCCGGGATCGGCGGCGAGCAGGCGGATCGCGTCGGCGACATCATTGGCTCGGGCGTACTGGAAATTGTTCATGGTTGACCCATTGCCTGCTGGATGGCGGCGACGATGTTCGGATAGGCGCCGCAGCGGCAAAGGTTTCCGCTCATCAACTCCCGGATCTCGTCGGTATCTTTGGCACGGCCTTCGGCGAGCAGTCCGGCCGCCGAACATATCTGTCCCGGCGTGCAATAGCCGCACTGGAAGGCGTCATGGTCAATGAAAGCCCGTTGGAGGGGATGCAGCGCGCCGTCTTTGGCAAGGCCTTCGATGGTTGTGATCTCGGCACCATCCTTCACGACCGCGAGCGTCATGCAGGAATTGACGCGCCGGCCGTCCACCAGCACCGTGCAGGCGCCGCACTGACCATGATCGCAGCCCTTCTTGGTGCCGCTCAGTGCAAGATGGTCCCGCAAGGCGTCGAGCAGCGTTGTCCATGGCACGAGATCCAGCGTGTGACTGACGCCGTTGACGACAAGATGGATCGGGATTCGTTCGGAAATCTGATGCGTGACGTCGCCCATGTCCTGCTCCCTGCGACGGCGACCGTGCCGGACGTCAGCCGTGTTGACGCTGGGGCACGCCTTCGCCGGCCGATAGCGCCCAACGGACCACCGGCCGGTTCGTTCCTTTTGAGTCCTTGCAGGCAGTTCGCCTTTCCGAGAGGCGGCGATCAGCGCTTTGCTTCGCCGAACACCACATTCGGCACCGCGCGGTTGACGACCTCGCGCAGCGCGAAGCTGGATTGCACCCGCGCGACGCGCGGCAGGCGCGACAGCTCGGTGCGGTGGATGCGCTCGAAATCCTGGATGTCGCGGGCGAGCACGATCAGGATGTAGTCGTCGGTCCCCGACATCAGGAAGCAGCGCACGACGGACGGGCATTTCACCACCTCCGCCTCGAACGCCTTCAACGCCTCGTCGCTCTGGCTTTCCAGCGCGATGCGGACCAGCACCGTGGTGGTGAGGCCGAACTGCGCGAGGTCGAGCGCGGCCTGATAGGCCTGGATGTAGCCGTCGTCCTCGAGCGCCTTCTGCCGCCGCGCGAGCGCGGTGCTGGACAGCCCAACCTTGTTGGCGAGCTCGGTGTGGCTGGCCCGCGCATTGGTCGTGAGTTCCGCGAGAATGGCGAGATCTTTCCGGTCGAGGGCCAAGGTTTCGTTTCCAGCGTGAAAGGGCGTTTGAGCGCCGGAAACCGGCGCGGCGAGGCCAAAGCTAGCGGATATTTGCACGAAACCAAACCGGGCACGTCGCTACGATCATGAGGTGAATCAAAGGGAGGCCCGGGATGCGCGTCGGTGTGCCGAAGGAAATCAAAGTGCAGGAATATCGCGTCGGGCTCACCCCGGGTGCGGTCCGCGAATATGTCGCGGCGGGGCACGAGGTGACGGTCGAGACGGGCGCGGGTGGCGGCATCGGCGCCTCCGACGAAGTCTATAGGCGGGCAGGGGCCACCATTGCCGACAGCGCGCGCGACATCTTCGTGAAGTGCGACATGATCGTGAAGGTGAAGGAGCCCCAGAAAAGCGAATGGGCCCAGCTCCGCGACAGCCAGATCCTGTTCACTTATCTCCATCTCGCGCCGGATCCCGAACAGGCCAGGGGTTTGCTCGCCTCCGGCTGTACTGCGATCGCCTACGAAACCGTCACCGACGCGGCCGGTCGCCTCCCCCTGCTTGCGCCGATGAGCGAAGTCGCCGGCCGCCTCGCCATCGAGGCCGCCGGCGCCGCGCTCAAGCGATCGGCTGGCGGCCGCGGGCTGCTGCTGGGCGGCGTTCCCGGCGTGCAGCCGGCGCGGGTCGTCGTGCTCGGCGGCGGCGTGGTGGGAACGCAAGCCGCGCGCATGGCCGCCGGCCTTGGCGCCGAGGTCACCGTGATCGACCGCTCGATCCCCCGCCTGCGCGAACTCGATGATCTCTTTGCCGGGCGCGTGCGCACCCGCTTCTCCACCATCGAGTCGGTCGAGGAGGAGGTGTTCGCTGCCGACGTCGTGATCGGCGCGGTGCTGGTGCCGGGCGCGAGTGCGCCCCGGCTCGTCACGCGTGCGATGCTGACGTCGATGCGACCGGGCGCCGTGCTGGTCGACGTCGCGATTGATCAGGGCGGCTGCTTCGAGACCTCGCACCCGACCACGCATGTCGATCCGACCTATCTGGTTGACGGCATCGTGCATTATTGCGTGGCTAATATGCCGGGCGC
This sequence comes from Bradyrhizobium sp. Ken01, assembly GCF_055807355.1. Classification (NCBI taxonomy): domain Bacteria; kingdom Pseudomonadati; phylum Pseudomonadota; class Alphaproteobacteria; order Hyphomicrobiales; family Nitrobacteraceae; genus Bradyrhizobium; species Bradyrhizobium sp. Ken01. The sequence continues at coordinate 199,191 of NZ_JBVVPC010000001.1, forward strand.
GGTGCCGGTGACGTCGAGCCAGGCGCTGAACAACGCGACGCTGCCGTTCGGCTTGATGCTCGCGAACAAGGGTTTCGCGGCGGTGCTGGAAAATCCACATCTGCGGAACGGGGTGAATGTGCATCGCGGCCGCATCACCAACAAAGCGGTGGCCGAAAGCCTCGGGCTGGAGTTTGCTCCGGTGGGGAGCGGCCTGGCGGCGTAGCGTTGCTGCTCATACCGGCTTGCGATGGCGGCTGCCGAGCGCGGCCTCGATCGTCTCAGGCTTCTCGATGCGTTCGATCAGCATGTCGATGCGGTCGCCGCCCCAGAACAGCTCGCCGTTGAACACCATGGTCGGCACGCCGAACACGCCGAGCGCTTCGGCCTCGTCGATGATGCGGTCGTGTTCGGCGCGTGCGGGGCCATGGACGTAGGCTTTGAACTGACCGGCTGAGCCACCGCACGACGTGATGACGTCGGCGATTGCGGCGAGATCGTCGATCTCCAGCTCATGGCTCCAGAACCGACGAAAGACCGTGTCGTGATACGGACGGAAGAAGCCGTGCTGTTGGGCGAATAGCATGCCGACGCTGGAATAGAACGCGTCGTAGATCCGCCGGGGCCCTTTCATGACGAGCCCCTGCGCATTGGCATAGCGCCGTGCGTCCATATAGGCATAGCGCACCTTGCGCCAGAAATGCGGCGTGCGCTCCTCGACCGTCCCCATGAATTCGGCGACGCGTAGCGTATAGGGCAGCCATTCGAGCTCGACGCCGTGCGTCTCCTGCAGTTCGAACAGGCGCTTGTTGGCGACGAACGCGTAGGGGCTCTTGTAATCCGTGTAGATGCGCACGCGGGGGTTTGGCATAGGCAGATTCCTTTCATACGCGCAGCGGGACCTGCTAACCGGGGCGCGGGTGCTCAGATAGGCCGGAAGAAGAAAACTATTGCCTCGGGTCCGTTCGGCGGAAGGAGTTTCCCCTCCGGGAGGCAAAAAAGCCAATCGCTTCCATTGCTGTTTGGGGCCGAAACGACGACATTTCCATCAGAAATTGATGGATTGACTGCTATGGAACGCACCAGGTTTGAGCCCTTCGGCGAGCAGTTGGTGTCCGCAACGGACACCCAGCCGCGCTCGCGCGGGTCAAAGCTGCTGCTGCGGGTCGGCACTGGCCTGTTCTGGTCGCTGGTCGCCGGCATCGTGCTGGCGCGCGCGGCCTTCTTCGAGCCCGGCGTCTATGATGGCTTCAGCCGTGTCGCCTCGCTGGCCAAGGATCTTATCTTCTAAGGCGCGCCAGATTTTCTAAAGGGCGCCTGACCTTCAGAGCCAGATTGTTCCGGGCCGAGGATAGAACTTCCCTCTGCCCTGATATGTCGAAAACTTATTTCCCAATCGGATGGCGCTGCGTATAAATCCTTCTCCTTGGGGAGAGATTTGTGTCGCAGAATCAAGCATCCAGCCCGGCCGACGCCAAGCCGACCACGGCCACTGGCCGCATCGTCGCGCTGATTCCCGGAATCCTCCTCTGCATCGCCGTGGCCGGTGTTTCGGCCCTGCTCGAACGGGCGGAATTGGGCGTCTTCGAGCATCCCTATGTCGAGGCGCTGGTGATGGCGATCTTGCTCGGCATGGCCGTGCGCAGCTTCTGGAAGCCCGCGCCGCGCTGGCAGTCCGGCATCGCCTTCAGCGCCAAGCAACTGCTCGAAGTCGCCGTCATGCTGCTGGGGGCCTCGATCAGCTTTGCTGCTATCGCGGCGTCCGGCGTCGCGCTGTTGGTATCGATCGCGGCCATCGTCGTGATCGCGCTCAGCGTCTCCTTCGGCATCAGCCGCCTGCTCGGTCTCTCAACGCGGCTCTCGATCCTGATCGCCTGCGGCAACTCGATCTGCGGTAATTCGGCGATTGCCGCGGTGGCGCCGATCATCGGCGCCAACAATGACGAGATCGCATCCTCGATCTCCTTCACCGCGATCCTCGGCGTGATGATGGTGCTCGGCCTGCCGCTGCTGATCCCGCTGCTGCAGCTATCGGCCACGCAATACGGCATCCTCGCAGGCCTCACCGTCTATGCCGTGCCGCAGGTGCTGGCCGCGACGGTGCCGGCCGGGCTCGTCTCGACGCAGATCGGCACGCTCGTCAAGCTGATGCGCGTGCTGATGCTCGGGCCGGTGGTCGTCGGCCTCTCGCTGACGGCCTCGCGCTGGCACAACGAGGCCAAGAAGACCAGTGTCGGCTTTTTCCGCCTGGTCCCCTGGTTCATCCTCGGCTTCCTTGCGCTGGCGACCCTGCGATCCCTCGAGATCGTGCCAGGCACGGTGGTCGGTCCGGTGACGAAGATCACCAGCTTTCTCACGGTGGTGTCGATGGCGGCGCTGGGCCTGGGTGTCGATGTGAAGGTGCTTGCCAATGTCGGGGGGCGGGTGACGGCGGCCGTGACGTTGTCGCTGCTGCTGCTGCTCGGCATCAGCATCGCGCTGGTGCACTGGTTCAAGTAGAAGCAATCGCGCGGCGATGGCTGTGCACCCTCTCCCCTTGTGGGAGGGTGGCTCGCCGCGCAGCGGCGAGACGGGTGAGGGGTTCTATCCGCGAGTCAATCTGTAGCAGGGAGCGCGCGGACGCATACCCCTCATCCGGCGCTTCGCGCCACCTTCTCCCACAAGGGGAGAAGGGAAGTAACCGCCGAGAAATCGCTAAATCACGTCCGCGAGCGAATGCCCGTGCAGCTCGATGTTGAGCCCCTGCATGCCCATGTCGTTGAGCTCGCCGCCCATCGCCTTGATGCTCTCCTCGCGGATCAGGGACATCAGTCCGCGGCGCAATGCCAGGAATTCCGACGACATCATCATCGACTGCTGCCGCGGCCGCTCCAGCGGGATCGGAATTTCCGCCTTGATCGAGCCGGGGCGTGCGGTCATGCAGTAGACGCGGTCGGACAGGAAGATCGCCTCGTCGATGTCGTGGGTGACGAACAGCACCGAGATCTTCAGCCGCTGCCACATGTTGGTGAGGATCTGCTGCATGATGACGCGGGTCTGCGCGTCGAGCGCGCCGAAGGGCTCGTCCAGCAGCAGCACTTTGGGTCCCGTCGCGAGCGCACGCACGATGCCCACGCGCTGCTTCATGCCACCCGAGAGTTTCTCGGGGTAATGCTTTTCGAAGGCTTCGAGGCCTGCGAGTCCCAGCAGCGTGCGCGCGGCGCGCTCGCGCTGCGAGCGCGGCATGCCGCGCATCTTCAGACCGAACTCGACGTTCTCCCGCACTGTCTTCCAGGGAAACAGCGAATACTGCTGAAATACCATGCCGCGCTCGGCGCTCGGACCGTTCACCTTCTCGCCGTCGACGGTGACGATGCCCGTGGTCGGCTTGAGGAAGCCAGCAACGGCGTTGAGCAGCGTCGACTTTCCGCAGCCGGAGGGACCGACAATCGAGACGAACTCGCCTGGATTCACATGAATCTGCGTATCGGTGACGGCTTCGACCGCCCCCTCGATGCTGTCGTAGCTGAGGGAGAAATTCTTGACCTCGATATGGCCCTGCGGTGCCTTGACAACGATCTCGCTCATCTTGACCTCCACGGCATCACCAATTGTCCGGCCCCTCGGATCAACATGCTCGATCCGAGGCCGAGCACGCCGATCGCGATCATGCCGAGCGCAATGTCGGCATATTGGACCAGCGAATAGGCCTCCCAGGTGAAATAGCCGATGCCGTACTGCCCCGAGATCATCTCGGCGGCGATCAGCGACACCCAGGCCACGCCCATGCCGACGGTAAGGCCGGTGAAGATGTGCGGGAGCGAGGCGGGAAAATACACGTCGCGGAAGATCGAGCGCTCCCGCGCGCCGAGACATTGCGCGGCGCGCACCAGCACGGGGTCGACCAGCGACATGCCGTGCAGCGTGTTGACCAGGATCGGGAAGAACGAGCCGAGGAACGTGATGTAGACGATGCTCTGCTCGTTGGTCGGCCACAGCATGATCGCCATCGGCACCCAGGCGATCGCCGGGATCGGCCGCAGCACCTCCGCCACGGGGAAGATGATCTCGTGGACGAGCTTGAAGCGGCCCATAATCAGGCCGAGCGGCACCGCGACGATCGCCGCGAGCGAGAAGCCGAAGAAGATGCGCCGGCAGCTCAAGAGGACGTGCATCAGGAATTTCGGATCGTGGATCGCCTTGGTGAAGCTCGCATAGACCGCGAGCGGCGAGGGCACGTTGGTGAAGCGCACGAAGAACACGACGCGATAGGTCGTCAGCAGGTGCCAGACCAGCAGAAAGGCGAGCAGAGAGATGATGCCGATCGCGGTCGCGCGCAGCCCACCCCGGTTGAGGCGGTACCAGCGCAACGCGAGCGTGCCGAAGGAGGGCGGTGATGCGGGTGGCGTGGAGGCGGGCATGGCGCTTGCCTCCGCGATTGCACTTGCCGGCATGCTGTCCTCGGAATGTCTGAGGAGGGCGGGACTGCTCACGTCTTGCCCCCGCCGACCGCCGCCTTCACCGCCTCGTCGAAGCCGAGCACCTTGCCGCTGATCTTGGCGGCGTAGGCTTCGGCGTCCTTCTTCAACAGGAACGGAGCAACCTCGCCATTGCCGACCGCGAAGAAAGCCTGGTCGGCGAACAGCTTGATGCCGCGGGTGGTGTCGAAGACGTAGGCGACGTTGATCTTCTTGCCCTTCGCCTTGTAGTCGGCATAGGCGCCGAGCGTGCAGCTCGCTGACGAGAAGGGCATGATGCCTGAATCGTCGACCCAGACCTCGCCGGCCTTGCGCGGATCTGCGATCGGCTTCTTGCAGAAGGAATCTTCGCCGGAGATCTCGTAGTTGCTGGCGCTCGCGAGCCGCGCGTCATAGTCGAGCTTCATCTCGGCATAGGCTTTGCGGATGTAGCTGTCGTCGACCCACTTCTTCGGGTCGAACTCCTTCATCCGGCCGAGGTTCTGTAGCACCTTGACGTCGGCCGCAGCGGCGTCGATCAGCGCCGGCTTGATCGAGGGATCGGTGGTCATGTTGCCGCTGGGGCCGAGGAAGATGTAGACGACCTCCTTGTTGATGCCGGTCCATTCCTGGATTTTCTCCGCGGCGAGCTTGGGATCGTCGCGCAGCCACTGATTGGCGGCGATCAGGGCCTTGAAATATGCGACGACGACCTCGGGATATTTCTCGGCGAAATCGGTGCGCACCACGATGCCGTGGAAGGTCGGCAGATTGGTCTCGACGCCGTCAAAGATCTTTCGCGCAAAACCGCGGAACGGCAGCAGTTCGGCGAACGGAACGAAGTCGGCGTGCGCGTCGATCTTCTTCTCCTGGAGATTGGTCGAGCCGACCTCCGGGCTTTGGCTGACCAGCTGGAAGAAATCCGATGCATAGCCGCGGTCCTGCATCGCCTTCAACACCATGCCGTGCGCGGCAGAGCCGAACGGCACGCTCACGAGCTTGCCCTTGAGATCGGCGAGATCGTAGTAGGACGAATCCTTGTGAACGACGATGCCGTTGCCGGAGCCCGACAGGCTGTAGGCAGCCATGCCGATCAGCCGGCTCTTGCTCTCCGGATTGCTGTCGAAAGTGAAGCCGTTCACGATCAGCGGATAGTCGCCCATCATGCCGATCTGCAGCTTGTTGGCCATCATCGCGTTGGTGACGGGCGGGCCCGAGGTAAAGTTCTGCCATTCCAGCTCGAACTTGATGTTGGCGTATTTGCCGTCCTTCGGCAGATATTTCTCGAGGAGATGGAGCTGGCGGATGACGACGCCGGCGGTCACCGTGTTGGTCGTGGTGTCCTGCGTTCCGATGCCGAGAGTGACGGTTTCCGCCGCGGCCGGCTGCGCGAGGAGAAGCGCCAGCGACGTCACCGACATCGCGATCGAGAGCGTGGGAAGATGGCGGACCATTCTCATCCTCATTCGGTTGGATGTGCTGTGGTTGCCATGATTGGGTGAGGGCGTGGGCAGGGCAAATCCGGAATGAGCGCCACAGTCGATTAGTTGCCGGGAAAAGCTGATTGCATAGTCCTTGGGCAGTCCTGCACTATAAAGCCGCTTGCGTGGGCACCGGTCCTAGTCAGACGCTTGCCCTCGCATCTCTTCCAGCACGTCGGGCCGGCAGACCACGATCTGGGAGCGCTTGGTCAGCACGATTCCCTTCTCCTGCATGCGCTTCAGGCTGATCGTGACCCATTGCCTGGTGGCGCCGACCATGTGGGCGATATCGGCATGGGTGAAGGCGGCGGCGATCACCCGGCCGTCGGCGTCATCGACGCCATAGAGGTCGACGAGATGCAGCAACAGATGCGCAAGGCGCTGTGTGATCGAGCGCGTTCCCAGCATCTGGGCAAGCGCCGAATAGCACTTGCCCTTGAAGGTCAGGCCTTCGATCAGGCCGATCGCGAGGTTCGGAATCTCGACCGCAAGGGATCGCAGCTCCTTTCCGGGCAGATGCACCACGCTGCAATTGCTGGATGCAACGCCGGACCATTGATGCACGGTGCCTTCGAACACTTCGGGGCCGCCGACGAAATTGCCGACATGCCAATAGGCCAGCGTGATCTCGCGGCCGAGCGGGGAGGTGTAGAACACCCGGATACGGCCGCTTTCGATCAGCCAGATACCGTCATGCTTGCCACCCTGGCTGAACAGCGTCTGGCCACGGTTGAGCACTTTTCGGCGGCCCTGCTTCAGCACCAGCTCCCGCTCGCGCTGGCTGAGCTTGTCCATCAACGCCGGCGGCCCGCCGATCCATTGCTGGTTCTCGGTGAGCAGCAGCGAGGAACCGCCCGCAGGCCGGACCGTTGCGGGAGCCGTCCCGCGAACCACATTGGCCACCTGCAACATCATCTGCCTCCGGAACGTTCAAACCGTTCTAAAGAGGAGCAATGTCCGTGCCAGATGGTCGCGTTCTCCCGGTCATCGCCCGCGAAAGCGGGCGATCCAGTATTCCAGAGGCTTCAGTGGGAAACGGTGAGGGCGCGGCGTACTGGATTCCCCGCTTTCGCAGGGAATGACAGCGGAGTTTGTGGCCGCTGTGGTGCTAATCTCACGGCTGCGTCGTGCCTACCGCCCCGCCAGGCTCAGCAAATACGGCTTCGGGTAAATCCCCCGATTATGCCCATCCGAAAACGAGATGTTCAGCCCGTAACCGAGATCGCCGATTTCGGTGATCGCGATGCCTGGAAACCGCTCGGGGAAGCGGCCGTCGAAGCGGGCGCGGGTGCAGTGGGCGCATTTGCAGGAGAGGCGGAGCGTTTCCGCCGGCAAGTCGAGCGTGTCGTCCTGAGCGGTGCGAACGCGGAGCGTCGCGAGGTCGGCGCTTGCTTCGTAATCTGCCACGGTCGGTGCCACCAAGGTCATGACGTGTCTCCGACCCTTCTCTACGTTGCCGCAGCGCTGCTGCGATAGCAACTAATTGCCAGGCGCAGGCGCAAGGCGCTGATCTTCGCTGCCCGCTGTTCGATCATCGCCCACGAAATGTGAAACTAATCGACCGGGGATTTCAGTTCGGCGTTGCCGGATTCCTGTCTCTCCGAAACCTTGTGCGCAATCGAGGTCAGGAGAGACAATGAGCGCATTTCAGAAGGAAACGGTTCTGTCGGTCAGGCACTGGACCGACAGCCTGTTCAGCTTTACCGCGACGCGCGATCCGGGCTTCCGCTTCCAGAACGGCCAGTTTGCGATGATCGGACTGGAGGTCGAAGGCAGACCGTTGCTGCGGGCCTACAGCATGGCCAGCGCCAATCACGAGGAGGCGCTCGAGTTCTTCTCGATCAAGGTGCAGGACGGTCCGCTGACCTCGCGCCTTCAGAAGATCAGGGAGGGGGACGTCATCCTGGTCGGCCGCAAGGCCACGGGCACGCTGATCACCGGCAATCTCATTCCCGGCAAACGCCTGTTGCTGCTCTCGACCGGAACGGGACTCGCGCCGTTCGCCAGCCTGATCAAGGACCCCGACGTCTACGAGAATTACGAGACCATCGTGCTCGCCCATGGCTGCCGCCAGGTCTCCGAGCTCTCCTATGGTGAGCACCTCGTCGAAGGCTTGCGCAATCACGAGTTCTTCGGGCCGCTGATCCGCGACAAGCTCGTCTACTACCCGACCGTCACCCGCGAGCCGTTCAGGAATCGCGGCCGCATCTCCGACCTGATCGCGTCGAACCAGCTCTTCGACGATATCGGTCTATCAGGCCTCGATATCGAGACCGACCGCATCATGCTGTGCGGCAGCCCGGCGATGCTGGAGGAACTCCCCGCGATGGTTTCCGCGCGAGGCTTTGTCGAGGGCAATCACAGCCGGCCCGGTCATTTCGTGATCGAAAAGGCCTTTGTCGAGCGCTGAGGCGCAAATCGCAGCCCGGCGACAACTAATTGCTATCGCCGGGACGCCTGCTGAACAAATCTGATGCAAAGGCGCCGGATCTGCCGGCGGACCAGGAGCAAGCGATGTCACTAGATCAGATCGTCGACGGACTTTCGGAGGTTTCCTGCGACGTGCTCGTCATCGGCGGCGGCACTGCCGGCCCGATGGCGGCGTTGAAGGCGAAGCTGAAGAATCCGAAGGCCAATGTCGTCCTGCTCGAAAAGGCCAACGTCAAGCGCTCCGGAGCGATCTCGATGGGCATGGACGGTTTGAACAACGCCGTCATTCCCGGCTACGCGACGCCGGAGCAGTACACCAAGGAAATCACCATCGCCAATGACGGCATCGTCGATCAGAAGGCGGTCTACAAATACGCGCAGAACTGCTACTCGATCATCGAGGAACTCGACAGTTTCGGCATCCGCTTCCTGAAGAACGAGAACGGCGACTACGCCGTCAAGAAGGTGCACCACATCGGCACCTACGTGCTGCCGATGCCGAACGGCGAGACCGTGAAGAAGGCGCTGTATCGCCAGCTCCGCCGCGCCCGCATCCTGATCTCCAACCGCTACATGGCGACGCGGCTGCTCAAGTCCGCAGACGGCCGCATTGCCGGCGCGATCAGCGTCAATACCCGCACCGCCGAGATGCTGGTGATCAAGGCCAAGGCTGTCATCCTGTGCATGGGCGCCGCCGGCCGTCTCGGCCTGCCGACCTCCGGCTACATGTTCGGCACCTACGAGAACGCGGCCAATTCCGGTGACGGCTATTCCATGGCCTATCACGCCGGTGCGGCCCTGGCGAACCTCGAATGCTATCAGATCAATCCGCTGATCAAGGACTATAATGGCCCGGCCTGCGCCTATGTCGCCGGTCCCTTCGGTGCCTTCACCGCCAACAACGAGGGATCGCGCTTCATCGAATGCGATTACTGGTCCGGCCAGATGATGCTGGAATTCTATAACGAGCTGCTGTCCGGCAAGGGCCCGGTGTTTCTCCAGCTCAAGCATCTTCACCCCGACACCATCTCGGAGATCGAATCGACGTTGCACAAGGTGGAGCGTCCCACACGCGGTCTGTTCCAGCAGGGGCGTGGCGTCGACTACCGCAGCGAGTCGATCGAGATGCATATCTCCGAGATCGGTTTCTGCTCTGGTCACAGCGCGTCCGGCGTGTTCGTCGACGACAACGCGCGCACCACCGTGCCGGGCCTCTATGCCGCCGGCGACATGGCGAGCGTGCCGCACAATTACATGCTCGGCGCTTTCACCAACGGTTCGGTCGCCGGCGTCGACGCGATGGAATTCGCGGACAATCACGATTTTGCTGAGTTCGACGCCACCGAAGTCGCGAAGGAACGCGACCGGGTGATGGCGCCGACCAAACGCGAGGACGGCATTCCGCCGAACCAGATCGAGTACAAGACCCGGCGTCTCGTCAATGACTATCTCCAGCCGCCGAAAGTCACGCGCAAATATGAACTCGGTATGCGCCGGCTCGCCGAAGCGAGGGAAGACATGCAGGAGCGCATGATCGCGCGCAATGCGCACGAACTGCTCCGCGCGCTCGAAGTCCAGTCGATCATGGACTGCGCGGACATGGCTGTGCATGCCTCGCTCTACCGCGAGGAAAGCCGATGGGGCCTCTATCACTGGCGGACGGATTTCCCGGAGAAGGACAACGAGAACTGGTTCTGCCACACGCTGCTGAGCAAGCAGGACGGCAAGATGACCAGCGAGAAGCGTGCCGTGGAGCCCTATGTCGTACCGATCGCCGACGATGAGAAGGATCTCTACGACAAGCAGCGCATCCGCGCGACAGCCTGACCCGCCGCAAAAGTAACAGGAGACATACGATGCCTCTCGCTTCCTATCAGACATCGGTTCCGGTGGTCGTCGACGACGCCAAATGCATCGCGGACAAGGGCTGCACCGTGTGCGTCGACGTCTGTCCGCTCGACGTGCTGCGGATCAGCGATATGACCAACAAGGCCTACATGGCCTATGACGAATGCTGGTACTGCATGCCCTGCGAGGCGGATTGCCCGACCGGCGCCGTCACCGTCAACATTCCCTATCTCCTGAGGTAGCCATGTCGAGCCCGTTCGAATCCTACGACGATCTCGAAGATGCCGACGAGCGGCTCCAGGCCGCCGATCCAGGGGAGCGCCGCGTCGCGATCATCGCGCTCGGCCATTCCGGCGATCCCGCAGCGGTCGGCCATCTCGCCAAAATGGTCGCCGATCCCGATGCCGGCGTGCGCCAGCAGGTCGCGATGGCGCTTGGCGAGTTCGACGGACCGGAGGCCGCCAGCGCGCTGGTGAAGCTGCTGGTCGATCCTGAAAGAATCGTTGCGTCTGCCGCGGCCGACAGCATGGCGGAGTTCAAGGATCCGGCTTGCGCCGAGATCATCCTGCCGCTGGTCAAGCATGCCCACGCCTTCGTCCGCATGGGGGCCTTGCGTGCGCTGAAGGAGCTGCGCAGCAAGGATACCTTGAAACCCGCGCTGGAAGCGCTCCAGGATTCCGACGCCGCCGTGCGGGTGCAGGCGATCGGCGTGATCGGGTTCCTCAAGCTGGAGGAATCAATTCCAGCGCTGACCGCGCTGATCAACGATCCGGACGCGCATGTGCGCCGTGCCGCCGTCAGCGCGCTCGCCTTCTCGCAGATGAAGCCCGCGGCCGAGATGATCACGCGCGCGTTGAAGGATTCGGACTGGATGGTGCGGGAGATGGCCGCGGAAACGCTGGGCCTCAACGTCAACGGATCGATTGCCGCCGACCAGCTCATCGCTTCACTCGGTGACGAGTTCTGGCAGGTGCGGCTGAAGGCAATCCGCAGCCTTGGCCGGATGAAGATCGAGCGCGCGGTTCGCCCGATCGGCAATTGCGTCAACCATGAACAGGCGAATTTGCGGAAGGAAGCCGCTGCTGCGCTCGGCGAAATCGCCCACCACGACGGCGAACCCTTCCTTGCCGTCATCGCCGACGATCCAGATCCTGAGGTGCGCAAGAACGCGCGCTGGGCGCTTCAGCAGATCGCGGCCCGAAAAGCCCGGGCGGGGGCATAGGAGCGCGACGGGCAGCCGCGCTGGACTTCCCGTCCCAGACGTTTATTGGTCTTCGCCAATGTGATAGGCCTCCGCGAGCGCGGCCGATCCGAAAAGAGCGAGGATACGCCCATGACGACATTGACGGTAAAGGACCTTCTTCCCGAGGACGGCGCGCGGGGAACGCTTGTCGGCCGCGTCTGGCTGCCGCAGGCGAATGGCCCGGCCGTGGTCGCCGTGCGCGGCGATGGTGTGTTCGACCTCACCGCAACATTCCCGACCATCAGCACGCTCTGCGAGGAAGACGATCCGGCGAGGGCGCTTGCCGCGACCAAGGGCGAGCGCATCGGCGATCTCGAGGCTATCGTCGCCAACACGCCGCCCGATCAGCGCGATCCCAAGAAGCCGTGGCTGCTCGCACCCGTCGATCTCCAGACGCTCAAGGCGGCCGGCGTGACCTTTGCCATCTCGATGCTGGAGCGCGTGATCGAGGAGCGGGCGAAAGGCAATCCGGCCTCGGCCGAAGCGATCCGGAAGGAAGTGACGCGGCTGATCGGCGACGATCTGTCGAAGCTCAAGCCGGGCTCGGACCAGGCGATGCACCTGAAGCAGGTGCTGATGGACCAGAACGCCTGGAGCCAGTATCTCGAAGTCGGCATCGGCCCTGATGCCGAAGTCTTCACCAAGGCGCCGACCTTGTCGTCGGTCGGCACCGGCATGGATGCGGGGCTGCATCCGAAGTCGACCTGGAACAACCCCGAGCCGGAGCTGGTGCTGTTCGTCTCGAGCCGCGGCAAGATCGTGGGCGGCGCGCTCGGCAACGACGTCAATCTGCGCGACTTCGAGGGCCGTTCGGCGCTGCTGTTGTCGAAGGCCAAGGACAACAACGCCTCGTGCTCCATCGGCCCGCTGCTGCGCCTGTTCGACGACAGCTTTACCCTCGATGACGCCCGCAAGCTCGACATCAGCCTGAACGTGAAGGGGAAGGACGGTTTCGTCCTCGACGGCCATTCCTCGATCAGCATGATCAGCCGCGATCCGACCGATCTCGTCGAGCAGACCATCGGCAAGGTGCACCAATATCCTGATGGCTTCGTGCTATTCCTCGGGACCATGTTCGCGCCGGTCAAGGATCGCGACGCGCCGGGACAGGGGTTCACCCACAAACGCGACGACATCGTCACGATCTCAGCGCCCCAACTCGGCAAACTCGTCAACCGCATGCGGACCAGCGACGAGTGCGAGCCCTGGACCTTCGGCATCGGCGCGCTGATGAAGAACCTGGCGCAGCGGAAGCTGATCTAGTGCCGACCTTCTTCACCTCGCCCCGCTTGTGGGAAGAGGTCGAATTTGCGCAAAGCGCAAATTCGGGTGAGGGGGACTCTCCACGAGTCCGTCTGTCACCGATTGAGCGGAGACAGCCCCTCACCCCAACCCTCTCCCCGTAAGAACGGGGCGAGGGAGCGCACCGTCGCTCTCGCAACAGCCCGCATTATTTTCTTCATCTCCTCGTTGCATCGCTGGAACAAAATCGCGCTGTGCGTGTCATAGACATCACCCGCCCGCTAGCGCACGCTTTCCCCTCAATAGTCAGATAATATGACTAGTCGGAACCAAACTTCCGTGAAATAGTCCTTCCGCCGCCTCAAAGGTCGGCCTGTGGGTGCGATGCTACTACCAAACGGCGCCCCGGATAACATTTGGGAGATACGCCTGATGATCCTCAAAGCCCTCTTTGCGGCCAGCGCCACGGCCGCGTTGCTGCTCGCGCTGCCGGCGAATGCCGCCGAGCTCACCATCGGCTTCTCGCAGATCGGATCGGAATCCGGTTGGCGGGCGGCCGAGACCTCGGTCTCCAAGCAGGAGGCCACCAAGCGCAAGGTCAATCTCAAGATCGCCGATGCGCAGCAGAAGCAGGAGAACCAGATCAAGGCGATCCGCTCCTTCATCGCGCAGAATGTCGACGCGATCTTCCTCGCGCCCGTCGTCTCGACCGGCTGGGACTCGGTGCTGAAGGAAGCCAAGGAGGCCAAGATCCCGGTCGTGCTGCTCGACCGCGACATCGATCCTTCCGGGAAGGAGCTCTATCTCACCGCCGTGACCTCCGACAGCGTGCACGAAGGCGAGGTCGCCGGCGACTGGCTGGCGAAGACCGTCGGGGCCAAGGCCTGCAACATCGTCGAATTGCAGGGAACGGTCGGCGCGAGCGTCGCCGCCAATCGCAAGAAGGGTTTTGACACCGCCATCGCCAAGCATGCGAACCTGAAGGTGGTGCGCAGCCAGACCGGCGACTTCACCCGCGCCAAGGGCAAGGAAGTGATGGAAAGCTTCATCAAGGCCGAAGGCGGCGGCAAGTCGATCTGCGCGGTCTATGCGCATAACGACGACATGATGGTCGGCGCGATCCAGGCGATGAAGGAAGCTGGCCTTAAGCCCGGCAAGGAGATCCTCACCGTCTCGATCGATGCGGTCCCCGACATCTTCAAGGCGATGGTCGCCGGCGAAGCCAATGCCACAGTCGAGCTGACGCCGAACATGGCTGGCCCCGCGCTCGATGCCATCGCCGCCTTCAAGGACAAGGGCACCGTTCCGCCGAAATGGATCCAGACCGAGTCGAAGCTCTACACGCCCACCGATGATCCGCAGAAGATCTACGACAGCAAGAAGGGCCTCGGTTACTGAGGGAGTGCGTCGCCGGACGGCCGTGTGTCGGCAGTCCGGCGATCCCGCTCGAAATCGCTGCGCGAACGAACAGGCTCCGTGTCCGCATCGTCAGCGGACGCCGCTGGGAGTGAATTTGTCATGGAGAACAGCCCGGATTCCGCTGCTTCCCTGCTGGAGGTGCGCGGGATCAGCAAGAGTTTTGGTGCTGTGTGTGCGTTGCAGGAAGTCGACTTCGCGCTTCGCGCCGGCGAGATCCATGCGCTGCTCGGTGAGAACGGCGCCGGCAAGTCGACGCTGATCAAGGTCGTCACGGGCGTATTTCCGCGCGATGCCGGCATCGTCAGGCTGGGCGGCGAAGAGGTCGCGCCGCGGTCGGCCAAGGCGGCGCTCCAGGCCGGCATCGCCACGGTCTACCAGGAAGTCAATTTGCTGCCCAATCTCTCGGTGGCGCAGAACCTGTTTCTCGACCGGCAACCGATGCGCTTCGGCATGGTGCGCGAAGGCGAGATGCGACGTCGCGCGAAGGCGCTGCTCGCGGATTTCGGACTCGACATCGACGTATCAGCGCCGCTTGGCAATTATTCGGTGGCGATCCAGCATGTCACCGCGATCGCGCGCGCCGTCTATCTCTCGGCGCGCGTGCTGATCCTGGACGAGCCGACCGCAAGCCTCGATCGCCATGAGGTCGAGATCCTTTTTCGCATCATGCGTCAGCTTGCCAAGCGCGGCATTGGCATCGTCTTCGTCAGCCATTTCCTCGACCAGGTCTACGAGATATCCGATCGAATCACCGTTTTGCGAAATGGTCGCTTGGTCGGCGAGCGCGAGACCGTCTCGCTGCCGCGAATCGAGCTGATCCGGATGATGCTCGGCCGCGAGCTGGCCGAGACCACCAGCGCGCGGGCCGCGACGCGCGAGCATCAGGCCCGCGAAGTCTGCGCGAGCTTCGAGAATTATGGCAAATCAGGCTATGTCGCGCCGTTCAATCTCGAGCTGCGCCATGGCGAGGTCGTCGGTCTCGCCGGCCTGCTCGGCTCGGGCCGGACCGAGACGGCGCGGCTGGTGTTCGGCGCCGAGCGCGCCGATCGCGGGCAGGCGAGGGTGGAAGGCGCGCCTGTCCGGCTTCACTCGCCGCGCGACGGCGTGCGCCACGGCTTTGGCTATTGCCCTGAGGAGCGCAAGACCGACGGCATCGTCGCCGAGCTCACCGCCCGCGAGAACATCGTGCTCGCGCTCCAGGCCAAGCGCGGTTTGCATCGGCCGCTGTCGCGACGCGAGCAGGACGAGATCGCAAGCCGTTACGTCAAGATGCTCGACATTCGCCCGCCCGATCCGGAGCGTCCCGTCGGCCTGCTGTCTGGCGGCAATCAGCAGAAGGTCCTGCTGGCACGGTGGCTTGCGACCTCGCCACGGCTGCTCGTGCTGGACGAGCCGACACGCGGCATCGACGTCGGTGCACATGCCGAGATCATCCGCCTGATACGCGAGCTCTGCGACGACGGGCTTGCGCTGCTCGTGATCTCCTCCGAGCTCGACGAGATCGTGACCTATTCGGACCGGGTCGTGGTGCTGCGCGACCGCGCGCATGTCGAAGAGCTCGCCGGCGAGGCGATCGATGTCGGCAACATTCTCGCCGCCATTGCCGCCGATAGCGTCGCCGTTGCGCTTGAGGCTCACACATGACAGCGCTGCTGCCGCGCCGCGGCCTTGCCCAGATCCTCGCATTGATCGTCATCCTCGCGGTCGACCGTGTGGTGTCGCCGCAATTCTTCGATCTGCGCCTGCAGGATGGTCGTCTGTTCGGCAGCCTGATCGACGTGCTCAACCGGGGCACGCCGGTGGCGCTGCTCTCGCTCGGCATGGTCCTGGTGATCGCGACGCGCGGCATCGATCTGTCGGTCGGTGCGGTGATGGCGATCTCCGGCGCGATCGCGGCGAGCCTCGCCGACAACCACAGTCTGACGGTGGTACTGGCTGCTGCGCTCGGTGCGGGCCTGATCTGCGGATTGTGGAACGGATTTCTCGTCGCGGTGCTCGGCATGCAGCCGATCGTGGCGACCCTGATCCTGATGGTTGCGGGGCGCGGCATCGCCCAGCTCATCACAGAGGGCCGCATCGTGACCTTCTCCTCGCCCGATCTGGTCTGGCTCGGCAATGGCTCTATTTTCGGCGTACCGGTGCCGGTCGCGATCGCGCTGGGGATGCTGATCCTCACCGGCGCGATGGTGCGCGGCTCGGCACTCGGATTGCTGATCGAGGCCACCGGCGGCAATGCGCGCGCAAGCGAGCTCGCCGGCGTCGGCACGCGCGCGATGATCTTGGCGGTCTATGTCTGGTGCGGCGTTTGCGCTGCGCTTGCCGGCGTCATCGCGGCGGCCGACATCATGGGTGCGGATGCCAACAATGCCGGCCTCTGGCTCGAGCTCGACGCCATCCTCGCGGTGGTGATCGGCGGCACCTCCCTGTTCGGCGGCCGCTTCAGTCTCGTGCTGGCCGTGCTCGGCGCGCTGATCATCCAGACCATGAACACGGGCATTCTGCTCTCGGGCTATCCGCCGGAGTTCAATTTGCTGGTCAAGGCGGTGGTGGTGCTCGCGGTGCTGCTGCTGCAATCGCCGAAGCTGTCGGGCTTTGCCAGCGTCGTGGCGCGGCTGCGGAGGACCAAGGCATGAAAGGCCTGCCGCCCGTCTTCATCACGGCGATCGTGCTCGTCGCGGGGTTCGCGCTCTGCGCCATGCAGTTTCCCAACATCGCCTCCACCCGCGTGGTTGGCAATCTTCTGACCGACAACGCCTTCCTCGGCATCGTCGCGACCGGCATGACCTTCGTCATCATTTCCGGCGGCATCGATCTCTCGGTCGGCTCGGTGATCGGCTTCACCACGGTGTTCGTCGCGCTTGCGATCGAGCGCTGGGGAATGCCGCCCCTGGTCGCCTTCGTCGCCATTCTCGCACTCTCAGCGGCTTTCGGCGCGGCGATGGGCGCGGTGATCCATGTCTTCGATTTGCCGCCATTCATCGTGACGCTCGCCGGCATGTTCTTGGCCCGGGGTGCCAGCTTCCTGCTCTCGACAGAATCGGTGCCGATCACAGCACCGGTCTATTCCACCGTGTCGGACTTCGCACTGCGACTACCCGGCGGAGGGCGGCTGACGGCGGTCGCGATCATCATGCTTACGATCGTGATCGGCGGCGCATTGCTGCTGCAGCTCACCCGGTTCGGCGCCAATGTCTATGCGCTCGGCGGCAGCCGGGCGACCGCGAGCCTGATGGGCGTCGCCGTCGGCAGGATGACGGTGAAGATCTACATGCTGTCGAGCCTGCTCGCCGGCATTGCCGGCATCGTCTTCTCCTTCTACACCAGCGCCGGCTACTCGCTCTCCGCTGTCGGCGTCGAGCTCGACAGCATCGCGGCCGTCGTCATCGGCGGTACGCTGCTCACGGGCGGGCAGGGCTCGGTGATCGGCACCTTCCTCGGCGTGCTGATCCAGGGCATGATCCAGACCTACATCAATTTCGACGGGACGCTGTCGAGCTGGTGGACCAAGATCGCGACCGGCGTGCTGCTGTTCGCCTTCATCGCCTTGCAACAGGGATTGGTCGCGCTCGCGCGCCGGCCCGTGGCAAAGCGCGCGGGAGCAGTCTCATGACCAGCTCGCGCATCC
The DNA here is from genome assembly GCF_055807355.1 of Bradyrhizobium sp. Ken01. NCBI lineage: Bacteria > Pseudomonadati > Pseudomonadota > Alphaproteobacteria > Hyphomicrobiales > Nitrobacteraceae > Bradyrhizobium > Bradyrhizobium sp. Ken01. Next base: position 216,894 of record NZ_JBVVPC010000001.1, read on the forward strand.
TCGTCATCCCGACGCGCCGGGCGCACTCCAATCACGCGGAGGTGGCCCGCTCGATCGGCGTCGACATCATCGCCGGCCGCTATGCGGAAGGCACGCGCCTGCCGGGCGATGCCGAGATGATCGCAATGTTCGGCGTGTCGCGGCCGGTGCTGCGCGAGAGCGTCAAGACGCTGGTTGCCAAGGGCCTGCTCACCACCAAGGCCCGCGTCGGCACCGTCGTGCGCGAGCGCGTCGCCTGGAACATGTTCGACGCCGATGTGCTGGCCTGGCACCTGGACGCCGGGATCGACAAGCGCTTCCTCAACGACCTCGCCGAGATCCGGCTCGCGGTCGAGCCGCGCGCGGCCGCGCTGGCGGCGGCACAGCGGTCGGAGCAGGACGTCGTCGAGCTGCGTCGCTGCATGGAGCGGATGCGGCTTGAAGCTTCCGACTCCGTTGGCTTCGCCGATGCCGACCTCGCGCTCCATGTCGGTGTGGCGCGCGCCTCCGGTAATCTGTTCATGCGCTCGATCGGGCACGTTATCGAGGCTGCGTTGCGCGCCTCGTTCCTGCTCAGCGCACCGGTCGAACCGGAAGACCGCGACACCGTTCTGCTCTGGCATCAGAAGATCGTCGATGCCATCGCGGCCGGTGATGCAACGATTGCGTCGGAGGCGATGGTCTACGTCATTCACAACGGCATGCGCCGCCATGAGGGGACAGTGATCGAGACTGTACCGGCCGAAGCGCTGCCGTCCGCGGAAGCTGGAGAAAGATCGTGACTGAGCTTCGCATCGCCATCGTCGGCTTCGGCAAGATCGCGCGGGATCAGCATGTCGGCGCCATCGCAGCGGTTCCCGGCGCGACGCTGGCCGCCGTCGCCAGCCGCAATGCCTCGCTGCCGGATCTTCCGCATTTCGCGACCATCGAGGAGCTGCTGGAAAAAGGTCCGCCGATCGACGCGGTGTCGCTCTGCACGCCGCCTCAAGTGCGCCGCGCCCAGGCGGTCGCAGCGCTCAGGGCCGGCAAGCATGTCATGCTGGAGAAGCCGCCCGGCGCCGGAGTTGCCGAGCTCGATCCGTTGATCGCAATGGCGAGTGAGGCCAAGCGAACGCTGTTTGCGACCTGGCATTCGCGCCATGCGCCGGCAGTCGAGCCGTCGCGCGAGTGGCTCGCCGCGCGCCGCGTCCGTTCCGTGCACATCAACTGGAAAGAGGACGTCCGCGTCTGGCATCCGGGGCAGGCATGGATCTGGGAGCCGGGCGGGCTCGGGGTGTTCGATCCCGGCATCAATGCGCTGTCGATCCTGACCAGGATCCTGCCCAAGCCCGTGTTCGTCACCGCGGCCGAGCTCGCCTTCCCCGCCAATTGCCAGGCGCCGATCGCCGCGAAGCTGACGCTGACCGACATCGACGGCCTGCCTGTGACCGCCGAGTTCGATTTCCGCCAGACCGGGCCGCAGAGCTGGGATATCCTGGTCGAAACCGACCAGGGCCGGATGGCGCTATCCCGCGGCGGCCGGATCATGGCGATCGACGGCAAGATCGTTGCCGAGGCGCCCGATGAGGAATATCGGGAGCTTTACCGGCGCTTCGTCACGCTCGCCGCGACCGGCGCGAGCGACGTGGATTTGGCGCCGCTTCGTCTCGTTGCGGACGCCTTCCTGCTCGGCAGGCGCACGATCGTCGAACCGTTTGTGGATTGATCATGGCTGGATCGAAAACAGAAAGAGATGTCTTCGGAACGCTGCCGGACGGCCGCAAGGTGGAGCGCATCGTGCTGCGCGGAGAGGGCGGGTTCGAGGCGCGCATTATCACCCATGGTGCAGTCTTGCAGGCCTTGATCGTGCCGGACGCCAAGGGTGGCTACGACGACGTCGTGCTCGGCCATGACGCATTCGCCGGCTATCTCGCCGAACGAAAGTTCTTCGGCGCCACCGTCGGCCGCTACGCCAATCGCATCGCCAACGGGCAATTTTCGCTCGACGGCGAAACGGTGCAGCTTCCCGTCAACAATGGTCCGAATGCGCTGCATGGCGGCCTCGACGGCTTCGACCGCAAGCTCTGGGACATTGCGGAGATCGACGACGGCGCCGAGCCCGCGGTCACGTTGACCTACACGAGCCCGCACGGCGAGGAAAACTATCCCGGTCGTCTCGACGTTCGCCTGACTTATCGTGTCACCGGCCCGGCCGAGCTATCTCTGATCATGGAGGCGAGGACCGACCGGCCGACCATCGTGAACCTGACCAACCACAGCTTCTTCAATCTGGAAGGCGCGACATCAGGGACGCCCATTCTCGATCACAAGCTGACGGTCGCCGCCGGGCATTTCCTCGCGATCGATCCCACCGCCATTCCGTTGCCGGAGCCGCCGCGCAGCGTTGCCGGCACGCCGTTCGATTTCCGCGAGCCGCGGCCCGTCGGCGAGCGCATCCGCGAGAGCCACCAGCAATTGCGCAACGGCAAGGGCTACGACCACACCTACTGTCTCGCGCGCGACGGCAAGCTTGCGCTCGCGGCACGGCTGGAGGCGCCGCGCTCGGGGCGCATCATGGAGCTGTTCACGGATCAGCCTGGTCTGCAGGTCTATTCGGGTAATTATCTCGACGGCACGATTTCGGGCAAGGGTGGCAAGCTCTACCGGCAGTCAGACGCGATGTGCCTGGAGCCGCATATCTGGCCGGATGCAGCGAACCGGCCGGATTTCCCGAGCCCGCGCCTGGCGCCCGGCGAGGTCTATCGCCATCATACGGTCTATCGTTTTGCGATGAGGAGGTCCTGATGGAACAGGTGCCGACCTCGGTTCTTTCGGACGATCCTTGCCATCTCGGCGAGGGGCCGACCTATGACGTGAGCACGGACACGGCCTGGTGGTTCGATATCCGGGAGGGGCGACTGTTCGAGGCGCAGCTCGGCAGCGGCAGCATTCGCGTCCATGCGCTGAGCCGGATGGCGAGCGCACTTGGGCGGATCGATGCCGAACGGCAGTTGATCGTCGCGGAAGACGGGCTCTATATCCGCAAGATCGCCGACGGCGCGATGACGCTGCTCTGTCCGCTCGAAGCCGACAATCCCGCGACCCGCTCCAACGATGCCCGCGTGCATCCCTCCGGCACGTTCTGGATCGGCACCATGGGCTGCAAGGCGGAAGCAGGGGCAGGCGCGATCTACGCATTCCATCACGGCGAGATATCGATTCTGTTTCCGCGCATCAGCATTCCCAACTCGATCTGCTTCTCGCCCGACGGCGCCACTGGCTACTTCGCCGACACTGCGCGCGCGGTGCTCTATGCGGTGCCGCTCAATCCCACGACCGGCCTGCCGCGCGGCGAGCCGGAAGTGCTGCTGCGCCACACCGGCATCGGCGGCCTCGACGGTTCGGTGTGTGACGCGGACGGAAACATCTGGAACGCCTGCTGGGGCGCGAGCCGTATCAACGTCTACTCTCCGCAAGGCGAGCGGCTGCGCTCGATGAGCGTGCCGGCAAAGCAGGCGAGCTGCCCCGTTTTTGTCGGCCCCGATCTGTCGCGTCTCCTAGTCACCTCGGCCTGGCAGGACATGGATGCGACGGCGCGTGCCGCCGATCCGCAAGCCGGCTACACCTTCCTGTTGGAGGCCTCCGCGCATGGTCGCGCGGAGCCTGACGTCAAGCTCGCATAGGAGGCTCGAAGCCGCACACCGCCAAACTTCTCGACGACACCAAAAAACAGTCTGACATCCAAGGGAGCGAAACATGTTGAAACTGAAGACGACATTCCTGGCGCTGGCGCTGGCCGGCGCCGCGACGATGGCCGCAGGCGTCACCGCCTCGGCCCAGGACAAAGCAACAGTCGGCATCGCCATGCCGACCAAATCTTCGGCGCGCTGGATCGACGATGGCAACAACATGGTCAAGGTGCTGAAGGAGCGCGGCTACAATACCGACCTGCAATATGCCGAGGACGACATTCCGAACCAGCTCTCCCAGGTCGAGAACATGGTGACCAAGGGCGCGAAAGCGCTGGTGATCGCCGCGATCGATGGCACCACGCTCTCCGACGTGCTCAAGCAGGCGAAAGCAAAAGGCATCACCGTGATCGCCTATGACCGCTTGATCCGCGGCACGCCGAACGTCGACTATTACGCGACCTTCGACAATTTCCAGGTCGGCGTGCTCCAGGCCGAGTCGATCGTGCAGGGCCTCGGCCTCAAGGATGGCAAGGGCCCCTTCAACATCGAGCTGTTCGGCGGCTCGCCCGACGACAACAACGCCTACTTCTTCTACAACGGCGCGATGAGTGTGCTGAAGCCGTACATCGACAGCGGCAAGCTCGTCGTCGTGTCGGGCCAGATGGGCATGGACAAGGTCGCGACCTTGCGCTGGGACGGCGCCACCGCGCAGGCCCGCATGGACAATCTGCTCAGTGCCTACTACGGCAACAAGAAGGTCAACGCGGTGCTGTCGCCGTATGACGGCCTGTCGATCGGCATCATCTCCTCGCTGAAGGGCGTCGGTTATGGCAGCGCCGGCCAGCCGATGCCCATCATCTCGGGCCAGGATGCCGAGGTGCCCTCGATCAAGGCGATGCTGCGCGGCGACCAGTATTCGACCATCTTCAAGGACACCCGCGATCTCGCCAAGGTGACCGCCGACATGGTCGACGCTGCGCTTGCCGGCAAGCAGGTCACCGTCAATGACACCAAGACCTACGAGAACGGCGCCAAGACCGTGCCGTCCTATCTGCTCAAGCCGGTCGTGGTCTACAAGGACAATTGGGAGAAGGTCCTGGTCGAGAGCGGCTACTACAAGAAGGCGCAGTTCCAGTAAGAGGTCTACTCCCTCTCCCGACCTGCGGAGAGGGAGTTCTTTAGGGGTAGGGCGAAGCGCATGTTTATCAACTCGTCCTGCCCGGGCTTGTCCCGGGCATTCACGTCCCTCTTCGCAAGCGGCTGCACGTGGATGGCCGGGACAAGCCCGGCCATGACGATTGTGGAAGCCCCCGGAGAATGATCCGATGACCGCAATGCTTGAGATGCGCAACGTCAGCAAGAGCTTTTCCGGCGTCCAGGCGCTGCGCGACGTCAATTTCTCGGTTGAAGCCGGGCAGATCCACGCCCTTGTCGGCGAGAACGGTGCCGGCAAGTCCACACTGATGAAGGTGCTCAGCGGCGTCTACCCGGCCGGCAGCTACGAGGGCACCATCATCTTTGATGGCGAGGAGCGTCGCTTCCGCGACATCAACGATTCCGAGGCGCTCGGCATCATCATCATCCATCAAGAGCTGGCGCTGATCCCGCTGATGTCGATTGCCGAAAACATCTTCCTGTCGCATCCGCCGTCCAAGCTCGGCGTCATCGATCGCGACGAGGTGTATCGGCGCACGCGCGACCTGCTCGCGCAGGTCGGTCTGAAGGAATCGCCGGATACGCTGATCACCGATCTCGGCGTCGGCAAGCAGCAGCTGGTCGAGATCGCCAAGGCGCTGTCCAAGCAGGTGCGGATGCTGATCCTGGACGAGCCGACCGCGAGCCTCAACGAGGCCGACAGCGCCGCGCTGCTGGAGCGGCTGATGGCGTTCCGCGCGCAGGGCATCGGCTCGATCCTGATCTCGCACAAGCTCAACGAGGTCGCCAAGGTCGCCGACCACATCACCGTGCTGCGCGACGGCCGCACCGTCGACAGCATTGATTGCCACGCCGAGCCGATCCAGGAAGACCGCATCATCCGCAGCATGGTCAACCGCGATCTCGCCCATCGCTTTCCCGAGCGCAGCGTGAAGATCGGCGAGCCGGTCCTGACCGTCGAGAACTGGTCGGTCTATCACCCCATCCATCCCGAGCGGCAGGTGATCAAGAACGTCAATTTCGGCGTCAAGCGCGGCGAGGTCGTCGGCATCGCCGGGTTGATGGGGGCGGGGCGCACCGAATTCGCCATGAGCCTGTTCGGCCGCTCCTGGGGCACCAATATCAGCGGTCGTATCAGGCTCGAAGGCCGCGAGATCGTGCTGCCGAACGTCGCGGCCGCGATCGACGCCGGCCTTGCCTATGTCACTGAGGACCGCAAGCAGCTCGGACTGATCCTCGCCGACGACGTCCGCAAGAACATCACGCTCGCAAGCCTCGACCAGGTCGCCCCCAACCGGGTGATCGACGACATCGCCGAGCTGAAGGTCGCCAGCGACTACCGCAACCGGATGCGCATCCGCTGCTCCGACGTCTATCAGGAGACCGGCCAGCTCTCCGGCGGTAACCAGCAGAAGGTCGTGCTGTCGAAATGGCTGATGACCGACCCCAAAGTGCTGATCCTGGACGAGCCGACACGGGGCATCGACGTCGGTGCCAAGTACGAGATTTACTGTATCATCAACGAGCTTGCGGAAGCCGGCCGCGGCGTCGTGGTGATCTCCTCGGAGATGCCCGAGCTGCTCGGCATCTGCGACCGCATCTGCGTCATGAACGACGGCGCCTTCGTAGGCGAGTTCAAGGGCGCAGACGCAACGCAGGAAAAGATCATGCGCGCCATCATGCGCAACGACAGAAATTATGGAAGCAGCGCCCTTGCGGGTGCGGAGATGGGAGGATCGCAGCCATGACCGACAAGACGGTTTCGCTGCCCGAGGAGGGCCGGCACGGCAGCTTCATCAAGAACAATCTGCGCAATTACGGCATGCTGATGTCGCTGATCGCGATCATGCTGTTCTTCCAGGTCATGACGGGCGGCACGCTGCTCCAGCCGCTCAACCTGACCAATCTGGTGCTCCAGAACAGCTACATCGTCATCATGGCGCTGGGCATGCTGCTGGTCATCGTCACCGGCCATATCGACCTCTCGGTCGGCTCGGTCGCGGGCTTCGTCGGCGCGGTGGCCGCCGTGCTGATGGTGACCTACAAGGTCGACTACACGCTCGCCTTCATCGCCTGCCTGCTGCTGGGCGCGGCAATCGGCGCCGCGCAGGGCTATTGGGTGGCCTATTTCAAGATCCCCTCCTTCATCGTGACGCTGGCCGGCATGCTGGTGTTCAAGGGCCTCGCGCTCGCGGTGTTGCAGGGCCAGTCGCTCGGGCCGTTCCCGGCGACCTTCCAGAAATTGTCGTCGGGGTTTATTCCGGAGATGCTGCCCGAGGCCGGCACGCTGCACCCGACGTCGATGCTGATCGGTGCGGTGCTCGCGCTCGGCCTCGTCTACGCCGGCGCCAAGGGGCGCTCGCGCGAGCAGCTGCACGGCATCGAGGTCGAGCCTTACGCGTTCTTCCTCGGCAAGAGCATTCTCCTGGCCTGCGCCGTGCTCTATTTCACCTATCTGATCGCCTCGCATCGCGGTCTGCCGAACGTGCTGGTCATCATGACCGCGCTGATCGCGCTCTACGGCTTCGTTACCCGCCGTACCGTCATCGGTCGGCAGGTCTATGCCGTCGGCGGCAATGCGAAAGCGGCAAGCCTGTCGGGCATCAAGACGGAACGGTTGACCTTCCTCACCTTCGTCAACATGGGTGTGCTCGCTGCGCTCGCCGGCCTCGTCTTCGCCGCGCGCCTCAACACCGCAACGCCGAAGGCGGGCCTCGGCTTCGAGCTCGACGTCATCGCGGCCTGCTTCATCGGCGGCGCCTCGGCCTATGGCGGTGTCGGCCGCGTCGGCGGTGCCGTGGTCGGTGCCATGATCATGGGCGTGATGAACAATGGCATGTCCATCCTCGGCATCGGCATCGACTACCAGCAGGTCATCAAGGGCCTGGTCCTGCTCGGGGCGGTGTGCATCGACGTGTACAATCAGCGCAGATGAGGCTACGGCAGTCATTACTGCGTCATGAACAGCATCGCGGCGATTGCGACGGAGAGGCTCACCGCCGAGACGGTGGCGACGGTCGATAGCACGCCCATTCGCCGCAGCGCGATGGCGAAGACGATGATGATGGGGGTCGCGGTGATCAGCCCGATTTGTGCATCGCTCATGCTATCGCTCGCAGCTCCACCGAACTCTGGGGCGTTTGGTATCGCGACCCGGCCGGCCGGACGTTGCGACGGCGCAAACAAATTGATCGACATTCCCCAAGTTTGTCCGGCCACAAACTCGGATCGACACGGCTGAGCTAAGTCTGGCCGGTGTCCTGATCCGGAAGAGCAGATGTCGGCAGCCGATTGCGAGCCACAGGGAAACGGCTGGGGAATTCTGGACGATCTTCCCGGCGATCCCATGATCTGGGTGCTGATCTTCAGCGAGCTCGCCGCCTTCGGTCTGTTTCTCGGTGCCTTCACGGTCGCCCGCGCGATCCATCCGGCCGTGTTCGCGGCGGGGCAGGCGGCGCTTGATCCGGGTCTCGCCGGATTGAACACTGTCGTGCTGGTGACGAGCGGTTGGGCCGCAGCCCGGGCTACGAAGGCCGCGCGGGCCAGCGAGAGCCGGGCGACACGTTACTGGCTCCTCACGGCCATGGGGCTTGGCGGCCTGTTCGTGGCGATCAAGCTCGGCGAATATGCCGAAGAGATCGGACGCGGCATCGGACTCGAGACCAGTCCGTTCTTCACACTCTATTTCCTCCTGACCGGCTTCCATCTCCTGCACGTCTGTCTCGGCATCATCATCCTCGCATTCGTCTGCCGCCGCGCTGAAGCGTTCGGCGTCGAGACGGGAACGGCCTTCTGGCACATGGTCGATCTGGTCTGGATCGTGATGTTCCCGATTCTTTATCTGGTGCGGTGACGATGCCGAATCGCCTGGACATCACCTGGCTCGCGCTGATCGGCCTCGCGCTCGCGACCATCCTGGTGCCATCGCTGGTGCCGCGGCCGTTGCTCGGCAACGCCCTGCTGCTGGCCTTGGCTGCCGTCAAGGGCCGTCGGATTGCGCTCGATTTCCTCGATCTTCGCGCGGCGCCTGCGCTCTGGCGCGGCGTCGTCAGCGCCTGGATCCTCATGGTGGTGCTGTTTGCCTGGGTCACATCCGCCGTCGTCGCCCTGATCTGACTCACTCCTTGCGCCCTGACAAAGAACGGGCCGTGCCAATCGGCAATAAATCGCATCACCGATTTACGCGACGGGACTCAATTGAAAGGATTGGCAATGGCTAAACGCCTGACCAAGTCGGCCGCTCGAAACGTCTTCTACGGCGGCTCGGCCTTTTTCTTCGCCATCTTCATCGGGCTGACGGCGCACAGCCACTACTACATGGCCACGACATCGACCGACGCGGCGACGCTGACGTCGTCGGTCGCCCGCGGCAAGCATGTCTGGGAGAAGAACTCCTGCATCAACTGCCACACGTTGCTCGGCGAAGGCGCCTATTTCGCGCCCGAAGTCGGCAACGTCTGGGATCGATGGGGCGGCAAGGAAGACCCGGCCGGCGCGCGAGAGACGCTGAAGGCCTGGATGCAGTCGCAGCCCTCGGGCGCGGAGGGCCGGCGGCAGATGCCGCAATTCAACCTCACCGACCAGGAGCTCAACGATCTCGCCGATTTCCTGCAATGGGTGAGCACCATCAAGCGCCAGGATTGGCCGCCGAACAAGGCCGGCTGAGCCCGCCGCTTTCCTCTTTCAAGACAGAGAGATCCGAGATGAAATATCAGACCCAGAAAGTCGCGATGCTGTATTTCTACGGCGCGCTGACCCTGTTCCTGGCCCAGGTCCTGTTCGGCCTCCTCGCCGGGACCATCTACGTCCTGCCCAACACGCTGTCGGTGCTGCTGCCGTTCAACATCGTCAGGATGATCCATACCAACGCGCTGATCGTGTGGTCGTTGATCGGCTTCATGGGCGCGACCTACTTCCTGCTGCCTGAGGAAACCGAGACCGAGCTGTACAGCCCGCTGCTCGCAAAGATCCAGTTCTGGATGTTCTTTGGCGCGGCGGGCGTGGCGGTGGTCGGCTATCTCTTCCACTACCATGAAGGCCGCGAGTTCCTCGAGCAGCCCTTCATCATCAAGGTCGGCATCGTCGTCGTCTGCCTGATGTTCCTGTTCAACGTGACCATGACCGCGCTCAAGGGACGCAAGACCACTGTTACCAACATCCTGCTGTTCGGCCTGTGGGGCGTTGCGATCTTCTTCCTGTTCGCCTTCTACAATCCGGCGAACCTCGCCGTCGACAAGATGTACTGGTGGTACGTCGTCCATCTCTGGGTCGAGGGCGTCTGGGAGCTGATCATGGCCTCCGTGCTCGCTTATCTCATGATCAAGCTCAATGGCATCGATCGCGAGGTGGTCGAGAAGTGGCTCTACGTCATCATCGGCCTCGCGCTGTTCTCGGGGATTCTCGGCACCGGCCACCATTTCTACTGGATCGGCGCGCCCGGCTACTGGCAGTGGATCGGCTCGTTGTTCTCGACGCTCGAGGTCGCGCCGTTCTTCACGATGGTGATCTTCACGGTGCAGATGACCTGGAAGGCCGGCCGCAAGCACCCGAACCGCGCCGCGCTGCTGTGGTCGGTTGGCTGTTCGGTAATGGCGTTCCTGGGCGCCGGCGTCTGGGGTTTCCTGCACACGCTGTCCTCGGTGAACTACTACACCCACGGCACGCAGGTCACCGCCGCGCACGGCCATCTCGCCTTCTTCGGCGCCTATGTGATGCTCAACCTTGCCGTGATGGCTTACGCCATCCCGCAGATCAAGGGACGCGCGCCCTATAACCAGTGGCTCAGCATGACGAGCTTCTGGATCATGTGCACGGCCATGATGACCATGACGTTCGCGCTGACCTTTGCCGGCGTGGTCCAGGTCCATCTCCAGCGCGTGCTCGGCCAGGGCTACATGGACGTGCAGGACCAGCTCGCGTTCTTCTACTGGGTGCGGCTCGGCTCCGGTGTGTTCGTCGCGATCTCCGCGCTGATGTTCGTCTGGGCGGTGCTGGTGCCCGGCCGCGAAAGGCAGGCGACCATTCCCGCCGTGCTGCAGCCGGCCGAGTAAGCGTGACGGCGGCCGCGTTTCCATCGCGGCCGCCGCTTCAGGAATTTTCGGAGAGAAATCATGAAAGCAGCCCTTCACGCCTTGGCCGCGCCTGCGCTACCGGCCTATGTTGCAAGCGGCAACGAATGTGCGCTGTTCGAGCATGCCTGGCGGCACCGGCTCCCGGTTCTGCTGAAGGGGCCGACCGGTTGCGGCAAGACGCGTTTCGTCGCGCATATGGCGGCGCTGCTCGGCTTGCCGCTCCACACCGTCGCCTGCCACGACGATCTCACTGCCGCCGATCTCACGGGGCGCTATCTCCTGAGGGGCGGCGACACCGTGTGGACCGACGGTCCATTGACGCTCGCGGTCCGCGAGGGCGGCATCTGCTATCTCGACGAGGTGGTGGAAGCTCGCAAGGACGTCACCGTCGTGCTGCATCCGCTCACCGATGACCGCCGTATCCTGCCGCTGGAGCGAACCGGCGAGGAGCTCGTCGCTCCCGCGAGCTTCATGCTCGTCGTCTCCTACAATCCCGGTTACCAGACCCTGCTCAAGGCGTTGAAGCCGTCGACGCGGCAGCGCTTCGTCGCCATCGAGTTCGGCTTCCTGCCGACCGAGCAGGAGATTGCGGTCGTGTCGGCCGAGAGCGGGCTGCCGCCGGATCGCGTACGGCCGCTGGTCGCGCTCGCCGGACGTCTGCGGGCGCTGAAGGGGCATGATCTGGAGGAGGGCGTCTCGACCCGGCTCGTGGTGTATTGCGCGACCTTGATCGCGGCGGGAGTCTCGATCGCCGATGCCGTGCTCGCCGGCATGATCGAGCCGCTGACCGACGATTCCGACGTGAAGGCGGCGCTGCTGGATGTCGCGCGCGCCGTGATTGGGTGAGGCAGGTTCCATGCTCGACTTCCTCGAACTGGAGGAGACGGTCGGCCGTGCCTGGCACCGGATGGTCGGCGGCACCGCGAGCTATCCGGTCCACGATGATCACGCGGTCGCGCTTGCGGAGGTGAGAGGCCGGCTCGCGGTGATGTTCCGTGCGCTTGGGGGCGAGACGGGCGTTCAGATCGCGAGTGCAGGCGCGCGCAGGGCGGGCCATCGGCTCGGCTGGCGGCAACGCATCGGCCTTGGAGACGAACGTCTCGAACAGCCGGGCCGCGACGCCACGACCATCTTCCTCCCCGACCGCATCGCGATATTTGCCGACCACGACCTCAACGCATGCCTCTATCGCTGGCTTGCGGCGTGGTTCGCGGTCGCGCCGATCGAGACGATCACGGAGGATGATCCGCTGCGGCGGGACCTTCTGGTCTTGCGCCGGGCGAGCGAGACGGCGGTCTTCGTGCTCACGCAGTTTCCCGGGCTCGCCGCCGATTACGCGCGGCTCGCCGCAGCAACTGCCGAAGCCCGGCCGCAACGTCAGTTGCCGCGTCTCGAGCAGGAGATCGAGCAGATCGTCCTGGCCCTGCTCGGGGCCGGAAAGGCGCCCGCAGGCCAGCTGTGGCCGGCGATGATGGGGACAGGTCCGCTGCCGGACAAGGCCCCGCCCGGCTATCGCTCGGTCCTGCCATGTCCGCTCTGGGGCGATTGCTGGACGCGCGAGCTCTCGCCCGCGCATGCGGGCGACGACGAGTGCGCAGCGGGCGCGGGGGACGCGGGCCAGGACAATCGCAAGCGCTTTGCCGTGCGCGAGCGCGAGGACAACGCCAACCGCCGCGATCCCTTCGTGCTCAACCGCTTCGAAAAGATTTTCGCAATGGCCGAGATGGTCAATGTCGACCGTCCGGCTGACGACAGCGAGGACGCGGACGCGCAGAAGGCCGCCGACGATCTCGAGGAGATGACGCTGAGCCGCCGCAGCGGCAAGCCGGCGAGCCGGCTCAAATTCGATCTCGACCTGCCGCCGGAAGCCCTCGATGCCTCGCTGCTGAACGCTGACCTCAGCTATCCCGAATGGGATTGCCGCAGCAGCTCCTACCTGCCCGATCATTGCCGCGTGCTCGCGGGCGCCGCGTCCGAGACCGGCGAGATCTGGTCGCCCGACGAGACCATGCGCCGGCATATCCGTCAGGTACGGCAGCGCTTCGAGATCTTGCGGCCGCGCCGCGAATTGATGCGCGCCCAGGCCGACGGGCACGATCTCGACCTCGACGCGCTCGTGCGCGCCCGGTGCGATCTTCGCGCCGGCAGCGGCGGCGGTCTCGATCGCATCCATGTCGCGATGCGCCCGCAGGGGCATGATCTCGCCGTCACACTGCTTGTCGACGTCTCGCTCTCGACGGACGCCTGGGTCGACGGCCATCGCGTGCTCGACGTCGAGAAGGAGGCGCTACTCGTGCTCGCGCACGGCCTGTCGGCCTGCGGCGACCATCACAGCATCCTGACCTTCACCTCGCGCCGGCGGTTCTGGGTGCGGCTCGAAACCGTCAAGGCCTTCGGCGAGCCGATGAGCGGGGCAGTGGAGCGTCGTATCGGTGCGCTGAAGCCCGGCTATTACACGCGGATCGGCGCGGCGGTGCGCCACGCCTCGGCCGAGCTCGCGCGTCAGCCGCAGCGCAAGAAGCTGCTGCTCGTCCTCACCGACGGCAAGCCGAACGATGTCGATCACTACGAAGGCCGCTTCGCGGTCGAGGACACCCGCAAATCGGTGCAGGAGGCGCGCCGGCTCGGCATCGCCGCCTTCGGCGTCACGGTGGACGCAACCGCGCAATCCTATTTCCCGACGCTGTTCGGGCGTGGAGGCTACGCCATCGTCGGCAACATCCGCCGACTGCCCGCGGCCCTGCCGGCGATTTACCGGCAGGTGGCGCACTGATTCAGGAAAGGGTGCGGCGTTCCGGCCTTGGGTGAGCTATTGCCCACCATTTGGGTATATGATCGAATGCTGGGATGGACCAGGGCCGGCCGAAACTCGATCTGATCATCTTCGACTGCGACGGCGTGCTGGTCGACAGTGAGCTGTTGAGCTGTCGGTGCCTGTCCGACGTGCTGGCCGAATGCGGCATCGCGCTGAGCCCGGAGCAGGCGTTCGAGCTCTTTCTCGGACGCAGCACCAAAGCGGTCGAGCAGCACTATCGGGATCTCGGGCAGGTCGTGCCGGACGGCTTTCTGCCGCGCTTGAAGTCGCATGTGTTGAGCACGTTTGCCGGATCACTCCAGCCGATCGCGGGTGTTGCCACCGTGATATCGGAATTGCGGATACCATTTTGCGTAGCCTCGTCCAGCGATATCGACCGTGTCGCGCTCTCTCTTGACGTCACCGGCCTGCGGGCGCATTTCGGCGATCGGATCTACACCGCGCAGATGGTCAGGCATGGCAAGCCGGCGCCTGATCTCTTTCTCTACGCAGCCGAGCAGACGGGCGCGCAACCTGCGCGCACGCTGGTGATCGAGGACAGTGCGAGCGGCGTGCAGGCGGGCAAGGCGGCCGGCATGACGGTCTGGGGATTTGCCGGCGGCAGCCATTATCGCGGCCGCGACGGGCAGGCTATACTGTCGGGTGCGGGGGCCGACCGGGTCTTCGCGCGCATGATCGATTTCTGGAAGGACGCCTGACGTCTGCCATGGCCGCCGAGAACGAAAAGTCCAGGCTCGATGACGCCGCGCGTGCCGGCTGGCTCTATTTCATTGCCGGTCACACCCAGGACGAGATCGCAAAGATGCTCCAGGTGTCCCGCGCGTCGGCGCAGCGGCTGGTGTCGCTGTGTCTCGCCGAGCGGCTCATCACCTTCCGGCTCGAACATCCCATCGCCGCGTGCATGGAACTGGCGGCGCGTCTGAAGCAGCGTTTCGAGCTTACTCATTGCGAGGTGGTGCCGGCGGATTCCGCCGCGCCGCAGGCCACAGCGGGCATTGCCGAACGCTGCGCCAACCTGCTCGATTCCACCCTGCGTTCGGAGACCCCCGTCATCGTCGCGCTCGGGACGGGACGCGCCGTGCGCGCCGCGGTCGAGCGCGTCACGCCGATCGACCGGCCCAACCACCAGATCGTCTCGCTGGTCGGCAATATCTCCGCCGACGGTTCGGCGAGCTTCTACGACACCGTCGGCCGGCTCGCCGACCGCACCGGTGCGCGGCACTATCCGATGCCGCTACCGTTCCTGATGTCGTCCGAGGATGAGCGCAACAAGATGGTCCGGATCGAGCCGATCGAAAAGGTGAAGGCGGTCGCGGCCAAGGCGGATTTGCGCCTCGTCGGCATCGGCCAGATGGACCAGAAGGCGCAGGTCCATGTCGACGGCTTCGTCACCCGCGACGAATTGTTCGAGATGATGCGGCAGGGGGCGATCGGCGAGATCACAGGCTGGGCGTACGACGCCAAGGGCCGCCTGCTCAAGGCCGGCACCAACAAACGCCTGACCAGCATCCCGCCGGAGGTCCCGGCGAAGACCACCACGATCGGCGCCGCGGTCGGCGCAGCCAAGGTGCCGGCGATCGCGGCGGCGTTGAATGGACGGTTGATCAACGGGCTGATCACGGACGAGGCGACCGCACGGGCGATTCTGGAGCGGTAGGGCGTAAGCCGCCGCGGCAATGGGACTGCGCTCCCTTGCCCGCTTGCGGGAGAGGGCTGGGGAGAGGGTCTCTCCGCTGGCAAGATTCCCCAAGAGGAGAAAGCCCTCATCCGTATCGCATCTGCGATGCGATACGACCTCTCCCGCAAGCGGGAGAGGTGACGAACCCGCGGCGCCTTCTTGCAGACATCACTCGCTCCCGCACCGCAGCACTCATAAGTTGCGCGAACAGCTTTGTGCCTGCTTGACAATGGCTCGCCCTCAGTCGAACATACGCCCAACGCGTGGGTATATGCTCAAAAGCGCGATCCTAGGGAGGTCACCGTGAAACACGTCCTTGGCGCCGTCTGCGGCGCATCTTGCCTGTTGCTGGCCGTCCCCGCGATGGCCGAAACCACCCTGACGATCGCCACCGTGAACAACGGCGATATGATCCGCATGCAGGGGCTGACGGGTGAATTCACCAAGAAGAACCCCGATATATCGGTCAAATGGGTGACGCTTGAGGAGAACGTGCTGCGCCAGCGCGTCACCACCGACATCGCCACCAAGGGCGGCCAGTTCGACGTCCTCACCATCGGCACCTACGAGGTGCCGATCTGGGCCAAGAAGGGCTGGCTGGTGCCGCTCGCCAATCTTGGCGCCGACTACGACGTCGCCGACCTCCTGCCCAAGATCAAGGATGCGGTCTCGGTCGACGGCAAGCTCTACGCCGCGCCGTTCTACGGCGAGAGCTCGATGGTGATGTACCGCACCGACCTGTTCGACAAGGCCGGCCTCAAGATGCCGGAAAAGCCGACCTGGGATTTTGTCGTCGACGCCGCCAAGAAGCTCACCGACAAGAGCGCCGGCGTCTACGGCATCTGCCTGCGCGGCAAGGCCGGCTGGGGCGAGAACATGGCGTTCCTCTCCGCCATGGCCAATTCCTATGGCGCACGCTGGTTCGACGAGAAGTGGCAGCCGCAGTTCAACACCCCGGAATGGAAGGCGACGCTCACGACCTATGTCGACCTGATGAAGCAGGCCGGCCCTCCCGGCGCGAGCTCGAACGGCTTCAACGAGAACCTCGCGCTGTTCAATGCCGGCAAGTGCGCAATGTGGATCGATGCCACCGTCGCGGCGTCGTTCGTCACCAATCCGAAGGACTCCAAGGTCGCCGACAAGGTCGGCTTCGCGCTGGCGCCCAACACCGGGCTCGGCAAGAACGCCAACTGGCTGTGGGCCTGGAGTCTCGCAATCCCCGCCGGCTCGAAGAAAGCGGAAGCCGCCGAGAAGTTCATCGCCTGGGCCACCAGCAAGGACTACACCAAGGTCGTGGCTGCGAAGGAGGGCTGGGCCAACGTGCCGCCGGGCACCCGAACCTCGCTCTACCAGAACCCCGATTATCTGAAGGTCGCCCCGTTCGCCAAGCTGACGCTGGCCTCGATCGACGCCGCCGATCCGAACAAGCCGACGGTGAAGCCGGTGCCTTACGTCGGCGTGCAATATGCGGCGATCCCCGAATTCCAGGGCATCGGCACCCAGGTGGGCCAGCAATTCTCGGCGGCTCTTGCGGGCTCGATGACGGTCGATGCCGCGCTCGCCGCAGCGCAATCCGCAACCGAGCGCGAGATGAAGCGCGCCGGCTACATCAAGTGAGCTCGAACTCTCCCTCCTGAGCTCAGACTTGCGGCCATCCACCGCCAGGGAGGGATGGCCGCCTTCTTTCCGCAAGCGGAGAAGCCAAAAATGGCGACCCGGCAGACGCAGCTTCTCGCACGGACGCTCCTGACGCCGGCCGTCGGGCTGCTGTTCATCTGGATGATCGTCCCGCTCGCGCTGACGCTCTATTTCTCGACGCTGCACTACAGTCTGCTCGATCCCGGCTCGGAATCATTCGTCGGGCTGGAAAATTTCCGCTACTTCCTGACCGATCCCGCGTTCCTCGCCTCCCTTCAGAACACGCTGGTGCTGGTCGGCTCGGTGCTGGCGCTGACCGTCCTGCTCGGAATTCCGCTGGCGCTGTTGCTCGACCAGCCCGTGATCGGCCTCAACGTCGTGCGGCTGATGGTGATCGCGCCGTTCTTCGTCATGCCGACGGTGAGCGCGCTGGTCTGGAAGAACCTGCTGATGCATCCGGTGTCCGGGCTGTTTGCCTGGATCGCTTCGGTGTTCGGATTGACGCCGATCGACTGGTTTACCGATGCGCCGTTGCTCGCGGTGATCCTGATCGTGTCGTGGCAATGGCTGCCGTTTGCGACGTTGATTTTGCTCACCGCGATGCAGTCGCTCGACGAGGAGCAGAAGGAAGCCGCCGAAATGGACGGCGCCAGCGCGGTCTCGACCTTCATCTACATTACGCTCCCGCACCTCGCGCGTCCCATCACGGTGGTGATCCTGATCGAGACGATCTTCCTGCTCACCGTCTTTGCGGAAATCTACGTCACCACGGGCGGCGGCCCGGGACTCTCGACCACCAACATCGCCTTCCTGATCTATTCGCAGGCACTGATCCAGTACGATGTCGGCACCGCCTCGGCGGGCGGCCTCGTCGCTGTCGTGATCGCCAACATTGTTGCCTTTTTCCTCGTCCGTATCGTCGGCCGCAATCTGGAGGCATGAGACATGGCGCGTATGGCGACGAGGCAGCGGGTGGTGGTCTCGACCATTGGGGCGTGGTTCTTCGGCTTCCTGATCTTTTTCCCGATCCTCTGGATGGTGCTGGCGAGCTTCAAGACCGAACTTGAGGCCTTCGCGATTCCGCCGTCCTTCCTGTTCTTCCACTGGACCACCGAGAACTACGCGACGGTTCAGGAGCGCAGCGACTATTTCCTCCACGCGATGAACTCGATCATCATCGCCGGCGGCTCGACCTTGATCGCACTGCTGATCGCGATCCCCGCCGCCTGGTCGATGGCGTTCTCGCCGACCAAGCGCACAAAGGACATCCTGCTCTGGATGCTCTCGACCAAGATGATGCCGCCGGTCGGCGTGCTGGTGCCGATCTACCTGATCTACAAGTCCTTCGGCCTGCTCGATTCCCGCATCGGGCTCGTCTTCATCCTGTGCCTGGGAAACTTGCCGATCGTGATCTGGATGCTCTTCACCTATTTCAAGGAGATCCCGCGCGACATCCTGGAAGCCGCGCGCATGGACGGCGCCACCATCGGCCGCGAGCTGGTCTATGTCCTGACGCCGATGGCGATCCCGGGGCTTGCATCGACCATGCTGCTGAACCTGATCCTGGCCTGGAACGAGGCGTTCTGGACGCTCAATCTGTCGACCTCGAACGCTGCGCCGCTCACCACGTTCATCGCGTCCTATTCGAGCCCGGAGGGGCTGTTCTGGGCAAAGCTGTCGGCGGCGTCGACGCTGGCGATTGCGCCCATTCTCGTCCTCGGTTGGTTCAGCCAGAAGCAGCTCGTGCGCGGGCTCACGTTTGGCGCGGTAAAGTAGGAAGGGCTGCCGGATCATGGGTCAGATCACACTTCAGGACGTGCAGAAATCCTTCGGCCCCGTGCACATCATCAAGGGCGCGGACCTGGAGATTGCCGACGGGTCGTTCGTGGTGTTCGTAGGGCCATCGGGCTGCGGCAAGACCACGCTGTTGCGGCTGATCGCGGGGCTCGAGGACGTCTCCGGCGGCAAGATCCTGATCGACGACAAGAACGTGGTCGACACGCCGCCAGCCAAGCGCGGGCTGTCGATGGTGTTCCAGTCCTATGCGCTCTATCCGCATATGAGCGTGCGCGGCAACATCGGCTTCGGCCTGAAGATGGCGGGCCTTTCCAAGGACGAGATCAACCGCAAGGTCGAGGCCGCCGCCGCAACGCTGAACCTCACCCCTTATCTCGATCGCAAGCCGCGCGAGCTCTCCGGCGGCCAGCGCCAGCGCGTCGCGATCGGGCGTGCCATCGTCCGCGAGCCCAAGGCGTTTTTGTTCGACGAACCACTCTCCAATCTCGACGCGGCGTTGCGCGTGCAGATGCGGATCGAGGTGACACGGCTTCAGAAGCAGCTCGGCACCACCGCGATCTATGTCACCCACGACCAGGTCGAGGCCATGACCATGGCCGACAAGATCGTCGTGCTCAACGGCGGCAAGATCGAGCAATACGGCTCGCCGCTGGATCTCTACGAGAAGCCGGCCAACCTCTTCGTCGCCGGCTTCATCGGTTCGCCGAAGATGAACTTCGTGACCGGCGAGCACGCGTTGCAGAAGGGCGCGGCCACGATCGGCGTACGGCCGGAGCATCTCAAGATCGAGCGCGACGGCGCCGGCGGCTGGCAGGGAACGATCGCGGTGGCCGAGCACCTCGGCAGCGACACCTTCCTTTATGTCGATGCCGGTCAGCTCGGCATGCTGACGGCGCGCTACGTCGGTGAATTGAGCCTGCACGCCGGCGACCATGTATCGCTGGTGCCGGAGCCCGCGCGCATCCATCGCTTCGACGCAAGCGGCAACGCCATCCGGGGCTGACAAGAAGCGGCGGCAAGAAACGGCAAGAAACGGAAAAGCAACATGTACCTGGAAAAATTCAAGCTGAACGGCAAGACCGCGTTCATCACCGGCGGCGGGCAGGGCATCGGGCTCGCCTGCGCCGAAGCGCTGGCCGAAGCCGGCGCCAGGGTCGTCATCGGCGATCGTGACAGCAAGGTCGCCGACAGTGCGAAAGCCAGCCTGAAGGCGAAGGGCTATGACGCCGAGACGGCGATCATGGACGTCACCGACACCAAGCGCGTGGCGGAAGTGGCCAACGACCTCGTCGCCCGCCACGGCAAGGTCGACATCCTGGTCAACAATGCCGGCATCGCTCGCAGCGAGACGCCGGCGGAGACCGTGACCGACGAGCACTGGCTCAACGTCATCGACGTCAATCTCAACGGCACCTTCTGGTGCTGCCGTGAGTTCGGCAAGCACATGCTGAAAGCGAAGAGCGGCGCCATCGTCAATGTCGGCTCGATGTCCGGCTTCATCGTCAACAAGCCGCAGGAGCAGTGCTTCTACAATGCCTCCAAGGCTGGCGTGCACCATCTGACGAAATCGCTCGCCGCCGAATGGGGGGCGCGTGGCATCCGCGTCAACGCGGTGGCGCCGACCTATATCGAGACGCCGCTCAACGCGTTCGTGAAGAGCAATCCGAGAATGTACGACGCCTGGATCGGTGGAACCCCGATGGCGCGGATGGGGCAGGTCGAGGAGATCGCCTCCGTCGTGCTGTTCCTCTCGTCCGAGGCCGCGAGCCTGATGACCGGCAGCATCGTGCTGGTGGATGGCGGCTACACTTGCTGGTAGGCTTGCGTCAAAACTGACGAGAGCTTCCGGGGGCGACAATGCCGCGAGCGTATATCGGCGTCGATGTAGGGACCACGAGCACGCGGGCCGGAGTGTTCGACGAAGCGGGCACCTTGCTGGCGATCGCACGGCATCCGATCACGATATGGCATGAGGCCGGTGACATCGTCGAACAATCGTCCCAGGATATCTGGGACGCTTGCACGGCGTCGGTGCGGGCCGCGATGGCGGAAGCTGCAATCGCGCCCGACAGCGTCGGCGGTATCGGCTTCGACGCCACCTGTTCCCTCGTGGTGCTCGACCGACAAGGCGATCCGCTCACCATCAGCGCCTCCGGCGAGGCGCAACGCAACGTCATCGTCTGGATGGACCACCGCGCCACGGCCGAGGCGCGGCTGATCAACGAGACCGGTGATGCCGTGCTGCGCTATGTCGGCGGCTCGATCTCGCCAGAGATGGAGATGCCGAAACTGCTGTGGCTGAAGCGGCACATGCGCGCGAGCTTCGACGCCGCAGGGTACTTCTTCGATCTGGCGGACTTCCTGACCTGGCGCGCAACCGGCTCGCTGCAGCGCTCGACCTGCACGGTCACCTGCAAATGGAACTATCTCGCCCATGACGGCGGCGGCTGGAGCGCGCCATTCTTCAAGCGCATCGGCCTGTCGGACTTCGTCAACGAGACATACGCCCGCATCGGCACCGAGATCGTCGCGCCCGGCACGCGGCTCGGCGCCGGGCTTACCAGTACGGCGGCCGCCGATCTTGGCTTGTCGCCGGGCACGCCGGTCGGCGCCTCGTTGATCGACGCCCATGCCGGCGGCATCGGTGCGATCGGTGGTCGCGACGGTGCGGGCGGTGCCACCGATGTCAGCGATCGCCTCGCCTACATCATGGGAACGTCGGCCTGCATCATGGCGACGACGAAGGAGCCGTGCTTCGTTCCGGGCGTGTGGGGCCCTTATTATTCCGGCATGGTGCCGGACTTCTGGCTCAACGAGGGCGGCCAGTCCGCCGCGGGCGCCGCGATCGACCATCTTCTCAAGTCGCATCCGGGCCATGCCGAGGCAAGCGCTGCGGCGCGAGCGGAGGGGCTCGACCTCATCGATTTCCTCGAGCGCCGCATCATCGCGCGCGCCGGCGATGCCAGCCGTGCCGCGCTGCTGGCACGCGACATTCACGTCCTCCCCGAATTCATCGGCAACCGCTCGCCCTATGCCGACCCTGACACGCGCGCGGTGATCGCGGGCCTCGATCTCGACACCGACATCGCCTCGATGGAACGGCTGTTCGTCGGCGGTCTGTGCGGGCTCGCCTATGGGCTTGCCGAGGTGATCGAGGCCTTTGCCGCGCATGGCGTCCATTCCAGCATCATGATCATGGGTGGCGGCGCCAGCCGCAGTCCGCTGGTGCGGCAGATCATGGCCGATACGACCGGCCTCACGGTCGCGCTGCCGCAGACCAGGGAGCCCGTGCTGCTCGGCGCCGCGATGCTCGGCGCAGTCGCAGGCGGCGCCTATGCCTCGATCGGGGAGACCATGGCAAAGATGTCGGCGCTGGGACGGAGGAGCGAGCCGACCACGCCCGACATCGCCGCCTTTCACGCCCGCAAGCGCGAGGTTTACAAGTTGCTGCGCGAGGTCGATCGCGGCAGCCGCGCCGCGATGCGAGTGGGAGTTTGAAACGGATGCTGATTTCCTGCGGCGATGCGCTGATCGATTTCGTCCCGACGCGAAACATCGACGGGCGCGAAGCGGTGATGCCGGCGGTCGGCGGCTCCTGCCTGAACGTCGCAATCGGCATGGCGCGGCTCGGCGCGCCGACCGGCTTTGTCGGCGGGATCTCGACGGACATGTTCGGACGCATGATCGCCGACCACGCCGCTGCCTCCAATGTCGAGCTCGCGCTCGCCGCCCGCAGCGATCGCCAGACCACGCTCGCCTTCGTTCGCATCGTCGCCGGCGAGTCGCATTACGCCTTCTACGACGCCGAGACCGCGACGCGGAACTGGAGCTACCGGCGCGGCTCCATTCCCTTCGATACGGTCGAAGTTCTTCATGTCGGCTCGACCACGCTCGTCAACGACCAGGGCGCGACCGAGACCAGGGCCCTGATCGCGGACGCAGGAGCGTCCTCGACAATCTCCTTTGATCCGAATTGCCGGCCCAACCTCGTGAAGGACAAGCCGGCTTATCTCGCCCGCATGGCCGAGTTTGCCGGCTGTGCCGATCTCATCAAGATGTCGGACGTCGATTTTACCTATCTGTTCGCCGAGGAGCCGTATCACCAGCGTGCGAGCACGCTGCTCGCACGCGGCGCGAGCCTCGTCGTCATCACCCGTGGCGACAACGGTGCGATCGCATGGCATGCGGGGGCAGGGCAGATCGAGGTCGCCGCCCCCAAGGTCGTGGTCGCCGACACCATTGGCGCGGGTGACAGTTTTCAGGCGGCGTTATTGTTCGCCCTGCACAAGCAGGGACGTCTCGCCCGGCAGCAACTGAAGGATATCGGCGCAGACGAGCTTCGCCGCGCGCTGTTCTTTGCCGCCAATTGCGCCGGGCTGACCTGCACCCGTCCGGGCGCCGATCCGCCCTGGAGCCACGAGATCAGTTGGAGCTGGTAATTCGCTTTTTCCTTCTCCCCTTGTGGGAGAAGGTGGCGCGAAGCGCCGGATGAGGGGTTGCTTCCGCGAATTCACAAACATGAGGTCACGCGCGGAGAGAACCCCTCACCCGTCTCGCCGCTACGCGGCGAGCCACCCTCTCCCACAAGGGGAGAGGGGAAGCACGTCTCACAGCCGAGCAACAGCCTTCTCGGCGCATTTCAGGAAAGTGCGGATCAGCGGACTCTGGGAGTCCCGTCGCCAGCAGACCGCGATATCGATGGAATCGGTCGCATCCCGCAACGGCCGGAACACGACCCCGCGCGGCGCGCCGAGCTGCGCGCAGGCGGGCAGGATTGCAAGACCCTCACCGGCGAGAACCAGGCTCATCGCCGAATGCACCGTCTCCACCCGGCTCGCAATCGGCATCACGATCTGATGCCGCCGCAGCAGGGCCGCGACCGCGGAGGAGGAGGGGTCTCGCTCCGGCGGCGGCAGCGCGATCAGTGGACGGCCCTGGAGTCGTATCATTGGCACCGCGCTCAGGCGCGCAAGCGGCGAACGGTTTGGCACCGCCAGCATGAACGGCTGCGCGCCGATCCGGGCCACCTGGATCTCGGGATGGTGGATCGCCGGCATGCACAGCGCGACCGTGACGCTGCGATCGAGCAGCCGCGCCTCGCGCGTCGAGGCACTGAGCTCGGCGAAATCGAGATCGACGCCGGGAATGGATCGCCGCAGTTCGGGGATGAGACGCGGCAGCATCGCGTTCGCCAGCACGAACATGTAGCCGACGGACAGCCGGCCACGGGTGCCGGCCGCGACCGCGCGCGCGGCTTCGATGCCGTCGGCCGCCAGCGCCAGCGCCTCGCCGGCGCGCGCCAGCAGTGCCTGGCCCGCGTCGGTCAAAGCCATGCCGCTCGTGCCGCGGCGGAACAGCCGCGCACCGACCTCGGCCTCCAGCTTGCGGATCTGGACCGACAGCGGCGGCTGCGCCATCCGCAGCCGCTCGGCAGCCTTGCCGACGCTGCGCGCCTCGGCGACGGCGACGAAATAGCGGAGCCGGCGAAGATCCATTGGCATACCGAAAACGTATGGGTTGATGTTCAAAATCGTATTGGCGGCGAGTTAACAAAACTGTCATCCTGGCTGTCAATGCTATCGGCCACCGGCGGCCGGCTTCGGAGCGATGTGACGATGAACGGTGATCCCTGCCTGCTGTCCGCAACCGTGCTGCGCGGCCTCATCGCGACAAAGCAGATCTCCCCCGTCGAGCTCACCCGCGCGGTGCTCGCCCGCGCCGAAGCGCTCCAGCCCGAGCTGAACTGCTTCATCACGATCTGCGGCGACGAAGCGCTTGCCGCCGCGCGTGAGGCCGAGCGCAGGCTGATGGCCGGCGAGCCGCTCGGCCTGCTGCATGGCATCCCCGTCACCGTCAAGGACATCGTCAACACCAGGGGCGTGAAGACCAGTTTCGGCGCCATTCCTTACAAGGACAATGTTCCGGACGAGGATGCCGTCGCGGTCGCGCGGCTCCGCGCGCAAGGCGCCATCCTGATCGGCAAGACCACGACGCCCGAATTCGGCAGTAAATGCCTGACCGACTCGCCGCTGTTCGGCCGCACCCGCAATGCGTGGAGCGCCGAGCGTTCGTCCGGCGGCTCGAGCGGCGGCGCGGCGGTGGCGGTGGCGAGCGGCATCGCGCCGCTGGCGATCGCGACCGATGGCGGCGGCTCGACGCGGATTCCCGCCGCCTGCAACGGCGTGGTCGGGCTGAAGCAGAGCAACGGCGTCATCCCGCACAGCCAGGCGCTGGACGTATTCGGCAACCAGACCTATGTCACGCCGATGACGCGAACCGTCGCCGACACCGCGCTGATGATGCAGGCGATGGCCGGCGAGGATTCTTGCGATCCCTGGTCGATCGGCGTTCCCGTGCCCGACCTCATCGGCACGGCCGCCCCGCGCGGGGATCTGCGTGGGCAGAAGATCCTGTACTGCCTGTCGCCGCCCGGACGCCCTGTGTCTACCGATGTTGCAGCCAGCTTCAAGGCGAGCCTGGATCGACTCGCGGGCCTGGGCGCCGAGCTCGAGGAATTCTCCGGCGAGGGGTTCGACATCGAGCCGATCTGGCGCGCCATCAACCATACGGTCTGGCGGACGCGCTTTGCAAAACTCGCGGCCGAGCATGGGGACGCGCTGAGCGAGGCCTTCCGGAAGCAGCTAGCGCTTGCCACCGACGTTAGCGGCGTCGCTTATCAGGAGGCGATGTTCGCGCGCACGGCGCTGTTCCGCCGGGTCCAGTCTCTGCTTGCGCGTGGGCATTTGCTGGCGACGCCGACCATCACCCGGACCGCCCTGCCGATCGATCAGGATCTGTTCGGCACCATCGAGATCGACGGCAAGCACTTTGACAGCGTCCGGCCGCACTGGTTCCCCTGGACCATGCCGTTCAACATGACCGGACACCCCGCGATCAGCCTGCCCTGCGGCTTCGACCGCGACGGCCTCCCGATCGGCTTTCAACTCGTCGGGCGCTTCCGCGCTGACGCGGACTTGCTGCGCGCGAGCGCGCTGTTCGAGGCGTCGCATGACCTCCCGTCCGGTTGGCCGGCTTGAGGAGACGGGCATGCAAAGGACTTGTTCGCAAACCACTTGCCTCCGATGCCCGGACATGTTGATCGTGCTGCGGATGAGCCCTGAATCCGAGCGTGCATGAGCGTATTTGTCCCAATGCGGCACGGCGCCCGCAACCCTCTCAGTGTCGTCCTGGCGAAAGCCATGACCCATACCGCGGAATTGATCGGTGACGGGCGGTGCCAGTACCGAACGATGAGTCTTCGCCAAACCGCTCCCTGGGGCTATGGGTCCTGGCTTTCGCCAGGACGACGTCGGAGCTCGTGAGCGCATGAGCGTGTTTGTCCTTCGACGTCTGCTGACCCTGCTGGCGACGCTGGTCGGCGCATCCGTGATCATTTTCCTCGTGCTGGATGCTCTCCCGGGCAACGCTGCGCAGATGCTGATGGGCGCCGACGCCTCGCCAGACGCGGTCCGCGCGCTCACGGTCAAGCTCGGGCTCGATCAGCCGCTGGCGGTTCGCTATTTGCAATGGGTCAAGGGTCTGCTGGTCGGCGATCTCGGCAACAGCTATGTCTACGGCACGCCGGTCGCAAGCCTGATTGCGGAGCGGCTGGTGCTGACCATTCCGCTCGCGATGATGTCCATGCTGATCACGGTGACGCTGGCGCTCTCGGCCGGCATCTACACCGCCGCCAACCACAACAAGCTCGGCGACGTCGGCGTGATGTCGCTGACGCAGGTGGGCATCGCGCTGCCGAATTTCTGGTTCGCGATCCTGCTGGTGCTGTTGTTCTCGGTGCGGCTGCAATGGCTGTCCGCGGGCGGCTTTCCCGGTTGGGAGGACGGCATCTGGCCCGGCATCAAGTCGCTGCTGCTGCCGGCGATCTCGCTCGCGGTGGTGCAGGCCGCGATCCTGGCACGCGTCACGCGCTCGGCGGTGCTGGAAGTGCTGCGCGAAGACTTCGTCCGCACGGCGCGCGCGAAGGGCCTCGGCAAGCGCGAGGTGCTGTGGAAGCACGTGCTGCGCAACGCCATGATTCCCGTGATGACGGTGATGGGCCTGCAATTCGCCAATCTGCTCGCCGGTACCATCGTGATCGAGAACGTGTTCTATCTGCCGGGGCTCGGCCGCCTGATCTTCCAGTCGATAGCCAACCGCGACCTCATCGTGGTGCGCAACTGCGTGATGCTGCTCGCGACCATGGTCGTCATCGTCAATTTCGTGGTCGACGTGCTCTATGCCCTTGTCGATCCCCGCATCAAGGTCCACGATCTGTGAGCGCGCCGCTGACCACCCTCGTCGACGCGCCGGCCATAGCGCGCCCTCTGCCGGCCCGGACCTTCTGGCGCCGCGCGCTGCGTCATCGTAGCTTCGTGCTCGGCGGCGCGCTGAGCCTGCTGGTTCTCGCCTCGGCGCTGCTGTCGCTGGTGTGGACGCCCTGGTCGCCCTATGAGATCGACATCGCGTCAAAGCTCCGGCCGCCCTCGGCCGCGCACTGGCTCGGCACCGACGTCTTCGGCCGCGACATCGTCTCGCTGCTGCTCGCCGGCGCCCGCTCCACCATCATGGTCGGCGTCATCGCGGTCAGCATCGGCCTCACCTTCGGCGTCTGTCTCGGCCTGATCGCGTCGGCCAGGCGCGGCTGGACCGAAGAGATCATCATGCGCTTCTCCGATTTCACCTTCGCCTTTCCGGCCGTGCTCTCCGCCATCATGCTCGCTGCGGTCGTTGGGCCCGGCATGGTGACCTCGATCGTCGCCATCGGCATCTTCCAGATCCCGACGCTGATCCGGTTGACGCGCGGCTCGGCCAACGCGATCTGGGCGCGCGAATTCGTGCTGGCCGCGCGTGCGGCTGGCAAGGGCAAGTTTCGCATCACCATCGAGCACGTGCTGCCCAACATCATGTCGATCCTGATCGTGCAGGCGACGATCCAGTTTGCGCTCGCGATTCTTGCCGAGGCCGCGTTGTCCTATCTCGGTCTCGGCACGCAGCCGCCGCAGCCGTCCTGGGGCCGGATGCTGAACGACGCGCAGACGCTGCTGTTCCAGTCGCCGATGCTCGCGGTCTATCCGGGCGCTGCGATCGCGATCGCGGTGCTCGGCCTCAATCTGCTCGGTGACGGACTGCGCGATCTGCTCGACCCTCGACTGGCGCGGGAGCGATGAGGATGGGCGAGCGCTCGACCACGCCATTAATCGAGGTCGAAAATCTCGGCGTGCGCCTCAACACCAGCCGCGGGCCGGCACAGGCCGTGCGCGGCGTCAGCTTTGCCCTGAAGCGCGGCGAGACGCTCGGGCTCGTCGGCGAATCCGGCTGCGGCAAGTCGGTGACGGCGTTGTCGCTGATGGGGCTGCTGCCGGACAGCGCGGCCGTCACCGGCAGCATCAAGCTGGATGGCGGCGAACTCGCTGGTTTGTCGGACACGGATTATTGTCGGCTGCGCGGCAATCGCATCAGCATGATCTTCCAGGAGCCGATGACCGCGCTCAACCCGATGCACACGATCGGCCACCAGGTCGCCGAGCCGCTGCGGCGCCACAGGAAATTTTCGGCATCGCAGGCGCGGCGAGAAACGATCGCCTTGCTCGACCGCGTCGGGCTGCCCGATCCGGCGAGGCGCGTTGATGCCTATCCGCACCAGTTCTCCGGCGGCCAGCGTCAGCGCGTCACCATCGCGATGGCACTCGCCTGCGAGCCCGACCTTCTGATCGCGGACGAGCCAACCACCGCGCTCGACGTCACCATTCAGGGCCAGATCCTCGACCTCATCGCCGATCTCGTCGAAGAGCGCGGGATGTCCATGATCCTGATCTCGCACGATCTCGGCGTCATCGCCGAGAACGTGCAACGCATGATGGTGATGTACGGCGGCACGATCATCGAGAGCGGACCGACCGACGAGGTGTTCCGCCGGATGGGCCATCCCTACACGCAGGGCCTGTTCCGCGCCCGACCGAAACTCGGCGCACGCAAGGGGACGCGGCTGACGACGATATCGGGCACGGTGCCGGAACTCGCCGATCTGCCTTCCGGTTGCACCTTCGCCGATCGGTGTCCGCTCGTGATCGAGCGGTGCCGGGCTGCGCTTCCAGCGATGGTGGACGTCGGACCCGGCCACTTCGTGCGCTGCATCCGGACCGACGTTTCCATGGCCGAACGCGTCGGAGCGCTGACCGTATGAGCACGGCGCCTCTTCTCGACGTGAAGGATCTCGAGCAGCGCTACATGCTGCCGCGCGAAAGCGTGTTTCACCCGCCGGGGCATGTGCGCGCGCTCAACGGTGTCAGCGTGCGGGTCGACGCCGGCAAGAGCCTCGGCATCGTCGGCGAATCCGGCTCCGGCAAGTCGACCTTTGCGCGGGTGGTGATGGCGCTGGAGCGGCCGACATCGGGTCAGGTCGCGCTGCTCGGCCGCGACCTCAACCGCATCTCCGCGGACGAGCTGCGCCGCGCCCGCCGCGATTTCCAGATGGTGTTCCAGGATCCCTACGGATCGCTCGACCCACGCCAGACCATCGCGCGTATCGTCGCCGAGCCGCTCACCGTGCTGGAAGACGCCGACCGGAATACGTTCCGTGCCCGCGTCTCCGCGGTGCTGCGGCAGGTGGGCCTGCGCGATGCCGACATTGAGAAATATCCGCACGAATTCTCCGGCGGCCAGCGCCAGCGCATCGCCATCGCGCGCGCGCTGATCACGCAGCCGAAGTTGATCGTCGCCGACGAACCGGTCTCCGCGCTCGACGTCTCCGTGCAGGCGCAAGTCTTGAACCTGATGCAGGACCTCCAGGAACAGTTCGGCCTCAGTTACGTCCTGATCAGCCACGACCTGGCCGTCGTCGACTACCTCTGCGACGAGGTCGCGGTGATGTATCTCGGCCGTATCGTCGAGCAGGGGCAGCCGGAGGATTTGTTCGAGCGTTGCGGCCATCCCTACACGCGAGCGCTACTGGAGGCCGTGCCGCGGGTGCGCGCCGGCGGCGGCCGGCGGCGGCGCGGGGCCCAGGCGATTGCCTCGCAATCGGCGGTCGCGGCCGGGTGTCCTTATGTCTCGCGATGCGCGCTCGCCGATCAGCATTGCCGCGAGGTTCTGCCTGAGCTACGCAAGGTGGGCGAGACGCATCTGTCCGCCTGCCACAAGGCGGCGGCCGTGATGGCGTTGCCGCAATTGCCCGTGGAAGGTTAGCGTCCGCGCCGGGATTGGCGTAGGTTGGGACAACGGAAGGCCGGGGAGTTACGCATGCTCAGGAAATTATTCGTCGTCGCATGTGCCGCTGCGTTTGCTGCGGCACCGCTGCCGGTACTGGCGCAAGGCAAGAAGGACAGCGTCGTCATGGGCATGACGCTGGAGCCCCCTGGGCTCGATCCGACCAACGCCGCCGCCGCGGCGATCGCCGAGGTCACGCTCTACAACATCTACGAGACGCTGACCAAGATCAACGAAGACGGCTCGACCTCGCCATTGCTGGCGGAGAGCTGGACGGCCTCGCCCGATCTGAAGACCTATACGTTCAAGCTGCGCAAGGGCGTCAAATTTCATAACGGCGAGCCGTTCGATTCCGCCGCGGTGAAGTTCTCGTTCGAACGCAATGCTGGTGCCACCAGCACCAACAAGGACAAGAGCCTGTTCCAGAGCTTCGAGTCCGTTGCCGCGCCCGATGCCGACACGGTCGTGATCACCCTGAAAAACCCCGAGCCGAACTTCCCGTTCTTGATGGGGCAGGCAAGCGCCTCGATCGTCGAGCCGAAAAGCGCGCCAACCAATGTCACGCAGCCGGTCGGGACCGGACCTTACCAGTTCGGCGCCTGGGCCAAGGGGTCGTCGATGACCCTGAATAAATGGGCCGACTATCGCAACGCATCCGCGATCAAGCTCTCCAAGGTGACGATCCGTTTCATTTCTGATCCCGCTGCTCAGGCCGCGGCGCTGCTCTCGGGCGACGTAGACGCTTTTCCGCGCATCGCGACTCGCGTCGTTGCCCAGTTCAGGGCCGACCCGCGCTTCACGGTTCTGATCGGCGGCTCCAAGGCCAAGACCATTGTCGCCATCAATCATCGGAAGAAGCCGCTCGACGACGTCCGCGTTCGCCGCGCGATTCTCGCTGCGATCGACCGCAAGGCGATCATCGAGGGTGCCGTCGAAGGATTCGGGACGCCGATCGGCAGCTTCTACACGCCGGGATCGCTCGGCTATGTCGATACCACCGGCATCAACCCTTACGATCCCGAAAAGTCCAAGAAGCTGCTCGCCGAGGCTGGAGTCACCGCGCCGCTCGAGCTGTCGCTGAAGCTGCCGCCGCCGCCCTATGCGCGGCAAGGCGGCGAGATTGTCGCGGCCCAGCTCGCCAAGGTCGGCATCGTCGCCAAGATCGAGAACGTGGAATGGGCGCAATGGCTCTCGCAGGTGTTCGCCGGCAATGGCCCGCATAATTTCGACCTCACCATCGTCAGCCACGTCGAGCCATTCGACCTCGTCAAGGTCACCGAGCCCGACTATTACCTCGGCTACAACAACGAGGCTTTCAACGCACTGTACAAGCAGATCGTGTCAACGCCGGACGACACGGCGCGTGCCAGGCTTCTCGGCGACGCCCAGCGTATGCTGGCAACCGACGCAGCCTCCGCCTACCTGTTCCAGCCGCAATGGCCCACCGTCGTCAGCAAGAAGCTGAAAGGCGTCTGGAAGGAAGTCCCGCAGTTCGAGAATGATTTCTCGACATGGGGGTGGGAGTAGGGTCGCGCAGGTCGATTGCGCGATTTCGGTGACGATCTCTGTCGGGGGAGCATCGGGCCGGCGCAATCATCACGTGCGCGCAAGTCGTTGAAATAACTGCCCCCGGCTACTGTGCATGGGGTTGTTTTTGAGGTCTTTGTTTGGACCGGTCTCGTGACGATCTCTTCAATTGGGAGAGAACGTTCGGAACCCTCACGCGTTAGCTCGGCGCAGGATGGCCGCAGGCCGTGCGATCCGGCGCGAGGGTATGCGGAGTTCGGTTCTTGCTCAAACTGTACAGGTGGCCATCCGACGACTGGCAGAAGATCGGCGCGCAGATGCCGTCCGAGATCATCTGGGCTGATCTCGTGGACGCGACCGCGGACGAAAAGCAGTTCGTCGAACGATTGCTCGGGATACGCGTCCCGTCCGAGGATTCGCTCAGCGAGATCGAAGCGTCGAGCCGCCTGATCCTCGACAACGGCACGCTCTATCTCAGCTCGCCGGCGGTCCGGCTCAACGAGAACAACGAGGCCGAGATCACGCCGGTGGGATTCGTCATCGGCCCGCGCGTGCTGGTGACGGTGCGCTTTGCGCAACTGCCGATCTTCGAGGACATCGGCAAGCGTATCGGTTCCGATGACAGTCTGGAGAACGGCATGTGCGTGTTCACCAGCCTGGTCGAGGCCATGGTCGACCGCGGGGCCGATGTTCTTGAGCATCTCGGGGCGAAGGTCGACAGGCTCTCGCGCGGCGTCTTCAAAGGCGGGCTCGTTCGCACCAAGCGGCCGGTCCGCTCCAGCCGGCGGATGCGCGAGGCGCTGGAGAACATCGGGGAGCTGGCCGATCGGCTGGCCAAGGCGCGCGATGTCCTGCTTGGCGTCGGCCGCGTCGCCTCGTTTGCCGGCGATGTCGGGAGCGAGTGGATCACGCCCGCGTCGAAGAAGCGCCTCGAAGCCGTCTCCAAGGATGTCGCTTCGCTCGGCGACTACGAGACGCGATTGTCGGACAAGATCCAGCTTCTGCTCGATGCCGTGCTCGGCTTCATCAACATCCAGCAGAACGAGCTTTTCAAGATCCTGACGATCGTCTCGGTCGTCGGCGTGCCGCCCACGATCATGGTCGGCATCTGGGGCATGAACTTCAAGCACATGCCGGAGCTGGACTGGACGTTCGGCTATCCGCTGGCGTGGCTCGCCATCATTGCAAGCGGCGTGCTGCCGCTGATCTGGTTCAAGCGGCGCGGCTGGTTCGAGTGAAGCCGCGGCGCACCGACAACGATGCGCCGCTCTTCGGGATCAGACGACTTCGGCGGCGAATGTGCCGATCCAGTCGCGGGCGAGCGCCACATCGGCTTGCGATAATTGATGGCCCGCCGGCAGAACCTTGTGTTCGACCCGCGCTCCGGCTTCCGACAACAGCGAAGCAAGCTTCGCGGAATTGTTCGCTGGAACGATCGGATCAGCCTGCCCTGACAGAAGCAGGACGGGCTTGCCGCCGAGCTCAGCCTTCGGCGGATCCGACAGCGGCACCATCGCGCGGAGCAGGATCGCGCCTGCCAGCACGTTCGGCTCCAGCAGCAACAGTGCGGCTGCGATGTTGGCTCCGTTGGAGAAGCCGACCGCGACCGGCGCGGCGACGCCGTAGCGCTGCCGTGCCTCCGCGACGAAGCCGCCGAGTTCGTGCGCGCGGCGGCGCACGTCGTCCTCGTCGAACACGCCCTCGGCCAAGCGGCGGAAGAAACGCGGCATGCCGTGCTCGAGCACGCGGCCGCGCGGCGAGAGCATAGCCGAGCCAGGCGAGATCATCCTGCCAAGTCCGAGCAGGTCGTTCTCGTCGCCGCCGGTGCCGTGCAGTAGCAGGAGAGGAGGGGAGCCCGCGCCGGTCGCGGGCTCGAAACGATGGACGAATGAACTCTCGGTCATGACACGCTCTCTGCCAAATTCGGCAACACAGCCTCGATCTGCTTGCGCTGCGCTTCGAGGAAGCCAGGCAGCTTGAGGTCGCGTCCCAGCGTCGCAACGGGCTCGTCGACGGCGAAGCCGGGGATATCGGTCGCGATCTCGAACAGCACACCGCCGGGCTCGCGGAAGTAGATCGAGCGGAAGTAGTTGCGGTCCCTCTGCTCGGTCGGGTGCAGGCCGTGATTGCTCACGAGCTTTTGCGCCATCTTGCCCTGCTCGGCGTCGTCGACCGCGCGGAAGGCGATGTGATGCACGGAGCCGCCACCTTGGTGCCCGCGCAAAAAGCCCTTGGCTTCGTAGATGTCGACCACGCTGCCTTCGACATCGCCGGACGCCTTGAAGCGGATCACGGAGCCTTCGCGCGCCGTCTCCTTGAAGCCGAACACGTCGGTGAGGACGGCAGCCGTCTTCGCCGCGCTGTCGAGCAGCAAGGTCACGCCGTGGAAGCCGCGGATCGCATGTTCGGCGGGAACGTCGCCATTGCTCCAGCCGGGCTCGCTGTCGGCGCCGGGGACACCGACGAGCGCGAGCGCCATGCCATCAGGGTCTGTGAACGGCAGCACGGACTCGCCAAAGCGCTTCTCCAGCGCCTCGTAAGCGATGCCCTTCTCGACGAAGCGCTGCGTCCAATAGCCGAGCGAGCCTTGCGGCACGCGGAAGGCGGTCTGGTGCGTTTCACCGACGCCGCGGCGCCCGGCCGGCACGCCAGCCCAGGGAAAAAAGGTCAGGATGGTGCCGGGGCGGCCGGTCTCGTCCCCATAATAGAAGTGATAGGTGCCGGGATCGTCGAAATTGACCGTCTTCTTGACGAAGCGCAGGCCGAGATCCCGGGTGTAGAAGCCGAAATTCCTGATGGGGTCGCCCGCAATCGCGGTGACGTGGTGCAGTCCAGACATTGTCGTCCTCCAAAGCTCGCGGAGCGGTCTTGCTCTGACCGGAAATATCGTTCTGCTTTGGATTGGAGACAATCCATGCAAATATGACGTCTATGTCTACGATTTGGAAACAATCGCCGGCGCCAGTCCATGGATAAGGTCGCCAGCCTCCGGGCCTTCGTAAAGGTGGTCGAAAGCGGCAGTTTTGCCGAGGCGGGCCGGCAGTTGCGGCTTTCACGCTCGGCGATCAGCAAATACATCGCCGACCTCGAAGAAAGCCTCGGCGTGCAGCTCCTGAACCGGACCACGCGCCATGCGAGCCCGACCGAGAACGGCCAGCGCTATTTCGAGCGCGCGGTTGTGATCCTGTCGGAGATCGAGGCGGCCGACCAGGCCGTGGCGCAAGCCCAGTCGGCGCCGCGCGGCCTGTTGCGCGTGAACGCGCCGATGTCGTTCGGCACCCTGCGGCTCGGGCCGGTGCTTGCCGATTTCATGGCGCGATATCCGGAGCTGCAGCTCCAGATCGTGCTCAGCGACGACCTGCTCGATCCCGTCCAGGACGGTTTTGACGTGACCTTGCGCATCGCGGAATTGGAATCGTCGAGTTTGATCGCGCGAAAAGTCACGCCGGTCGCGCGCATGATCTGCGCTTCACCCGATTATCTCGCACGTCACGGTACGCCAAAACATCCGCAGGATCTGCGCGGGCACGCCTCGCTGACCTACGGCTTCCTGCTTACGGGCAATCAGTGGAAGCTCACTGGCACCGACGGCGATCACTGGATCCAGCCGGCATGGTCGCTCTGCGTCAACAATGCCGAAGTGCTGCGTGATGTCGCGGTCAAGGGCAGGGGGCTCGCGCTGCTCCCGGAGTTCATCGCCGCCGATTCCTTGAGGAAGGGCGAGCTGCGAACTGTGCTGGACGATTATTCCGCGCCGCCGCTTGCGCTCTATGCGGTCTATCCGCCGACCCGACATCTCTCGGTGAAGGTGCGGCTGTTCATTGATTTCCTGGTTGAGCGTTTTGGCTGTGAGGGCGACGAAGCCGGCGGGAGCAGACATACAGAGGCCAAGCTATAGATCCATGGATCTGCCGGCAGGAGGGCTTGCGAGAGTCCGTCCGAGACCAAACGTCGCGAGCATTGTGAGCTGGTTCACAACCGCTCGTCAGTGTTTCTGGCAATGTAACGCGTAGTGCGGCTGTGCGAATGGATTCAGCCGATTGCAGATGCCTTATTGTTTTGGAGGCACGCTATGATCGATCAATTTTTCACAGCAATCCACCTCGACGCGGCGCACCTTGTGGCGGGAGTGTTGACGGCCTTTTACGCCGCACATCGTTTTGCCACGCCTAGGACGCTCAGGTCAGAGACAACCCGCTTTCAGTATTACAGCAGTTACGTGACGTATATCATTTCGTGCATCGGGCTTCTGATGTTCTTGAGCTGGACCCTTGCCCACAAGCCAGAATTGCTTGGTCTCCTGTACTCGCCAAGCCCCATTCCTGAAGGATTGAAGAGCCTTGATGCGCCACTTGTGGCCGCGCTTATCCTAACGACGTTGCTGCCATCGGTTCCTGTTCTGCGGGACGTTGACGGTGCCATGCTGCGTTTTTTTCACCGTATGGGCGCGATCCCGCTTGGAGCTGTTCGTTGGGCGCAGCGGATCAACATGACGCAGCTTACGATTTCTGAAAGATTGGTCGCAGACACTAAGTTTTATATCGCCAACAGCACGCTTCTGCCTGACTCTCTAGCCGCGCAGCTGCAGCCCGATTTCACCTTGGACAGCGTGCGCTTTCGGTTCACGCGATGTCTGGCGCTCTACGTTGCCTTGAGCAATCTGCCCGGTTGGACTGCTTATTCCGCCGACTTTCCCGAAGAGCGAGCCACTTTCGAGAAGAAGATGAGCAGCTTCTTCGCTCAGTCCGTGGCGTTTTTCACTCTCACAAGTCAGATCGCTCAGCGTCAGCTTGAGCCGGCGGCGGAGCCGGTTGACCAGTTTCGTTCTTATGCACTCGAAGCCTACGAGGACATTCGGTTGATGCTTGCCAGAGTGCTCCTGTACAGTTGCAATAGCGACAGCGAAGTCGCTCACCAGTTTGCAAGGATTGGCTTTTCCATTCAACGGCCGTCTCTGATCCGCCTGCCGTTAAATCTGCTGAGCTTGGACTTCGCCGGGGTTGTCGCGCTGTTCGTCATAGTGACGATTTCCCTGGCCGGCGGCGATTTGGGCAGGGCATTAGGCATCGGGATGCTTGTGGCGGTCAATCAGTCAATCGCGGCGGTGTGTGCCCTCGCACCGAAGCAGTTGTGGAATTTTGCAGATTATCGTTGCGTCAGGGAAAGGCCTACTCTGTCTTATCTGATCTCTGGCGCATGTACCCTCACGATAACGCTGCCGATTTCGTTTTGCTTCTATCTGCTTCGGGCGCATTTTCCAGTAGATGCCGTTCATCCGATCCTGCCGTTCGTGGCCCAGGCCAAATGGCTGCTGCTCCCCACCGTGCTTTCAATAGCATTGGCTTTTGCGTGTGACGATACAATCGAAGCGGATCACGAACCGTGGTGGCTCAGGTGGGCGGAGAGCGCCGGGCTGGCTGTACTCATGGGCTTTTCGGGCTTTCTCGTGATGCGCTGGTTGAGCGTGAACCAGCCGACAGTACAGCACCTGCTGTTGATACCGTGCCTGCTCAGCGCCTCAATCGGTGCGCTCTTTGGGGTCACGATTCCGTACTGGTATCGAAAAACCATGAGAGGGGGAGAGTTGGAGGCGACAAAGCCGGTGCAGTCGAGTGCGGAAAAGGTCGCCCCGGCAGTCTGATGTAAGGCGCCTGCCTTGATCTGGACTGATAAGGCTCACCAGATTTTTCTTCGGGCCCAAAATAAGAACTCGAGCGCATCTAGCTGATCGTACGCTGCTCCGCCGGACGAAGCAGATCGTCCAGCGCGCTCATCGAGGCCTCTCGAAGCGCAGCGAGCTCACGGGCGGCGCCCTGGCATTCGGGCGAGGTCATCGTGAGTGCCGCCAGCTCGACCTCACGGCAAAATTCAAACAGGCGGACCAGGCCGAGCGCGCTCGCGCCGCTGCCGAGCTGGTGTGCGGATCGCGCGAGCTGCGTGGGATCGCCAATCACTGCTGCCTTGGCGATGTCCTCGACCAGCTTTGCACTGGTCTGTTCCAGCAGGTGGTGGAGTTTTGCGATCTGCGCCGCGCCCAGCAGCTCCTTCTGGTCGTCAAGGAAATGCCGGTCGATCAATGCGCCTGCGGCGAGTTGCGGCACGGCTGGCTGGTTC
This sequence comes from Bradyrhizobium sp. Ken01, assembly GCF_055807355.1. NCBI lineage: Bacteria > Pseudomonadati > Pseudomonadota > Alphaproteobacteria > Hyphomicrobiales > Nitrobacteraceae > Bradyrhizobium > Bradyrhizobium sp. Ken01. The sequence goes on from NZ_JBVVPC010000001.1 coordinate 254,544, forward strand.
TGGGCATCGTCCTCGATCGCCTCGCGCAGCGCATTGATCAGGATCGGCTTGCTGACGATCCTGGCAATGCCCGCGCCCGCGAGCCGCTCGCGGGCGCGGCGCGACATGTCGGCGGTTACCGCGATGATGCGCGGCATGGTCGGCAGACCGAGCTTGCCGATTCGCGATGCCGCCTCGACTCCGTCCATGTCGGGCATGTGCAGATCCATCAGGATGATGTCGAACGCCTGATCGCGGGCGAGCGCGATGGCCAACGCGCCGTTCGTGGCGATGGTCGCGTGGTGGCCGAGCCTCTTCAACATCGCTTCGCCGACCTCGCAATTGACGGGGTCGTCGTCGACCAGCAGCACGCGAAGCTGCCGCGATGGCGGCTGAACCGCGCCTTGCGCGATGTCGGTCGTGGCGAGACCAAGCGGTACCTCAAGCATGAACGAGCTGCCCGTGCCCGGCGCGCTCGCCACCGTCAGCTCGCCGCGCATCAGGCGGGTGAGGCGCCGCGCGATCGCCAGTCCAAGGCCGGTGCCGCCGAACCGCCGCGCGATGCTGTCGTCGGCCTGGACGAAATCCTCGAAAATCCGCTCGTGCATGTCGGGCGCGATGCCGATGCCGGTATCGCGAACGGTGATGCGCAGCAGCACATGATCGTCATGTCCCTCGGCGGCCGCACTCAAACCGATGCCGCCGCGCGGGGTGAACTTGATCGCGTTGCCGATCAGATTGAGCAGAATGCGATTGAGCCGCACCGGATCGCCGTGCACGGAGGTGTTGACCGTCGCATCGCAGGCGAGATCGAAGGAGAGGCCCTTGCGAGAGGCCTGCGGACGCATCAGATCGGCCGCCGTCTCGATGAGCTGGTCGAGGCGGAAATCGCGGGTCTCCAGAGTCTCGGCGCTGGCCTCCAGGCGCGCATATTCGAGGATGCCGTCGACCAGCGCGATCAGCGTTTCGCCCGACGCGGCCGCGGTCGTGAGGTGACGCCGCTGCGCCTCGCCGAGGCTGCCATCGTCGAGCAGTTGCAGCACGCCCATGACGCCGTTCAGCGGCGTGCGCAGCTCGTGGCTGACGACCGCGAGAAAGCGCGATTTGGTCTCGTTGGCCGCCACCGCCGCGCTACGCGCGCGCTCGGCGGCATCGTGCTCGGCAAGGGCCTGGTCGCGGGTCTTTTCCAGTTCGGAGGTGCGCTCAATCACCTTGCGCTCGAGCGTCGCATAGGATTCGCGCAAGTGAGCGGCCATCCGGTTGAATTGATCGCCGAGCGCCTCCAGCTCGTCACCGGTCTTGATCGCGAGCCGCAGGCCGAGGTCGCCGCTGCCGATCCGCCGCGCACCCTGCGTCAGGATCTGGATCGGCACGGTCATGCGCCGGCTCAGAAAGAGGGAGACCAACACCGCACATGCCAGCAGGATGACCAGGAGAAAAGTCGAGCGTCCGATCGACGCATAGATCGGTGCATAGGCTTCGGTGAGCGGGAGCTCGACGAACACCAGCCAGCCCAGCGAGGGGACCGTCGCGTAGGTCGACAGCACGCGTTGACCGGACAGATCCTCCTTGACCAGGCCGCCCGAGGGCGGCCCGACGCCATCGAGCGCGGCGCGGACGTCGGCATGGCCGGAGAGATCGCTGCGGCGCAATGCCGGCCACAGATCGGGATGCGCGATCAACAGCCCCATCCGATCGACCACATAGGCCTTGCCGGTGTTGCCGACCCTGATCCCGGCGACGAGGTCCCAGATGAAGCGAAGATTGACTTCGGCGACAATCACATCGGGCGTGAGGCCGGTCCCGCGCGTGGCGAGCGTCATGAACGGCTCGGTGTCGCCGAGGAAGTAGACCGGCCCGTAATAGGCGCGGCTTTCATTCGCGCCGCGGAAGGCCTGCGAAGCGGAGAGGTCGGCCTTGCTGCCGATCCTGTCCGCGACACGGCGCGACACGCGCACCTGCTCGCGGCCTTGGGCGTCGAGCTCGGCGATTTCCGCAATCGCAGGCGAGAGGCGCAGGAGGCGGATGGCGTTCAGGCGCTGGTCCTCGTTCGTGGACAGTTCCGGGGGCAGGCGCGAGAGCCATCTGATCTGGTTTTCGATCTGGCCGATGAACTGGCCGATCTGGATGGCGGCGCTTGCGGCCTGCTCGCGCTGGGTCGCCGCCAGGAGCTGCTTCTGCTCGCGATAGGAGAACCAGACGTCGAAGCCGGTGTTGATGGCGAGCGCGGCAAAAGCGAGCGCGACGATCGAGTAGAGGTATTTGCGGAACAGCCGGCCGGGAGGTGGCCGCAAATCTCCCTGGTCGATCGTCTCGTTCACTCGCGGATCTCGTCGGCGCGCGCGAGCAGCGTGAATGGTATCGTCAGATCCAGCGTGCGGGCGACCGTGCGGTTGATCAGGAGTTCGTATTTTCGCGGCGATTGCACCGGCAGATCGCCGGCCTTGGTGCCGCGCAGGATGAGATCGACATAGTCAGCCGAGCGCACTTCGAGCGTCGGCCCGTAGCTCATCAGGCCGCCCGCATCCATGAAATAATGGAACGGGTAAATCGTGGGCACGCGATATTTCGCGGTTGCCGCGATGATCGCCTGCCGGTTGACCACCAGAAAGCTGTCGACGAGCGCGATCATCGCCGCCTTGGGCGGTTCGGTAAAGCGCCTGACGGCTTCGTCGATCTCCGTCGGCGCGCTCACGGGGGCGGGGACCACGGACACGCCGGACAGGGCTGCCTCTTGCTCGATGGAATCGAGGAAGAAGCGGCCGCCGCGAGGTGTGGTCGCCGGGTTGAACAGGATGCCGACACGCGCAAGATCCGGCACGGCCTCCCGGATGAGCTGAAGCCATTTGCCGCCCATCTCGGCCGTGCTGTTGGTGAAGCCGGTCACGTTGCCGCCCGGATGGGCCAGGCTTTCGACGAAGCCGTTGCCGACGGGATCGTTCGCGGTCGCGAACACGATCGGGATGGTTTTGGTGGCTTCCAGGACGGCCGCGGTTTCGACCGTCGAGCCGGTCAGGATCACATCCGGATTGAGCGCCAGCAATTCCTGCACCGCGGTCTTCAGCCTATCCGGTGCGCCGAAGGTCGAACGGAGCTCGAAGCGGAAATTGACGCCTTCGACCCAGCCTCGCTGCCTCAAGCCCACGATGAGGCCGCCCAGGCGAGAGGTAGGGCTGTCGATCATGCTTCTTCTGGTCAATTCGTCGTCGAGCCGCAATGCGGTCAGCGATGCGACGATGCGCATGCGATCAGATGTTGCGCCGAGCGCCAGCCAGCCCGCAGCGGTCGTGCCCGCAAGCCGAATGAACCCGCGGCGATCCACCGCGAGAGCGGAAGGCCGTTCGGTCATGGATGTCTTTGCATGATGGTTTGCCCCAACCCGATGCTTAGCGCGAACAGCCGGCGTCCACAATTGATGAAAAAATGCGCTTGTGACTGTTCATTCGCACGTTTGGCAGCCCGATACCGTATTCCCTACGCCGGCAGCCGCACGCAATGACGACGGATTTCCGACGTCGCCTGATTAACGCCGCAGGGTGAATTCCGCTGCGCCGCGCCGCTGCTCCCACTTCGCCTGTTCCAGCTCGGGCCGGTCGCATTCGATTTCCGGATAGCCGATGCAGAGATAGGCGATGAATTTCCAGGTATCGGGCACGTCGAGAACGGCGTGGATGCGATCCGGATGGAGGATCGAGACCCAGCCAAGCCCGATGCCCTCGGCGCGCGCGGCGAGCCACATCGCGGTGATCGCCGCGACCACGGAATATTCCGTCGTCTCCGGCATCGTCGCGCGGCCGAGGCCGTGACCGGTGTCGCTGGCCTTGTCCGCGAACACGGCGAGGTGGCCGGGGGCCTGTTCGAGACCCGAGAGTTTCAGCGTGGCGTAGCGCGCTGCGCGCTCACCGGCATAGGCATTCAGCGCGTCGGCGTTGCACGCTTTGAAGTCGTCGATCACGGCGCGACGCCGTGCGACGTCGTCGACGATGACGAAGCGCCAGGGCTGGCTGAGGCCGACCGAAGGCGAGAGGCAGGCCGTCTCGATCAGGCGATCGATGGCGCCGTCAGGCAGCGGATCGGCGCGAAAGCGGCGCACGTCGCGGCGCCACACGAACAGCTCGCGCAAGTGCTGGCGGAAGGTGTCGTCGAATTCGACCATCGCGTCACCCTCCGATCTGGAAAGCTGCGGCAACCAGCAGGATCAGAATCTCGCCAGTCTGCTCAAATGCGCCGAGGATGTCGCCGGTCTGCCCGCCAATCTGGCGGATGGCAAGTCGCGCCAGCATCAGGCCGGCGAGGGAGAGCAGGAACAGGCTCACTAGCGCCTTGCCGGGCCCAAGCGCGAGCGTGAGCGCGAGGATTCCAACAGCGAATGCGATCGCAACACTGCGGCCCGGCGGTGATCCGGCGCTCGCCGACAAGCCGTCAGGTCGCGCAGGCGCTACCTGTGACATGAAGGCCGGCAAGCCCGCGCGGGCCGCAGTATGCGCAGCGCACAGCGCGAGCGCGACCATCCACGGATTGGCGATCACCGCGAGCGCGCTCCAGCGCAGGCCGAACGACAGGATCAGCGCGCAGACGCCATAGGTGCCGATCCGGCTGTCGCGCATGATCTCGAGCTTGCGCTCGCGGGTGCGGCCGCCGCCGAGCCCGTCGGCGGTATCGGCAAGGCCGTCCTCGTGCAGCGCGCCGGTGACGAGGGCGGTCGCGGCCAACGCGAGCAGGGCGGCGAGGCTCGGTGTCAGACCGAACCGGCTCGCGAGCTTGTAGACCAAGGCGCCGGCAAGGCCGACCAGCAGTCCCGCGACGGGCAGCGCCCAGGTCGCGCGCGCGACGGTGCCGTCAGCTGCGGGCTTCGAAGGAGCGACCGGGAGGATCGTCATGAACGATGCCGCCATCCTGAGATCGGCGATGACGTCGGGCAAGAATTGGTCGCGCGGCATCATTTCAGTTTCATCGGTAGGCCGGTGACGATGAATTCGACCTCGTCGGCGACATCAGCGATGATCTGGTTCATGATCCCGGCGGCGTCGCGAAAGCTGCGCGCCAGCGCGTTGTCGGGCACGATGCCGAGGCCGACTTCATTGGTGACGAGAACGACGGGGCTTTTCAAGCGGGGCAGGGCGCCGGCAAACTCGCTCACCTCTCGTTCCCAATCGCGCTCCGCATGCATGAGGTTGGAGAGCCACAACGTCAGGCAATCGACGAGCCGCGCGCCGCCGCCGTCGGTTGCGACCAGCGCGGGGACGAGATCGAGCGGCACTTCGCGTTCGATCCAGTCGGTTCCGCGGCGCGCGCGATGCCTCGCGATGCGCGCCTCCATTTCGGCATCGAGAGCCTCGGCCGTCGCGACATAGACCGGCTGCCCGGGAAAGGCGCGCGTGCGCATTTCCGCGCGCTTGCTCTTGCCCGATCGCGCTCCGCCCGTGATCAAGATGACGGTCATAAAGGTCTCCTGTGGGCCTGACTAATCACCAAACGCGACCAAAAACAAAGCCGAAATCCGCCAATCGGGGACTTGCGCTCTGGTCGTGGTTTGCGCAACAGGGGCGGGACAGGAGGCGGCTGTGGGTTTTGCGGGTGCGATGGCGGTGGCGATGGCGGTGGATGCCCTGTTGGGCTGGCCGTCGTGGTTGTTCGCGCACATCGGCCATCCCGTCACGTGGCTGGGCCGGCTGATCTCTGCCATCGATAACGCCTGGAATCGACCGTCCGATCCGCCGGCATTTCGCCGCGCCGCTGGTCTTGCCGGAGCGCTCGCGGTGATCGCGCTCTCCGTCGCCCTCGGCTGGGCAGTTCAATCCTTGCTTCCCTTAGGCTGGATCCAGATCGTGCTGGTCGGCGTCCTCGGCTGGCCGTTGGTTGCGCTGCGCTCGTTGCACGACCACGTTGCTGCCGTCGCAAACCCGATGCGGGCCGGTGACATCGCCGCCGCACGCGACGCGGTCTCGCGCATCGTTGGCCGCGATCCCCTGACGCTCGACGAGGCCGGGATCGCGCGTGCAGCGATCGAGAGCCTCGCCGAGAATGCCTCCGACGGCATCGTCGCACCGGTGTTCTGGGGCGCGCTGTTCGGCTTGCCCGGCATTTTGGGCTACAAGGCGATCAACACGCTGGACTCCATGATCGGCCATCGCAGCGAACGGCACGAAGCCTTCGGCTGGGCAGCGGCGCGCATCGACGATGTCGCCAATGTCATTCCGGCGCGGCTGACCGGATGTCTGTTCGTGCTGCTGGCGCCACGGCGATCGGAGGCGCTGTCGTGCATGATGCGCGATGCACGCCGACATCGATCGCCCAATGCCGGCTGGCCGGAAGCAGCGATGGCGGGTGCGCTTGATGTGCGGCTCAGCGGTCCACGGATTTATCACGGCAGCACCACAATCGAGCCATGGCTGAATGAGGGTGCGCGCGATCCGCTTGCTGCCGATATCGATCGGGGATTGACGGTTTACCGCCGCGCCATGCTGCTGCTCGCCGGTGTCCTTGCGATCCTGGCCTTCGCGTGAAAGAACAGCGCATGCGCGAGCACGGTGGAAATCTCGATCAGGCCCAGCAGCGTTTCGGCGGTCGCGCGGAGGATTGGATCGATCTGTCGACCGGGATCAACCGCCTGCCTTATCCCGTGGGCGAGGTGAGCGCGCGCGCGTGGAGCGCGTTGCCGTCCCGCGGCGAAATCGAGGCGCTGCATCAGGCGGCGCGGCACGCTTATCGCACGAGCGCGGCGGTTGTCGCGCTCGGCGGCGCACAGGCCGCGATTCAACTGCTGCCGCAACTCGCGCTGCCCGGCCGCGCGCGCATCCTCGCGCCGACCTACAACGAATATGCCGGGGTCCTCTCGGCTGCGGGCTGGGAGGTCCAGGAGGTCGGGGAACTCGACGCGCTGGTGGGCGCCGACCTCGCCATTGTTGTCAATCCCAACAATCCCGACGGCCGATGTCATACGCCAAAGGATTTGCTGGCGGTGCTGCCGCGCGTCGGCCGTCTCGTCGTCGACGAGAGTTTTGCCGATGCGGCCCCGCAGCTATCGCTTGCATCCGAGGATCGGCCGGGGCTGTTGATTCTGCGCTCCTTCGGAAAGTTTTACGGCCTTGCCGGCCTGCGGCTCGGTTTCGCGCTCGGCAATTCGTCCGACATCAGCAGGATCGCGGCGATATTGGGGCCTTGGCCGGTCTCGGGAGCGGCGATCGCGATCGGCTGCCGAGCTCTGCGTGATGATACCTGGGCCGAGGCCACGTCCGCGCGGCTCGCGCGGGACTGCGTTCGTCTCGATGGCATGGTGCGGTCGCAAGGCTGGACGCTCGTTGGCGGGACGCAGCTGTTTCGTCTCTACGGGACGCCTGGCGCGCTTCCCGCGCAGGAGAAGCTGGCGCGTCGCCATATCTGGTCGCGCGTGTTCGCGCGAGAGCCGAATTGGCTGCGCCTCGGGCTTCCGGGCGGCGAATCCGAATGGTCGCGCCTGGCCGAGGCTCTAGCGCGCTAGCGCGAGCAGGCCGTCGACGTCGAGATGAGCTTCGATGTGATTGGCGAGGGCATCGAGCGCGCTTTCGACCCTGGCGTGATAGGGCACGTCGCCGGCAGGAATGTCGAGCTTCGCCAAAAACGCCTTGCGGAAATCATCCGACGTGAACAGGCCGTGCAGATAGCTGCCTTGCACGCGTCCGTCGCGCGAGATCGCGCCTTCCGGTTCGCCATTCAGCCTTGCGAATGGCCGCGCGCGATCCGGCCCATCGGTGCGCCCGATGTGGATTTCATAAGCCTCGATCGGCTGATCCGTCGCGGCATGCACGGCCGCGACACGCGTCAGCGTCTTCTCCGGGCTCATCACCGTCGCGACATCCAGAAGCCCGAGACCCGCTGTGTCGCCCGCGGGGCCCTCGATCCCATCGGGATCCGTGACGCTGCGTCCGAGCATCTGATATCCGCCGCAGAGGCCGAGCACATGGCCGCCTCTGCGGTGATGCGCCAGGAGATCGATGTCCCAGCCCTGGGCGCGCAGGAAGGCGAGGTCGCCGCGGGTGGATTTCGAACCGGGAATGATGACGAGGCGCACGTCGCCGGCGATGGCTTCGCCCGGCCGCACCATCACGAGATCGACGCCAGGCTCGAGCTTGAGCGGATCGAGATCGTCGAAATTGGCGATCCGCGACAGCGCGAGACAGGCGATCTTGCATTGGCCCGGCTTGCGCGCATCGCTCAGGCCCAGCGCATCCTCGGCCGGCAGCTCGCCGGCGCGCGCGAACCAGGGCAGCACGCCGAAGCCGCGCCATGCGGTCTTTTGTTCGATCAGCCTGTAGCCGTCGTCGAACAGCGTGGGATCGCCGCGGAACTTGTTGATGACAAATCCCTGGATCATCGCGGCGTCATCCGGGTCGATCACCGTCTTGATGCCGACGAGTTGCGCGATGACTCCGCCGCGGTCGATGTCGCCGACCAGCACGACCGGCACATCGGCCTTGCGCGCAAAGCCCATATTGGCGATGTCGGCCTTGCGCAGGTTCACCTCGGCCGGGCTGCCGGCGCCCTCCACCAGCACGAGATCTGCGCGCGCCTTCAGCCGCTCGAAGCTCTCCAGCACGGCGCCCATCAATGACGGTTTCATCGCCGCATATTCACGCGCACGCGCGGTCGCGATGCGTTTTCCCTGCACGATCACCTGCGCGCCGACATCCGTCTCGGGCTTGAGCAGCACCGGATTCATGTCGGTGTGCGGCTCGACCCGAGCAGCCAGTGCCTGGAGTGCCTGGGCGCGGCCGATCTCGCCGCCGTCGATGGTGACGGCCGCATTGTTCGACATGTTCTGCGGCTTGAACGGGAGCACGCGCAGGCCGCGTCGCACAAAGGCGCGCGCGAGGCCGGCGACGATGAGCGACTTGCCCACGTCCGAGCCGGCCCCCTGGATCATCAATGCGCGCGCCATCGCGAGTTTCTTAGAACTCCACGCCGGCTTGCGCCTTGATGCCGTAGCGGAAGGGGTGCTTGACCAGCGTCATCTCGGTGACGAGATCGGCGATCTCGATCAGCTCGTCCTTGGCGTTGCGTCCGGTGAGCACGACATGCGTCATCGGCGGCTTCGAGGTCGTGAGGAATTCGACGACCTCCGCGATATCGAGATAGTCGTAGCGCAGCGCGATGTTGATCTCGTCGAGCACGACCATGCGGAGATTCTGGTCGAGGATCAGTTCCTTGGCCTTCTCCCAGCCGGCGCGCGCGGCGGCGATGTCACGGACGCGATCCTGCGTCTCCCAGGTAAAACCTTCGCCCATGGCGTGGAACTGGCAGAGGTCACCGAAATGGCCGGTGAGCATGCGACGCTCGCCCGTGTCCCAGGCGCCCTTGATGAACTGTACGACCGCGCAGGGGAAGCCATGGGCGACGCAGCGGACGATCATGCCGAACGCGGAGGAGGACTTGCCCTTGCCGGCGCCGGTGTGGACGATGATGAGGCCCTTTTCGCCGCTCTTGGTCGCCATGATCTTGTCGCGGGCGGCCTTCTTCTTCGCCATTTTCGAGGCGTGGCGGGCGTCGGTTTGGTCGGCCGTCTGGGTATCCGGTTCTGACGTCATCGGACGGGGTCCTTCGGCTTGACAAGAGGCGGTCGGGGGCAAATGGTGGCCCGGCGTTGGTTCCTGTCCTACGACAGGCGAAGAGGGAATGCGATAGGGTCCGAATCGGCAAGATTTGGTTCCAAAATGCAGCCGCCCCCGCGACCGTGACCGGAGAGATGCCCAAGCCACTGATCCCCTGGGGATCGGGAAGGCGGGGATCGAAGGGGAAACCCTGCTCCGCAAGCCGGGAGACCTGCCAGCGCGGACGATTTTGGACCGGCGGACGGGGTGTTCCGCGACGGGGAAACGGGCCTTCGCAAGAACGGTTCGTGGGCCTCTTCGCTTCCCGCTGTTTATTCTGGAAGAAGCGATGACCGTCACACTTCATGTCTGCATCACCTGCCGCGCCGGCCAGACGCTTGGCGAGGGCGAGACGACGCCCGGCAAACGTCTGCATGGTGCGATCCTCGAGGCCGGCGTGCCCGACGGCGTCAGCGTGGTTCCCGTCGAATGCCTGTCGGCTTGCAACCAGGGTTGCTCGGTCGCGCTCAGCGCGCCTGGCCGCTGGTCCTATGTCTATGGCCGTCTGTCGGATGCGAATGCGATCGACGTCGTCGCAGGCGCCGCGGCCTATGCGGCCGCGCCCGACGGCCTTGTGTCCTGGCGCAGCCGCCCGGAGATCTTCCGCAAGCAATCGCTTGCCCGCATTCCCCCCATTTTCCCCATGGCCGTCGTGCCGGAGGCCGCCGAATGAATTCGCTCGCAAAAGTCCCGGTCACGGTCGTCACGGGCTTTCTCGGCTCCGGCAAGACCACGCTGATCCAGCATCTGCTTGCCAACGCCAACGGCAGGAAGCTCGCGGTGCTCGTCAACGAGTTCGGCAGTGAGGGCGTCGATGGCGAGATTCTGAAATCCTGCGCCGATGCGAATTGCCCGGAAGAGAACATCATCGAGCTCGCCAATGGCTGCATCTGCTGCACCGTCGCGGACGATTTCATTCCGACCATGGAGAAGCTGCTGTCGCGGCCGGTCCGGCCCGATCATATCCTGATCGAGACCTCGGGCCTGGCGCTGCCCAAGCCTTTGCTGAAGGCGTTCGACTGGCCGGAGATCCGTTCGCGCATCACGGTCGACGGCGTGATCGCGCTGGCCGATGCCGAAGCTGTCGCCGCCGGCCGTTTCGCGCCCGACCCTGCGGCCGTCGAGGCGCAGCGTGCGGCCGATGAAAATCTCGATCACGAGACCCCGCTGTCGGAAGTGTTCGAGGACCAGATCGCCTGCGCCGACATCGTGCTGTTGACCAAGGCGGACCTTGCGGACGCGGCAGGTCTCGAAGCGGCCAAGGCGGCGATCACCGCCGAGATGCCGCGTCGCGTCCCGATGCTGGCGATCACCGACGGCGCGATCGACGCGCGTCTCATCCTCGGTCTCGGTGCTGCCGCCGAGAACGATCTCGCCGCGCGTCCCTCGCATCACGACGGCGAGGAGGATCACGAGCACGACGATTTTGCGTCCGTCGTGATTGATCTTCCTGAAGTCGCCGATATCGACGCGCTGGTTGCATCCGTTCAGCGTCTGGCGCGCGAGCAGAATGTGCTGCGCGTCAAGGGTTACATCGCGATGGAAGGCAAGCCGATGCGCCTCTTGCTGCAAGCGGTCGGCGAGCGCGTGCGCCACCAGTTCGACAAGCCTTGGGGCGTGGGTGCGAGGCGATCAAAGCTCGTCGTGATCGGCGAGCACGGCGATATCGACGAGGCCGCGATCAGGGCAGGACTCAGCATCTGATGCACGTCGTCTTCCGCGAGAGCCGCGGTCTCGAGGAGACCGCGATACCAAGGGACATCGGCCAGGACCCGGCCGATCTCGTGGTGCTCTCGTATTCGGATTCCGATCTTGCCGCGTTCGCGGCCGGCTGGCGCCGTGGCCGCGACAGCCTGCCATCGCTACGGCTGGTCAATCTCGCCGAACTCCGTCACCCGCTCTCGGTCGACACCTATATCGAGCGCACTCTGGCGCAGGCGCGCGGCATCCTCGTGCGTCTGATCGGCGGGGAATCCTATTGGTCGTATGGGCTCGCGGCCCTGCAGCAACTGGCGAAGGAGCGCGGCATCGTGCTGGCCGTGTTGCCGGCCGACGGCCGCGACGACGCGCGGCTGGATGAATATTCGACCCTGCCGGTCTCGACCCTGCGACGGCTCAAGGTGCTCTGCGACACCGGCGGCCCCGTCGCATCGCAAGCCGCGATCGCGCAGCTTGCACTGGCCTCGGGCCTCTATGCCGGCCCCGTGATCGGGGAGACGACCGTTCCTGAGATGGGCTTTTACGATCCGGCGCGCGGTGTCATTGCCGCGCCGGCGTTGGGTGAGGGCAGGCCGCGAGCGCTCGTGGCCTTCTATCGCTCCTATCTCACCGCGGCCGACACTGGCCCGGTCGATGCCCTGATCGCCGCATTGCGCGAGAAGGGGTTCGACGCGCATGGTGTGTTCGTCACCTCGCTGAAAGCCGCGGGGGTTGCGGATTGGTTGCGCGAGTATCTGGCGCAAAATCCTCCGGCCGCGATCGTCAATGCGACGGCATTCTCGGCGATGGGCGACGACGGCACGACGCCGTTCGACGCCGCATCCTGCCCGGTATTCCAGGTCGCGCTCTCCACGGCACGCCGCGAGGACTGGGCGAGTTCTCTCCGCGGCCTCTCGCCCGGCGACCTCGCGATGCATGTGGTGCTGCCCGAGGTCGACGGCCGCCTGTTTGCGGGCGTGGTGAGCTTCAAATCGGCAGCGATGCGCGATCCCGATTTGCAATTTTCGCATCTGGCACACAGGCCCGACGGGGAGCGCGTGAAGGCCGTCGCCGCGCGCGTTGCGGCCTGGCGTCGCCTTGCCGAGAAGCCGGCCGCCGACAAGCGCATGGCACTCGTGCTCTCCAACTATCCGGGCCGCCCGCATCAGATCGCGCACGCGGTGGGTCTCGATGCGCTAGCCTCGGTCGAGGCCCTGGTGTCCGACCTCGCGGAGACCGGCTTCGATATTGCGCCTGTCCATGGACTTGGCGAGACGCTGCTCAAGCAGACCCTGAGCTGGAGCGTTGCCGATTACCGTGCGGCGCTGTCGCGCCTTCCGCAAGTCTTGCAGGATGATCTCGCGCAAGCCTGGGGCGCGCCGGAGAAGGATCCGGGTTGTCGCGACGGCGCGTTCCATTTCGCCGCGATTCAATGCGGCCGGTCGATCATCGCGGTTCAGCCGGAGCGTGGCGATGCGACCACGCGCGATGCCGACTATCACGATCTCGCCCGCACGCCGCGCCATGCCTATGTCGCGTTCTATCTCTGGCTCCGAGCGCAGGGCTGTGATGCCGTCGTGCACATGGGCGCGCACGGCACGCTGGAATGGCTGCCCGGAAAATCCGTGGCGCTGTCGCAGGCGTGCTGGCCGGAAGCCCTGATTGGCGATCTGCCGATCATCTATCCCTTTATCGTCAACGATCCCGGCGAGGCCGCGCAGGCCAAGCGGCGCCTGGGTGCCGTCACGGTCGGCCATCTGCCGCCGCCGCTCGCGGCATCAGCGGTGCCGGACGGGCTGCGCAGGCTCGAACAGCTCCTCGACGAGTACTCGACGGCCGATGGCCTCGATCCCGGCCGCCGCCAGCGTCTGATCGCCGCGATCCGTGACGAGGCACGTGCGGCGGGCCTCGAAGACGATCTTGGCCTCGATGCAGCGGCCGCGCCGGCCGAAGCGATCCCGCGGATCGATCGCTTCGTCTGCGATCTCAAGGAAAGTCAGTTCGGCGACGGCCTCCACGTGTTCGGCCGCGGCCCCTGCGGCGACGCGGAACGCGACGCCTTGCGGGCCGCGCTTGCAGGACAGCGCGTGGCGCCGGGGCCGTCAGGCTCACCCTATCGCGGCCGCCAGGACGTGCTGCCTACGGGACGCAATCTCTTTGCCGTCGATCCGCGCGCGGTGCCGACACCATCGGCGCATGCGCAAGGCATCAAGCTCGCGGAAGAATTGCTCCGCCGTCATCTGCAGGATCACGGCGACTGGCCAAAGGGCCTCGTCGTCGACCTCTGGGGCTCGGCGACGATGCGCACCGCAGGCGAAGAGTTTGCCATGGCGCTGCATCTGGCTGGTCTTGCGCCGCGCTGGGATCACGCTTCCGGCCGTGTGACCGGCTACGACATCATCGCGCCTGCCGAGCTTGGCCGGGCCCGCATCGACGTCACGCTGCGTGTCTCGGGCCTGTTTCGCGACATCTTCTCGGGCCTTGCGCAATTGTTCGAGGCGGCAGCCGAGGCGCTGTCGGCCCGCGAAGACGAGGGCGACGAAAATCCATATCGCCACCGCACATCGCGCGTGTTCGCGCCGCGTCCCGGACAATACGGCATCGGCCTCTCGGCAATCCCGGACGCCTTCACGCCCGAAACGCGCGAAGCCGCCGGCGAAGCGTGGCTCTCGGCCTCGTCATGGGCGTTCTCGGCCGACGGCGAGATCAGGCTCGATCGTGCCGGGATCGAGAAGCGGCTCGCATCGGCCGATGCTTTTGTGCACGTGCAGGATCTGCCGGAAACCGATCTTCTGCTCGCGGCCGACTATGCCGCGCATGAGGCCGGCATTGCGGCCGCCGCAGCCCATCTCGGTGCGACAGGACCATCGCTCTATCATCTCGATGCGACGCGCCCCGAGCAGCCGCATGCGCGTACGCTGACCGAGGAAATCTCGCGGGTGGTACGCGCGCGCGCGGCCAATCCGGCCTGGATCGCGGGCATGATGCGCCACGGATTTCGCGGGGCGGCCGAGATCACTGCAACGCTCGAGCACATGGCCGCCTTCGCGCATCTGGCCGGCGCCGTGCCGCCGCATCTGTTCGACCTCTATTACGATGCGACGCTCGGCGATGACGACGTCCGCGCCTTCATGGCCCGCGAGAATCCTGCGGCACTGGCGGCGATGGAGACGTGTTTCACGCGCCTGCATGAAGCCTCGCTCTGGCGTACGCGCCGCAATTCGATTGCCGCTGCGCTGCGGGAGGCGTCATGAGCGCTTCCGTGGTCAAGGGCTGGTGTCCCGGCGCGCTGCGCCCGATGCAATCGGGCGACGGGCTCGTGGTCCGCGTGCGCCCGTTCGGCGGACGGCTCGACGCGGCCCAGATCTCCGGACTGGCCCATCTCGCCGAACGTCATGGCAACGGCCTGATCGACGTGACCAGCCGGGCCAATCTCCAGATCAGGGGCGTCAACGAGACCAGCCACAGGCTGCTGCTCGACGGCCTTTCGCAACTGGCGCTGCTGGACCCCGACGCTGACACCGAATCCCGTCGCAACATCCTCGTGACGCCGTTCTGGCGTAGCGGGGACGCGACCCAATCGCTCGCCGCCGAACTCGAGGAGGCGCTCGCCGATAGCGCGCTCGAACTTCCAACCAAGTTCGGATTCGCCATCGATGACGGCACCTCACGCGTGCTTGCGGGCGATTCCGCCGACGTGCGGATCGAGCGCGATCAGTCCGGCGGACTGCTGGTGCGGGCGGATGGCGGCAAACTCGGCCGCTCCGTCGCGCGCGGCGAGGCCGTGACCACCGCGCTCGCATTCGCCGACTGGTTCGTGACCTCGGGAGGCGCCAGAGGGGGGCGAGGGCGGATGGCGGCGCATCTTGCCACTGGTGCAATTTTGCCCGCGGAATTGCGCAGCGAGGCCGAGCCGGCGCCGATTATGGCCGCGGCGCGTCCCGGCCTCTATGCGCAAGGTGCGATGGTTGGCGTCGCCTTCGGACAGATGGCGCATGCAACGTTCAACCAGTTCGCCGGTTGCGGACATGCGCTGCGCGTGACGCCGTGGCGGATGGTTTTGAGCGAGGGCAAGCGCGCGATGCCGAGCGCGACCGGTCTTATCACCGAGGCCTACGACCCTGCGCTGCGCGTCATCGCCTGTAGCGGTGCGCCACGCTGTCGCGAGGCGCATTCCGATACCCGCGGCCTTGCCGCGGCCCTGGCGCCGAACATCGGCGCGGCCGCACGGCTCCACGTCTCCGGCTGTGCCAAGGGCTGCGCCCATTCCGGTCCCGCCGCCATCACTCTGGTTGCGACCAGCGCCGGCTTCGACCTCGTGCGTGCGGGGTCGACGCGCGATGAGCCCATCCTGCGGGGGTTGAACCGCGACGACATCGTCAGAGATCCCTCCATCCTGATGGGAGGGCACTGATGCCGTACATTTACGAGACCGACGGCGCGGCGATCTATCGGCAATCCTTTGCGACCATCCGGGCCGAAGCCGATCTTGCGCGCTTCACGCCGGATGAGGAGCAGGTGGTGGTGCGGATGATCCATGCCGCCGGCATGGTCGGCCTCGAAGCGTATATCCGCTTCACATCAGGCATGGCGGTTGCTGCGCGCGCGGCCTTGCAGAAGGGCGCACCGATCCTGTGCGACGCGCGCATGGTCTCCGAAGGAATTACGCGCGCGCGGCTTCCTGCGGCCAACGCAGTCATCTGCACATTGGGCGACGAGACCGTCCCCGCGCTCGCGCAGTCCATGCGCAACACCCGTTCGGCTGCGGCCCTGGAGCTGTGGCGCCCGCATCTCGACGGCGCCATCGTGGCGATCGGCAACGCGCCGACCGCGTTGTTTCATCTCCTCAACATGCTGGAGGACCGGAACTGCCCGCGGCCCGCGGCCATCATCGGCTGTCCGGTCGGCTTTGTCGGCGCGGCCGAATCCAAGGCTGCGCTGATGGCCGATCCGAAGGTCGCCGCGCTCACGGTCGAGGGCCGCCTCGGCGGTTCCGCCATCACGGTCGCCGCCGTGAACGCGCTGGCGAGCCGGAGCGAATAGCGATGGGACGCATCATCTGCTGCGGACTCGGCCCCGGTGACCCCGATATGATGAGCGTGCGCGCCGATCGCACGGTGCGCGGCGCAAGGCATGTCGCGTATTTCCGCAAGAAGGGCCGGCCCGGCCAGGCGCGTCGCATCGTCGAGGGCATGTTGGCGGCCGACGTGACCGAATATCCCATGGAGTATCCGGTCACCATAGAGATCGCCTTCGACACGTCTGAATATGTCCAGCTGCTTGCCGGCTTCTACGACGAATGGGCGGAACGTCTGGCGCGGCTGGCGCGCGCGGTCGACGTCGTCGTGCTCTGCGAAGGCGATCCTTACTTCTACGGCTCCTTCATGCATCTGCACACGCGCCTGCAGGGCCGCGTCGAGATCGAGGTGATCGCCGGCATTCCCGGCATGGTCGGCTGCTGGAACGGCGTGGGACAGCCGATCGCGCTCGGTGATGACGTGACGACGGTGCTCATGGGCACGCTCGCCGAGGACGAGCTCGAACGACGCATGCGCGATTCCGATGCGCTCGTGATCATGAAGACCGGGCGCAATCTCGCAAAGGTGCGCCGCGCGCTCGCGTCCGCCGGACGGCTGGACGACGCCTGGTTGGTCGAGCGCGGCACCATGCCGGGCGAGCGCGTGGTGCGGCTCGCCGAGATCGATGCCGCCGATTGCCCCTACTTCGCGATCGTGCTCGTGCACGGCAAGGGCCGGCATCCGGACGCCCCCGAATGACGGGCACGCTGACCATCGCAGGCCTCGGACCGGGCAGCGATGCGCTGGTGACGCCCGAAGTCTCCGCCGCGCTTGCCGCCGCGACCGACATTCTGGGCTACGCGCCCTATGTCGCGCGCGTGCCGCCGCGGTCGGGACTCAAGCTGCATCCCTCCGACAATCGCGAAGAGCTGCAGCGCGCGAGCGAGGCCTTGCGGCTCGCGGCCGAAGGCGGACAAGTCGTCATCGTGTCCTCCGGAGATCCCGGCGTCTTCGCGATGGCCTCCGCCGTGTTCGAGGCGCTCGAACAGGCGCCGCAATGGCAGGAGTTGCCGATCCGTGTGCTGCCCGGCGTCACCGCCATGCTGGCGGCGGCCGCGCGCGCCGGCGCGCCGCTCGGCCATGATTTCTGTGCGATCAATCTCTCCGACAATCTCAAGCCGTGGGCGGTGATCGAGAAGCGCCTGCGGCTCGCCGCGGAAGCCGACTTTGCGATTGCGATGTACAACCCGCGCTCGGCGAGCCGGCCGGAAGGATTTGGCCGCGCGCTTGCGGTGCTGAACGAGGCCGGCTGCGGCGAGCGCCTCGTGATCTTCGCGCGCGCGATCAGCGCCGCCGATGAAAAGATCGAGACCGTCAGGCTGAAGGAAGCGACGCCTGAAATGGCCGACATGCGCACGCTGGTGATCGTCGGCAACTCGCAGACACGCCGCGTCGGCCGCTGGGTCTATGCGCCGAGGCAGGTGCGATGACCGAGCCACTGCATGATCTCGGCCACGCTCTCGACCCGCAATCGTTCCGGCAGTTGCGGTCGTCCGATCATGATCACCGGCAGGCCGAGTACCCGCGCAGCGTCGATCTTGGCGCGCGCGCCGTCGCCACCCGAATTGCGGGCGACGATCCGGATGATGCCTCGCGCGCGCAGCATCTCCAGCTCGCCCTCGAGCGTGAACGGCCCACGCGACACGATGACGTCCGCGGTGAAGGGCAGGGGCGCATCGGGCGGATCGACGAATCTCAGCGTGTAGGCGTGCTGCGGCCTGGTCGCGAACGGTGCGATGTGCTGACGGCCGATGGCGAGGAACACATTCGCCGGCGCCTCGGGCAGTGCGGCGACCGCGGCGTTGACATCAGGTATTTCGACCCAATTGTCGCCGGGCGCTTTGGTCCAGGGCGCACGTTCGAGAGCGATCAGCGGCGTGCCGGTCTCCGCGCATGCCGCAACCGCATTGCGGCTCATCTCTGCGGCAAAGGGATGGGTCGCGTCGATCGCATGCGTGATGCCTTCCCGACCAATGTAATCGACAAGACCGCTCACGCCGCCAAAACCGCCGATCCGCGTCGGCAACGGCTGACCGGCGGGCGCGCGGGTGCGGCCGCCATAAGAATACACGGCGTTAATGCCGGCACGCGCGATCTCAGCCGCGAGCAGGCTCGCGTCGGCCGTTCCGCCCAGAATGAGGGCGCGCGTCATGGCTGATCCCTGGCTGACCATCATCGGTATCGGCGAAGATGGCCTCGCCGGCCTGTCGGAAGCAAGCCGAAAGGCGCTTGATGATGCCGAAACTGTCTTTGGCGGTGAACGGCATCTTGCACTAGCCGGCGCGACCGGGCGCGGCCGTCCATGGCCGGTGCCGTTCGATGCAGAGATCGTGCTGAGCCGCCGCGGCGTGCCAACGGTCGTGCTCGCCTCCGGCGACCCGTTCTGGTTCGGCGCTGGCGCGAGCCTCGCCGAAAAGCTGGACGCGGGCGAGTGGATTGCGCATTCCGCGCCGTCAACGTTTTCGCTCGCAGCCGCGCGCTTGGGCTGGCGCCTTGAGTCCGTGGCGTGCCTTGGCCTGCACGCCGCGCCATTCGAGCGTCTCGTGCCGCATCTGGCGCAAGGTGCACGCATCATTTGCCTCGTGCGCGACGCGAAGGCGGCCGGTGATCTTGCGAAATGGCTGACGGCGCGCGGATGGGGTGCCTCGGCATTCTGGACACTCGCTGCGCTTGGCGGGCCGCGCGAAAGTATCGACGCGCATCGCGCCGACAGCTTCGCAGGCGATCTTGCCGGGAGCCTAGTCACGGTGGCCGTGCAGGCGAGAGGGGCACAGGGCCTTCCCCGCAGTTCGGGACTATCGGACGATCTCTTCGTCCATGATGGTCAGATCACCAAGCGGCCGGTCCGCGCGCTGGCGCTCTCGGCGCTGGCGCCGCATCCCGGTGAACGGCTGTGGGACATCGGCGCCGGCTCCGGTTCGATCTCGGTTGAGTGGGCGCTGTGCGGCGGGACGGCGATCGCCATCGAAGCGCGCGAGGATCGCGTTGCGAGCATCCGCAACAATGCGGCGGCGTTCGGATTGGCGCATCGAATCACAGTCATCACGGGAAAGGCGCCTGAGGCCCTTGCTGCGCTGGACGGGCCTGACGCCGTTTTCATCGGCGGCGGGCTCGACATCGCGATGTTCGACGCCATCTGGTCGCGGCTCTCGCCCGGTACGCGGCTGGTCGCGCATTCAGTAACGTTGGAGACGGAAGCGCTGCTGGGTGAGCTGCACCAGCGCCACGGCGGCGACTTGATGCGGGTTGAGATTGCACACGCCGCTCCGCTCGGCCGCTACCGGTCATGGGAGGCGGCGCGGCCGGTGGTGCAATGGAGTGCGGTCCGATGAAGGTCGCCGGGCTCGGATTCAAGCGGGACGTCACGCTGGCGTCGCTGCGTGAGGCGCTGCTGGCGGCCGGCGGTTCCGAAGGCCTCGCCGCTATCGCGACGGTGAGCGACAAGGCCGACGCGGAGGCACTGAAGCAGCTTGCGCGCGAATGCGGCGTGCCGATCAAGGGGATTGCCGCCGAAATGCTGGCCGGCATCGAGACGCCGACGCAGTCAAAGCTCATCGCGGAAAAGTTCGGGACGGGATCAGTCGCCGAAGCGGCGGCTCTCGCGGCAGTCGGACCTCGTGCGCGATTGATCGCGACGCGGGTGGTCTCTCAGGACCGCACCGCGACCGCGGCAATCGCGGAAGGAGACGGCGCATGACGGTGCATTTCATCGGCGCCGGGCCGGGTGCCCCTGACTTGCTGACATTGCGCGGCCGCGACCTCATCGCCGCCTGTCCGGTCTGTCTCTATGCCGGCTCGCTTGTCCCCGAAGGCGTCTTGGCGCATTGCCCGCCCGGCGCGCGCATCGTCAACACCGCGCCGCTGTCGCTCGACGAGATCATCGCGGAGATCGCCGCCGCCCATGCCGGCGGCCAGGACGTCGCGCGGCTGCATTCGGGCGATCTCTCGATCTGGTCGGCGATGGGCGAACAGCTCCGCCGCCTGCGCGTGCTCGACATCCCCTACACGGTCACGCCTGGCGTACCTTCCTTCTCGGCCGCCGCGGCTGCGCTGGAGGCCGAACTGACGCTGCCCGGCCTTGCCCAGACGGTGGTGCTGACGCGCACGCCGGGCCGCGCCAGCGCGATGCCCGAAGGCGAAAAGCTCGCCGCCTTCGCCGCCACCGGCGCGGTGCTCGCCATCCATCTGTCGATCCATCTGCTCGACAAGGTCGTGGCCGAGCTGACGCCGCATTACGGCGCGGACTGCCCGGTCGCGATAGTCTGGCGCGCGAGCTGGCCCGACCAGCGCATCGTCCGCGCCACGCTCGCAACGCTCGATGCTGCTGTCGGCGGCGAGATGGAGCGCACCGCGCTCATCCTGGTCGGAAGGACGCTCGGCGCTGCGGATTTTTCCGAGAGCCGTCTCTATGCCGCCGACTATGACCGCCGCTATCGCCCGGTGGGCGCCGAGCCGCGCTTTCCGGAGGCGTCGTGATGGCGGCAGGGCTCGTCATCTCCGCGCCGGCCTCCGGTGTCGGCAAGACCACGCTGACGCTGGCCCTTGCCCGCGCCTGGCGCAACAGCGGATTGCGGGTGCAGTGCTTCAAGAGCGGCCCCGATTACATAGATCCCGCGTTTCATGCAGCCGCGACCGGACGCGCCTCGGTCAACGTCGACAGCTGGGCGATGGATCGCGGGACGATCTCGCATCTCGTCAGTCGCGGCACTGACGCCGATGTCGTGCTGGCCGAAGGCTCGATGGGCCTGTTCGACGGCGTCGCCGCGCGTGGCGTCTGCGGCACCGGGGCGACCGCCGACATCGCGGAGATGCTGGACTGGCCGGTGCTGCTGGTGATCGATCCCTCGGGACAGGCGCAAACGGCGGCGGCGATCGCCGCGGGCCTTCGTGACTACCGTCCCGGTGTGCGCCTTGCCGGCGTCGTGCTCAATCGCGTTGCCAGCCCGCGCCATGAAGCCCTCGTGCGGCGTGCGCTGCTGGATGCCGGCATCGCCGTGTTCGGCGCGCTGCCGCGCCATGCCGAGATCAGTCTGCCGAAGCGGCATCTCGGGCTGGTCCAGGCTGAGGAGCAGGCGGAAATCGGCAAGCTGATCGACGAGGCCGCGCGCTTCGTCGCCGAGCATGTCGATCTCGACGCAGTGCTGCGTTCGGCTGCCACCTGGTCGCCGCAACCTGCCGCAAGCGGCGTGAACGTAACGCCGCCCGGCCAGCGCATTGCGCTCGCCCGTGACGCTGCATTCTCCTTCGTCTATCCGCATATGCTGGAAGCGTGGCGCGCGGCGGGCGCAGAGATCTCGACATTCTCGCCGCTGGCTGACGAAGGCCCCGATGCGGGCGCGGATGTGTGCTGGCTGCCTGGCGGCTATCCAGAGCTGCACGCCGGCAAGATCGCGGCCAATGCGCGCTTCCGCAGCGGATTGCGCGCCTTCGCCGAAACGCGCCCGGTGCACGGTGAGTGCGGAGGCTATATGGTGCTGGGCACCGCTTTGACCGACGCCGAGGGCATCAGCCACGAGATGACCGGCCTGCTCGGCCTGGAGACGAGCTTTGCCAAACGCCGCATGCATCTGGGCTATCGTCTGGCCGAGCTTGCCACGCCGATGCCGGGTCATCAGGCCGGCGCACGCCTGCGTGGCCACGAATTCCACTATTCGACGATCCTGGCGCAACCCGACACGCCGCTGGCGGTCGTGCACGACGCGACAGGCGCGGTCATCGCCGAGACCGGCTCGCGGCGGGGACAAGCCACCGGCACGTTCTTCCATCTGATCGCGGAGGATCGGTGAGCGGTTTTGTTTCCTTCGTCTCCGCCGGCCCCGGCGATCCAGAGCTCCTCACGCTCAAGGGTGCCGCGCGCCTGCGCGAGGCCGACGTCGTGCTCTATGACGATCTTGCTTCAGGCGCGATCCTCGATCTGGCCCGGCCCGGTGCCAATCTCGTCGCGGTGGGAAAGCGGGCGGGACGCCCCTCGACCAAGCAGCACCATGTCAACCGGCTGCTGGTCGACTATGCCGTGACAGGCGCGCGCGTGGTGCGATTGAAGTCGGGCGATGCCGGCATCTTCGGCCGACTCGAGGAGGAGCTCGAGACGCTGCGGGAAGCGGGCATCCGCTACGAGATCATTCCCGGTGTCACCACGGCCTGCGTCGCTGCGGCTCAGGCGGGGATTCCCCTGACCCGGCGCCATACCTCGCGCCGGGTGCAGTTCATTACCGGCGCGGACGTCACCGGCGAGCTGCCGCCAGACCTCAATTGGGCGGCGCTGGCCGATCCGGAGGCGACGACCGTAGTCTATATGGGCCGCCGGACGTTTCCGGCGCTTGTCGCGAAATTGATCGAGCATGGCCTCGCCCCAACCACGCCGGCGTTGTTTGCCGAATCGCTCGGCCGTCCCGATGAGCGGCTGGTCCGCACCACCATTTCTGAACTTGCCGAGCAGCTTGCGCGGGGCGGGGCGGCCTCCACGGCGGCCGTCATCCTGTTCGGCGCGCTGGCCGGGGATTATCCGTCATGACGCTCTCGGCAGCCCTTCGCCCCTTGACGCCCGGCTGGCGAAAGGGGCACACAGGAGACGCATGGTGCTCGACGCGGCGCAAAGCGCCGGAGCATAATCGGGAATGGGGATGGGCGGACCCAGTTGCGGCGCCCAAAACCCCAGCCGCCCCCGCGACTGTAAGCGGTGAGGGACTTCGATCAGCCACTGGGCCGCAAGGCTCGGGAAGGCCGGAGACTCCCAGTGAACCGCGAGCCAGGAGACCGGCCGTGCACGTTTTGAGGCCAAGGCCGTCGGGTGTGACGGCAAGAAGGATCTGAGCCATGCATATCGAACCCGGACTAGTCTCGGACGCCAAGCTCGTGCTGAGTTACGCAACCGGCATCGCCGTCGGCGGTGTTGCCTTGAAGCTCGCGGTCGAGACCGTGCGCGAGCAGGGCATCATTTCGTTCGCGGCGCGCACGCTCGCCACCACGGGACTCGTGTTTATCTTCTTTGAGATCCTGCCGCACTTCCCGGTCGGCGTCTCCGAAGTGCACTTCATCCTCGGCTCGACCTTGTTCCTGCTGTTTGGAGCTGCGCCTGCGGCCTTCGGCCTCGCGTTCGGCCTGCTGTTCCAGGGCATCTTCTTCGAGCCGCCCGACTTGCCGCAATATGGCATGAACGTCACCACGCTGCTGGTGCCGCTGTTCGGGATCCAGGCGATCGCCACGCGGATCATTTCGCGCAACGCGGCCTATGTCGATCTGAAGTACCGCCAGGCGCTGGCGCTTTCGACGACCTATCAGGCGGGTGTCATCGCCTGGGTGGCGTTCTGGGCGATTTATGGATCGGGCTTCGGCGCGACTAACCTCGCCAACATCGCGACCTTCGCAGCGTCCTATGCGCTCGTCATCGTGATCGAGCCGCTCGCCGATCTCGGCGTGCTGGCGCTGGCGAAGTCGCTGCGCGGCGTCACCGCAGCCGGCCTCGTCACTCCGCGTTTGCACAACGCGGCCTAGAGACACGCGAATGGGCGGCCGTGATGGCCGCCCTTCGCAGCTACGATGCTCACGCTCTCCCTGATAGGCATCGGTTGCGGCGATCCCGAGCAGCTCACGCGCGCCGCGATTACCGCCATCAACGCGGCCGATCTCGTCCTGATCCCGCGCAAGGGGACTGCCAAATCCGACCTCGCCGATCTCAGGCAGGCGATCTGCGCGGATGTGCTCACCAGCGACAAGACGCGCATTGCCGAGTTCGATCTGCCCGTCCGCGACGCCGCTGAAGCGGACTATCGCAAGGGCGTGGACGATTGGCACGATGCCGTCGCCGCAACCTGGTCGGAGACGATCGCAGATCATCTCGAAGGCGAGGGCAAGGTCGCGCTGCTGATCTGGGGCGATCCCTCGCTTTATGATTCCTCGCTGCGCATTGCGCGGCGGCTCAATCCCTCGCCAAAGATCGAGGCCGTTCCCGGCATCACCTCGATCCAGGCGCTGTGCGCGGCGCATGCGCTGCCGCTCAATGACATCGGCGAGCCTTTTCTCGTCACGACCGGACGCCGCTTGCGCGATGGTGGCTGGCCGGCAGGTGTCGATACCGTGGTGGTGATGCTCGACGGCGGCACGGCGTTCCAGTCGCTTGATCCGGCCGGCCTGCACATCTGGTGGGGGGCCTATCTCGGCATGCCCGATCAGATTATCATGTCCGGCGCGCTGGCCGAGATCGGCTCGCGTATCGTCGCCGTGCGGCAAGAGGCGCGCGAGCGGCATGGCTGGATCATGGACAGTTACATCCTCAAGCGCAGGCCGTGAGGCAAGCGAGGCAGCATGCTCCCCGAATGGGTCACCCAACAATGCCCCGATATCTCCGCAGTCCACCGCGAGGCGGCGGTGGCGCGGCAGGCGCAACTGACGAAACCGACCGGCGCGCTCGGCCGGCTCGAGCAGCTCGCGATCGAGCTTGCGGGCCTGCAAGCAACCGATCAGCCGCGCGCGGCGCGGGTGCCGATCATCATCTTCGCCGGCGATCACGGCATCGTCGCGCAGGGCGTCTCGGCCTATCCGCAAGAAGTGACCATCGCGATGCTGGCGAATTTCGCCTCCGGCGGTGCCGCGATCTCGGTGCTCGCGCGTGAGCTAGGCTCCAGCCTTCAGGTTATCGACGCCGGCACGCTGGCGCAGGAGGAGATGGCTGGAATCGTGACCGACAAGCCGCGCAACGGCACGCGCGATTTCAGCGTCGAAGCTGCGCTCACCCCCACGGAGCTGGCATTTGCGTTCGAAGCCGGCCGACGTGCAGTGACCCGCGCGCAGGCCGGCCAGCCCGATCTTTTGATCTTCGGCGAAATGGGCATCGGCAACACCACGACTTCGGCGGCGATCGCGGCCGGCTTGCTCGGCGTGAGCGCGGAGGAGATCGCGGGCAGCGGCACCGGCATCGACGCGGCTGGCCGTGCGCACAAGGCGCGGGTGATCGACGCTGCGATCGCGCGCCATGGCATTGCAGGCGCTTCGCCCGAAAAGATCCTGTGCGCCGTCGGCGGCCTCGAGATCGCGGCCATCTGCGGTGCAATCATCGCAGCAGCGCAGCGCTGCATCCCCGTGTTGATCGACGGCTTCATCGTGTCGGTCGCGGCGCTGGCGGCGGCGCGGCTCAACCCGTCGTGCCAGCCGTTCCTGCTGGCTTCGCACCAGTCGGCGGAGCAGGGACATCGGCTGGTGCTTCGCGCGCTGAACGTGCAGCCGCTGATCAGCCTCGATCTCAGGCTCGGCGAAGGGTCGGGCGCGGCCATCGCGCTGCCGCTGGTGCGGTCGGCCTGCGCCCTCCACAACGGCATGGCGACCTTTGCGCAGGCCAATGTGCCTGATCGTCCCGCCTGATCAAATCATCGGTTGATTGACGCAGACGACGCGCCAGCCGGTCGCGAGCCGGTCGATCCGCGTCAGCGACAGCGGATCGATCACAAAGCGCAGGGCCGCCTGTGGCGTCAGATCCAGCGCGATGCACAGCGCCGCGCGGATCGTGCCGGAATGCACGACGAGCGTTGCGGCCCCGGTGCCGATCTTCGACAAACCTAGCCGGGCGCGCGCGACCTGTTCCTCAAAGCTTTCGCCGCCCGGGGGCCGTCCGCGCGCCGCATCGTTCCAGAACCGTGCATAGGCCTCGCCACCGGTCGCGGCGAGTTCGTCATGCCGACGGCCGGTCCAGTCGCCAAAATTCTGCTCACTGAATTCGTCCAGCTGCAACGGCTCGAGCCCCAGCGCGCGGGCCGTTTCGACCGTGCGCCGCGACGGGCTCGCATAGCTCGCGGCGTCCCGCGGCAGGCGCTGCCGCAGCGCCTCCAGCTGCGCGCGATCGCCGAGATCGGCCGGCGCGTCGGCCGCATGGATCGTCCCCGTGACGCCATCGACGGGCGCGTGTCGTATCAGCCAGAGGAAGGTCTCGCCTTCCATGCTTATCTCCAGGGAAATTGGTCGCCGTGGCACTAACGCCGCAACTGGCACATTGACTCCGTCTGGATCGTAATCCTAGATGCTCGCGACGGTTTCCCCGAGAGGGGATGAAAAGGGAATGCGGTGCGGGGACATTGTCCCCAATGCCGTGGCTGCCCCCGCAACTGTAAGCGGCGAATCTTGCGTCACGTGCCACTGGGTGTCTCGGTCCCGGGAAGGCGACGCAAGGTACTGACCCGCGAGCCAGGAGACCTGCCGTCAGCCGTGGTCACACGCGAAGATGTCGGTCGGGGAGTACAGACATTCGGCTTCATCGGAAGGCTTATAAGCCCGAAGATGGGACCTTGGTTCGCTGTGACGTGCCACTGACGTCATACCGAGGTCCAAGACCGTGTCTCCTGTTCGTATTGTACGACCGCGCGCGTTCCTGCTCGCATCCGCCGTGCTGACATCCTTTGCCGTGCTTGATCCGCCCGCCGCGCTGGCGCAGCAGGCCCGCGAACCTCTGCCGCCGGTCGAGGTAACGCCCGCCCAATCCCGCAAGCCGGCCAAGCCCGCCGCGCGGGAGGCGCAGGGCCCGCGCCGCGCGGCTGCGCGCAGGCCAACGGTCGCATCTGTAACGCCTAAGCTTGTCGTGCCGACCGCGGCAGCACAGACGCCGCTCAACACCAATGCCGTTGCGGAAAGCGCCTCGCGCCTTGGCCTGACCGTGCGCGAAACGCCCGCGACCGTGGAGGTGATCTCGGCCGCAACCATGCGCGAGCAGGGCTACCGCACCGTGTCCGACGTCGCGCAGGGCGCGGTGGGCGTCACATCCGGCGACAATCCGGCCGAGCCTTCGGCTTTCTCCATGCGCGGCTTCACCAACAGCCAGATCAACACGCTCTACAACGGCATCAAGATCGGTCCGCAGAACATGACCTCGCGGATCACCGACACGGCCAATCTGGAGGCCGTCGAATTCCTGAAGGGTCCGGCGTCGCTGATGTCAGGCGAGGGCGCCGCCGGCGGCGCGATCAACTTCGTCACCAAGCAGCCGCACACCGGTCCGATCCGGAACGAGGCGGATTTCTCCTGGGACTCACTGAACTCGTTCCGGGCGCATTACGGCTCGGGCGGCAGCACCAATGTGCAGGGGCTCGATTATCGCTTTGACGTCAGCCGTTCCTCGCTCAACGGCTTTGCCGACGACACCAACACCAAGACGCTCGACGTGTCGGGCCAGCTCAACTACCGCATCTCCGACAGCCTCAAGGTCTGGAGCGCCATCGAGTACCGCGAGGATCGCTCGAAAGCCTATTGGGGCGTGCCGCTGGTGCCGATCGCCTTCAGCGGCTCGCATGCGACGACGGGCATCGTGTCCGGCAGTTATTTCAACAAGACTGATCTTGGGGCCGTCACGATCGACGACCGCACCTTCAACACCAACTACAACGTGCTCGACAACAAGAACGTAGCGAAGGAGGTCTGGCTGCGCGGCGGTTTCGAGCTGAAGCTGGCGCCCGACCTGACGCTGAAAAGCCAGGCCTATGGTTACGGCGCAGAGCGCACCTGGTTCAACAATGAGATCGAGGCGTTCAATTCCGGTACGAACCTGGTGGACCGTGAGCGCTTCTATGTCGCGCACAGCCAACGCCTGGTCGGCAACATCACCGACTTGATCTGGGATGCGAATATCGCCGGCTTTGACAACCGCTTGGTCACGACGCTGTCCTCAAGCTATCTTGATTTCGTGAGGCCGGGCGCCGCGAATTTCCCCGGCGATTCCGTTCCACTGGTCGATCCGCCTCGCGGCTATTACGGCCTGCTCACCATTCAGCAGCAGACTGCGCGCATCGATAATGAGGCGCTGTCATTCGAGGACCGGCTGAAGCTCACGCGCAGCTTTTCGCTAGTCGGCGGCCTGCGCGTCGAGCATATCGGGCTCGACCGCAATTCGACCGACAAGTTCGGTCTGGAGAAGGCGAACTTCCCGTTCTCGCAATCGTGGGCCCCGACCACCGGCCGTATCGGCTATACGTGGGAAGCCGTTCCGGGCCTGACCTTCTTCAGCCAATATGCGACCGGCGCCGACATCGCAGCCAACAACATCTTCCTGCTCAATCCGACCGATCCGCTCAACCTGACCACCGCGCGCACCTATGAGACCGGCGTCAAGCATCTGTTCTGGGACAACCGGGCGGAGTGGTCGTTCTCGGCCTACGACATCCTGCGCAAGAACGTCTATGCCGCGGCCGGCGGCATGCAGCTCAATCTTGCCGGACGGCAGGAATCGAAGGGCGTCGAGCTTGCGGCGTCCGTGCGTCCGATCGAGCCTCTGCGTCTCTGGGGCAACATCGCCTATGTCGATGCGCGCTACGCCGACTACGATTTTGTCGGCGGCTCGTTCTCCGGCAACACGCCGCCGAACGTGCCGCGCGTCGTCGCCAACGCCGGCGCGTCGTACCGGTTCTTCACGCCCTGGGCGGTCGAGCTCGGCATCACCGGCCGCCATGTCGGCGACCGCTACAACACCGATGCCAACACCGTGACGTTGAAGGCCTACACCGTCGCGGACGTCTATGCTTTCGTCGACATCCCCAAGACCGTGTTCAATGCGGTCGATCAGGCCCGCCTGACCTTCCGGGTGCGCAACATCGCCGACAAGCGTTACGCGATCTGGGGCGATCCGTTCTATCCCGACCAGATCCTGCTGGGCGCGCCGCGCACCTATGAAATCTCGGCCGCGTTCAAATGGTAGGACGCTGATCGATGATGCGCGCGATCGTCCTGCTGCATCGATGGCTCGGGGTCGCGTTCTGCCTGCTGTTCGCGATGTGGTTCGCGACGGGAATCGTGATGCACTTCGTTCCGTTTCCGTCGTTGACGGAATCTGAACGCTTTGCCGGGCTCGTGCCGCTGGCTAGCGCGCAGATGAAGATCACGGTCGCCGACGCGGTGGCTGCGAGCGGGATCGCGGATGCGACACGCGTTCGCCTGATCCAGCGCAGCGACGGACAGGTCTATGTCGTCTCGGGGCCGTCGCGCGCGGGCGCAGTCCGCGCCTCCGATGGGGCCGACGCGTCGGTCAAATCATTCGACGTCGCGCTAGCCATCGCGCGAGATCACGCACGCAGCCGTGGGCTTGATGCCGCGCGGGCCGCGATCGTTGCGCGTTCGGACTACGATCAATGGAGCGTGCCGAACGGCTTTGACCGCCACCGGCCCTTGTTTCGGGCTGCCCTGGGCGACTCCGCGGGAACGGAGGTCTATGTCTCCTTGCTCACTGGCGAGATCGTCCTGGATACGACGCGCAGCGAGCGCGGATGGAATCTCGCCGGAAGTGTGCTGCACTGGATCTATCCAACAGTCCTGCGAAGCAACTGGTCGTTGTGGGATCGGGTGGTCTGGACCTTGTCGCTGCTGGCCCTGATCGCGGCTTTGCTAGGCGCTGTGCTCGGACTTGCGCGGATCAAACCTCAAAGCGGCCTGATCGGTTCACCCTATCGCGGCTGGCATGCGCTGCATCATCTCGTCGGACTTGCGGCGATGCTCTTCGTGCTGACCTGGATTTTCAGTGGCTGGCTCTCCATGGATCACGGCCGGCTGTTCTCGCGTGGGCAATTGACCTCGGCTGAATCCAGCGTGATGAACGCTGCACCAAACTGGGCGGCGGCTGTATCGCTCGATCGGCAGCCTGTGTCGCCGTCGGCCCGTGAAATCGAATGGTTTGCCTTCAACGGCAATCTCTATCGGCGGGATCGGACGGGCCTTGCCGGTCAGACATTGATCAAGGCAGGGGATGTGCCCCGCGATGGACCAACGGGATTTCTGGATGTGCACGAGGTCCAGGGGCTGACCGCGCACCTCGCGGCCGGCTGCGGCGTACCGTCTGTACTTGCCGGCAATGACGACTATCCCGCGCAGTCCACCGTTCCGGGTGCCCCGGTCTACCGCTCCTACTGCGGCGACCTCTGGTTCGACATCGACGGCGCCAATGGCAATGTGCTGCAAAGGCTGGATTCGTCGCGGCGGGCTTATCGCTGGTTCTACGGCGCGCTGCACACGCTGGATTTTCCGGTCCTCGTCGCGCATCCGTTGCTGCGCGACTGTTTGGTCGTCGGGCTCTGCGCCCTCGGCTTTCTGTTCTCCATCACCGGCATCGTCATCGGCTGGCGCCGCCTGGTCGCGATGCGTTGAGCGGGCAAAACCACCGCTTACTGATCGTACAATAAAGAGAGGCTGAGCCGACTGCCATGCATAGCTCATAAGCAATCGCATGGCCCGTAGCGCCGGTCGATCGCCTGCAAATTAGACAGTGCGTGCGCGGCGCGCGGATTGCAGTGCAGCGGATGTGGCGTTTCGTCCGGGAAAATTCGTGGTGCGCTGCACTTGTCACGCGTGGAACGATCCACACAGACCTGCTCTCCATGCGGGCAGCGCTGCACTAAAATGTGCCTCGGCGCGCCGCGCTGGTTGCGGACCGGTCCTGTGCGTTGCGACAACTCTGGCCCTATCCCGAGCCCGTCGCTCTGTCGCACACTCGCAAGCGGTGGCATGACAGGGGATGATGATGAGCGCTCTCGGATTGCGATTGAACCTGGCGATGGACGGGAAGCACCCGGTATCCGGTTCAAACGTCGTCCGCAGCTGACGCCAAATGAGCACCGACGAAAATCACTGGGAGGTCGGCACCGATAGCGGTGGCACCTTCACCGACATCATCGCGATCCGGCGCTCCCCCGCGGAGGCGCGGATCGCGAAAGTGCCATCACGCCCGCAGGCTCCGGTTCAGGCGATGCTGGAGGCGATCGACGCGGTGGGCCTGCGCAAGAGCGAGGTCAGGCGCTTCGTCCACGGCACCACGCGCGTAACCAATGCCATCGTCGAGGGCAGGCTGCCGAAAGTGGCGCTGGTGGCGACCGAAGGCTTTGCCGACGTGCTGGAGATCGCGCGCTATCGCCGCCGCGATCTCTACCGTCTCGACATCCCGCCGAAATCGCCGCCGCTGGTGCCGCCGGAACGATGTTTTGGCGTCGCCGAGCGCCTCGATCATGAGGGCCGGGTGCTGAAGGCGCTGGAGGAATCGGAGATCGAGCGCCTGGTCGCGTGGCTGAAAACGACCGGCGTGCAGAGCGTCGCGGTCGCGCTGCTTCACGCCTATGCCAATCCCGTCCACGAGAAAATGCTCGGCGAACGCCTCAAGGGCGTCGTTGCCCACGTCTCGCTGTCGCACGAGGTCAATCCCGAGGCGCGCGAATACGAGCGGACTTCGGCGACCGTGTTCAACGCGGCCGCCATGCCGATCGCGGTGGAATATCTCAGCGAGCTGGAGCAGCGGCTGCCGATCGGCCCGGGCCTGCAGGTGTTTCATTCGGCCGGTGCCATGGTCCCGATCGCGGCCGTGAAGCGGCGGCCGCTGGTGATGGCGATGTCGGGCCCCGCGGCCGGCGTCTCCGCATCCGTCAGCATCGCGCGTCAGCTCGGCACGTCGCGGATGCTGACGTTCGACATGGGCGGCACCACGACCGACGTGTGCCTGATCGTCGACGGCCAGGCCGAGATGACAGACGGCCGCATGCTCGGCGACAAGCCGCTGCGCCAGCCGATGCTCGCGGTTCACTCGATCGGGGCGGGGGGTGGATCGATCGTGCGCCATGGTCCCGGCGGCCTGACGGTCGGACCGGAAAGCGCCGGCTCCGAGCCGGGACCGGCCTGCTACGGCCGCGGCGGTACCGAGCCGACCATCACCGACGCCAACGCCGTGCTCGGCTATCTCAATCCCGAAACCAGGCTCGGCGACCGGATCGGAATCGATATCAAGGCAGCCAGTGATGTCATCGCGCCGATCGCGCGCGCTCTGGGGCTGAGCCTGACCGAAACCGCGCTCGGCATCATCAAGGTCGCGAACGCGACAATGGCGCGTGCGCTCCGCCGCGTCACGGTCGAGCGCGGCATCGACGGGCGCGACTGCACGCTGCTCGCCTTTGGCGGTGGCGGCCCGATGCACGCCGCGGGCCTTGCCGATCTCTACGGGATTGCCGAGGTGGTCGTTCCCAGCGCGTCGAGTGCGTTTTCGGCGCTGGGTTGTCTCACCGCCGATTTCAGCTTTCTCCAGCAGCAAACCCTGCGCGCTGCGCTCGACCGCATCGACATCACCCGTGTATCCGAGCGGATCGGGGTGCTGATTGAGGATGCTTCGGCGCCGCTCATCGCCAACGGCGTTGCCGAGACCGAGATTCGGGTCGAGCTGGTGGCCTTGATGCGCTACGCGGCGCAGAACGACGCTATTCCGGTGCCGTTCGCGCGGCCGCTCGACGTCATCGCGCTGAAGAAGGACTTTCTGGCACGGCACCACGAGCTGTTCGGCTACGCGACGGGCGAGAGCTGCGTCATCGAATCCGTGCGGGTGCAGGCACGCCGTCCATCGACGACCGTCGTGAGCCGGCCGGCCGTTGCGGTCAGAGCGGTCTCCAAAGGCGAGCGCATCTGCTCGTTCGACGGCTTTCACGACGTCGCCACACGCATCATCGACCGTGCCTCGCTGACCGAAATCGTCAGCGGCCCGGCCATCATTGAAGACGCATGGTCGACCGTGGTGGTCCCGCCCGGCTGGCAGGCGAGGCCGGATGTTTCAGGCAATCTGTTCCTGACGCGGGTGGCCGCATGAAGCTCGATCCGTTCGTCGTCGAGGTCATCAGGCACGGGCTCTCGGCCGCGGCCGAGGAGATGAGCCTGGTGATGACGCGCTCGGCGCGCTCGCCGCTGCTGCGCGAGGCCGGCGATCTTTCGTCGGCGATCACGGACGGCCGCGGCGACCTGGTCGGGCAGGGGCGCGACATCCCGATCCATCTCGGCGCAATGGCCTATACGGTGCTCGAATTGCTGAAAGTGGTGCCACGGGACAGCCTGAACGACGGCGACGCACTGATCTACAATGTCGGCCCGCTCGGCGGCAATCATCTCAACGACGTCAAGGTCGTGCGGCCCGTCTTCGTCGACGGCGAGATCGTCGCGTTCGCGGTCAGCCTCGCGCATTGGCCCGATATCGGCGGCACCTGGCCCGGCAGCTATTTTGCGAAAGCCATCGACACCTTCCAGGAGGCGATGCGCATTCCGCCGGTTCTGATCGCCACGGCAAGCGGCGTCAATACGCCGATCGTGCAGCTGCTCAAGGCCAATGTTCGGGATGCCGAATCCTGCGAGGGCGATCTTCTCGCTCAGATCGCCGCAACGAAAGCCGGTGAGAAGCGCATCGTCGAGCTCTGTCGCGAGCACGGCAAGGCGCTCTTCACAGCGGCGCAGTCGCGCCTGCACGATCTCTCCGAAATCGAGATGCGCGAGGCGTTGCGCGATCTGCCTGATGGCGTCTACGAGGGCGAGGATTATCTGGACGACGGCGGCGTCAACGAGGCGCCTGCGCGCATTCACGTCAAGATCACCATCGCCGGCGACGAAGCGACCTTCGACCTCTCGGGAAGCTGCGACCGCGTCTCGAACTTCTGCAACACGACGCCGTTCATGGCCCGCTCTGCGGTTGCCTATGCCGCGCGCATCATGAGCGGGCGCGACATGAACCAGAACGCGGGCGCGCTGCGGCCGCTGACCATCGTCACCCGCCCTGGCTCGATCCTGGAGCCGGGGTGGAATGCCTCGGTCGCGGCCGGCAACCACGAGACCTCGATGCGCATCGTCGATGCGATCTTCCGCGCCATGCAGCATACCATTCCGGAGCGTCTGTCGGCCGGCGGGGCGACCACGGCGGGCGTCCTCTTCTTCGCCGAACCGCGACAGAACGGTTCGTGGAAGATGCTCTACGAGGTCCACGGCGGTGGCGAGGGCGCGCGGCACGATCGAGACGGCATATCGGCGACGCGGGTGCATCTGTCCAACACCTCGAACACCCCGGTCGAGGTGATCGAGGCGAATTACGCGATCCAAGTCGAGCAGCAGGCCATTCGCCGGCAGTCCGGCGGCCCGGGCGCCCATCGCGGCGGGGACGGCGTCATTCGTAGCTATCGCATCCTGGCCCCGTCGATGCATCTGACCACCTGCATCGAACGCATGGTGATGGCGCCGTTCGGCATGCAGGGCGGTGAGCCCGGCAAGGCCTGCCGCATCTCGCTGATCCGGCAGGGTGCGAACGTCGCGATCGACGGCAAGTCGAACCTGGTGCTGCAGCAAGGCGATCTCGTCACGATCGAGACCTGCGGCGGCGGTGGCTACGGCGCCGAGGCTGCGGAATGAAGGGATTGCAATGAGCAAATTGTTGCGAACCGGGCTGAATGCCGGCGACAGCGCGCCCATGGCCGTGGTCGGGGGCGAGGGCGTCTATTTTCATCTGTCGGATGGTCGCAAGCTCATCGACGGCAGCAACACCGGCGGCGGCCTCGGACATCGTCATCCCGCAATGGTGGAGGCGATCCGCCGCGCCGCGGATACGCCCGTCGTGAACGAGGGGTGGACCTGGGTCGGCCGCGAGCAGGCGGCTGACGATTTGATGGCCACCGCCTTCAAGGGCGAAGAGGATTGGGTCGGTGCGGTGCGCTTCTGTATCAGCGGCAGCGAGGCCAACGACATGGCGCTGTCGCTGTGTCAGGCGTTGACGCAGCGGTCCGCGCTGGCAACGCGCGAACGCGCCTATCACGGCATCACCGGCCTGTCGCGCAGCATCACGGTGCAGCCGCAATGGCATGGTGGCCTCGCTGTGCACTCAGGCGGCTCGAAGCTGCCGGCGCCGATGGCGCCGGTGCGGATATTGCCGGCGCCACAGGGCGCTATCTATGGCGCGCCGGCCAACAATGTTCCCCCCAGCGAATATCTGGCCGATGCCACGCGCCTGCTTTCGGATACCGCAGCGACGATCATCGACTACACGCAAGGCGGCATCTATTACGACGGCGCCTATCAGGACGAGGTGGCGCGGTGCGCGCGGCAGGCTGGCTCCTACTGGATCGCCGACGAAGTGGTGACCGGTGCGGGCCGCGCCGGGCGCTGGTTCGCGTTCCAGGGTGCCGAAAGTCGTCCTGAGATCGTGACGCTCGGAAAATCTCTCGGTGGCGGCGCGGCGGCGGTTGCCGCGGTCGTGGTGTCGAAAGACATCCTCGAACGGCTCAAGGGCACGAGCTGGCAGAATTACGGCACGTTGCGCGGGCATCCCATCAGCATGGCCGCCGTTAGCGCCTATCTGAAGGTCGTCAGCGAAGACAGGATTTTGGAGCACGTGAGGGGCCTCGAAAAGCTGTTCACCCGCCGCCTGCTCGCCATCGCGCAGAAACATCCAAGCGTGCAGCGCGTGGCGGGGCAGGGGCTGCACTGGACCGTGGAGCTGCACGGGCCCGACTGGCGCTCCTGGCGCGCTGACACCACCGAGGTGCCGATTGCCTCGCGCGTCGCGGAGCGGGCGCTGGAAGCCGGCGCCGTGATCGGGACCAGCGGCGAGCAGACCTCGCTGTTCCTCGCGCCGCCGCTCGTGATCTCCGAGCATGAGGCCGGACAGCTTCTGGATGCACTCGACCATGGCCTGGATGTTGCCGACGAGGAGCAGAAGTGAGCGTGGATCATGCAACGCACACCATGCCGATCGGCGGCTGGAAAGTCCTGGCGATGCTGCGTTATGCTGCCGCGCGCCGGCACGTTGTTGAAACTGTAGCTTAGCTCAAAGACATCACCAGGAAATCGCTGATGCGTATCGTCAATGTTGCCGCCGCCCAGATGGGCCCGATCCAGAAAGCGGACAGCCGCGAGGCCGTGGTCAAGCGCATGATTGCGCTGATGGACGAGGCCAAGAGCAAGGGCGCCGACCTGATCGTCTATCCGGAACTGGCGCTCACGACCTTCTTTCCGCGCTGGTACGTGGAGGACCGGGCCGAGTTCGACGTCTGGTTCGAGCGCGAGATGCCGAACGCCGCGACCCGGCCGCTGTTCGAGCGCGCGGCGCGGCACCAGATGGCGATGAATTTCGGCTATGCGGAGCTGACGCCGGATGGGCATCATTTCAACACTGCTGTTCTCACCGACAAATCCGGCAAGATCGTCGGCAAATATCGCAAGATCCATTTGCCGGGCCATGTGGAATACGACACCAAGCGCTCGCACCAGCATCTGGAGAAGCGCTATTTCGAGCCGGGCGATCTCGGCTTCAACGTCTGGCGCGAGCTGGGCGGCATCATCGGCATGGCCATCTGCAACGACCGGCGCTGGCCCGAGACCTATCGCGTGATGGGCTTGCAGGGCGTCGAGATGGTGCTGATCGGCTACAACACGCCGTCGGTGAATGCGGAGAGGAGCGATGAGGGCGTCGAGAAACGCCTGTTCCACAACCGCCTCTCCGCGCAGGCCGGCGCCTATCAGAACGCGACCTGGGTCGTCGCGGTGGCCAAGGCCGGCAATGAGGACGGACACCCGCTGTTTGGCGGCAGCCTGATCGTCGATCCCAATGGCGAAATCGTCGCCGAGGCCAAGACGGAAGAGGACGAGCTGCTGGTCCACCCTTGCGACCTCGACGCCACCACCTTCGGCAAGACCACGATTTTCAATTTCGCGCAGCATCGCCGCATCGAGCATTACGGTCTGATCACGAGCCAGACCGGCGCAGTGCCGCCGCCGGAGAAGTGACGTCGATGGCGGACAAGGGCACATCAGGTATTCCCCTGCGCGAGCTCGATCCGCGCGACCGTTACAAGCTGCTCTGCGGCGTGGTGGTGCCGCGGCCGATTGCGCTGGTGACGACGCTCGATGCCAACGGGGCGGTCAATGCCGCGCCGTTCAGCTTCTTCAACGTGTTCTCGGAGAGCCCGGCGCTGATCGTGCTCGGTCTCCAGCACAAGCCGGATCACAGCCCGAAGGACACCACCCGCAACATCCATCGCGACGGCGAATTCGTGGTTCACATGGTGGACGAGGCTCTGTCGGTGGCGATGAACGACTGCGCGGTGGATTTTCCATCCGGTGACAGCGAGGTCGCCGCGGCAGGGCTGGCGACGCTTCCCTCTGTAGACGTGAAGGTGCCGCGCCTCGCCGCGGCACCCTTTGCGCTCGAATGCCGGCGCCATGTCGCGCTGAATTTTTCGCCCGATCGCGAACTGCTCGTCGGCGAGGTGCTCCGGGTTCACGCCCGCGAGGGCCTGGTCGATGAGGCCAACATGTATGTTGATCTCGACGCCTACCGGCCGATCGGCCGCATGTTCGGCAATCTCTACACGACACAGCGGGATACGTTCGCGCTTGTCCGGGAGAGCCACGCGCAATGGCTCGCGCGGCAGGACGCCAAAGAGCTGAAGGACGCCTAGTGATTCGAGAACTGCACCGTACCCAGCGCCATGGTGACGGCCGCCTGTGTCGGGTCGATCACGGCAATGCCGAGCGCGTCTTCGAGGGGGCGGCGATGGCGCGCCATGCCGGCACAGCCCATCACGATGGCGCGGGCGCCGTCCTCGTCGCGCAGCGCGCGGCCGATTTCGATCATCCTGGCGAGCGTGCCTTCCCCCGAGGCAGTTTCCGCGACGCTCATGTTGAGCGGCCGCTCGCCGGCGAGACGTTCGGTCAGTCCCATCTGCCTGAGATAGCGCATGTGACGCGGGATCGAGCGCTGGGCGATCGCGATGACGCCAAAGGTTTCGGCGCGGGCCAGCGCGGTCAGCACGCCGCACTCGGCGATGCCGAATACCGGCCGTTCGGTGCCTTCGCGGCAGACCTGAAGCCCGG
This sequence comes from Bradyrhizobium sp. Ken01, assembly GCF_055807355.1. Taxonomy (NCBI): domain Bacteria; kingdom Pseudomonadati; phylum Pseudomonadota; class Alphaproteobacteria; order Hyphomicrobiales; family Nitrobacteraceae; genus Bradyrhizobium; species Bradyrhizobium sp. Ken01. Next base: position 292,540 of record NZ_JBVVPC010000001.1, read on the forward strand.
GATCGCTGTAGCAGGCGATGACAAAGGCGGCCGAGCTGTTGTCGCCCTCGACCAGCCGGCGCAGCGGCATCGCGACGCCGTCGACATCGTCCTGGGTTTCAATGCCGAACGGACCCTCGGCCAGCGTCTGGCACACCAGTTCGGGGCCGCCGTCGAAACCGAGCGGCTTCAGCGCGTCCTCCAGCCCCTGCGTGACCGCAGGGTTGGAGTTCGGATTGATGACGAGAATGCGAGGTCGGGACATGCTGGTCTTCCTGCAAAATTTCGATCACTTGGCTTGAGCCTATCATGGAGTGCCTCATGACTGAACCCGCTTACGACCTGATCATTCGCGGTGGGCGCGTCGCGACGACGACCGACGTCTTTGAAGCCGATGTCGCTATCTCCGGCGAGACCATCGCCGCTATCGGGCGTGGACTTCCGTCCGCGAAGCGCGAGATCGACGCCCGCGGCAAGCTGGTGCTGCCAGGCGGCGTCGACAGCCACGCCCATATCGAGCAATTGTCCGCTGCCGGCATCATGAACGCCGACACGTTCGAGAGCGCGACCGTCTCGGCGGCCTTCGGCGGCACGACCACGGTGATCCCGTTTGCCGCCCAGCATGTCGGCATGAAACTGCCGCAGGTGGTTGAGGATTATCACGCGCTGGCGAAGAAGGGCGCCGTGATCGACTACGCCTTTCACATGATCATTGCGGATGCGACCAAGGAGACCGTCGAGGAGCACATTCCGGCGCTGGTGAAGCAGGGCCATGCCTCGATCAAGATCTTCATGACCTACGACCGCCTCAAGGTGGACGACGAGCCGCTGCTGGACATCCTTCTCGCCGCGCGACAGTCCGGCGCGATGTTGTGCGCCCATGCCGAGAACCACGGCATCATCGCCTGGATGGTGAAGCGCCTGCTCGCGCGTGGCTACACGATGCCGAAATATCACGCCGTCAGCCACGCCCGCGTGTCGGAGGCGGAGGCCTTCACCCGGCTGATCGGCATGGCGGCGCTGATCGACCAGCCGATCATGATCTTCCATGTCTCGACGGCGGAAGGCGCAAAAGTGATCCGGGACTCGCGCGGGCAGGGGCTGAAGGTCTTTGCCGAGACCTGTCCGCAATATCTGTTCCTGACCGCAGCCGACCTCGACAAGCCCGGCTCCGAGGGCGCCAAGTGGATGTGCAGCCCGCCGCCGCGGACGCATGCCGACCAGGAGGCGCTGTGGCAAGCGCTGTCGCTCGGCGATCTCCAGACCATCTCGTCGGATCACGCGCCGTATCGTTACGACGAGACCGGCAAGCTGCGCGCCGGTCCCCATCCCAACTTCAAACAGGTCGCAAATGGCCTGCCGGGGCTGGAGTTGCGGCTGCCGTTGCTGTTCGACGCGATGGTGTCGAAGGGGCGGCTCGGCCTGGAGAAGTTCGTCGAGCTGACCTCGACCGCGCCGGCCAAGATCTACAATCTGCATCCGCGCAAGGGTTCGATCGCGGTCGGCGCCGATGCCGATATCGCGATCTGGGATCCCGATCGCGAGACCGTGATCGCCGATGAGATGATGCACGATCTTGCCGGCTACACGCCGTTCGCAGGCCGTAAGCTGAAGGGCTGGCCGGTGTCGGTGCTGTCGCGTGGCCGGGTGATCATCGACGGCAACAAGTGTCTCGCGAGCGCCGGCAGCGGCCAGTTCCTCGCCCGCAGCGGCGGTGAGGCGGCCAAACCGACGGGCCGGCTCGTCGCCGATATGGACCCCGAGCGCAATTTCGGAGCGAAGCTACTGTGACGGCGGATCGCGCGCGATGAAGATCGTCATCTTCGGCGGCACCGGCTTTGTCGGCCTCAATGTTGCCGAGGCGCTGCTCGCGCGCGGGCATGAGGTGACGCTCTATGACCGTAAGCAATTGCCGGCGGGAGCGGAGCGATCGTTTGCCGACTATGGTGAGCGGTGTACGGTTGTTCAGGGCGAGATCACCGACATCGAAAGGATCGACGCGCTTCTAAAGCAGAGGTTTGATACGATCGTCCTTGGCGCCGCCATAACCGCCGGGGATCACCTCGAACGAACCACCACCTCGAGTATCCTCGAGATCAACGTGATGGCTCAGATCCCGATCTTGAGCGCGGCGGTCCGCCGTGGCACTCGGCGCGTGATTAATCTCTCATCCGCTTCCGCCTATGGCGCTGCGGGGCAGCGTCATGCGGTGCTGGACGAGGAGACGCCCTGCGATCCCGTCTCCTTCTACGCGATCAGCAAATTCGCCTCGGAACGATCGGTGGCTCGGCTCGCGGAGTTGTGGGATGGTGACTTTCTCAGTGTGCGTTTGAGCGCGGTGTTCGGTCCGTGGGAACGGATCGGCAAGGTACGGGATACGCCGAGCCTTCAGTTTCAAATCCTGGCCGAGTTCGCCCGCTGCGGGCTGGCGCTCATGCCGGGCGCGGGCGTCAAGGACTGGATTTACGCCCTTGATGCGGCCGAGGCCGTGGCGATCTTGATCGAATCCGAGCGGCCGCGCCACCGGCTCTACAACATCTCCAGCGGTGGGCTACGGCCTGCGCTGCAATGGGGCGAGGCCTTTGCGGCGTTGCATCCCGGCCTGCAATGCCGGCTCGCGGCGCCTGGGGAGAAAACCGTCATCAAGCTGCATGGACCCTATCGCGCGCCGCTGTCGGTGACGCGGATGGCGGATGAATTTGGCTGGCGGGCGCGGTTCGGCTGCGCCGAGTCGGCGGCCGCGATGAGCGCCTGGTTGACGCAGCATAAGGAGTGGATCTGAGATGCGGCTGCAGGGGCGCACGGCCATCATCACTGGAGCCGGCTCCGGCATCGGCCGTGCCAGCGCGAAGCTGTTCGCGGAGGAGGGCGCGCATCTCGCTCTGGTGGATCGCGATGCCGCGGGACTTCAGGAAACGTTGAGCCTGGTTGGCGATGCCATGACGCATGTTGGCGATGTCGGCGATGCCGATTTCGCCGAGGCCGTTGCAAACGACGTCGTGGCACGGCACGGCCGGCTCGACATTCTCATGACCGCGGCCGGCTTCTCCTGCGGCGGCACCGTGTTGACGACGGACCCTGCCGATTGGGACGCGGTGTTCCGCACCAATGTCGGCGGCACCTGGCTATGGGCGCGCGCCGCCGTGCCGCAGATGCAACGGCAGAAGAGAGGTTCGATCATCACGCTGGCGTCACAGCTTGCGATTGCCGGCGGCAAGGGCAACAGCGCCTATATCGCCGCCAAGGGCGCGATTATCAGCCTGACGCGGACGATGGCGGTGGATTTTGCGACGGACGGCATTCGCGTCAACGCAATCGCGCCGGGCGCGGTCGACACGCCGATGCTTCGGCGCAGCTTTGCCCGTCACGCCAATGCGGACGAGGTGCGCGAAACGTCGCGCAACCGCCACGCCATGAAGCGGTTCGGGCAGGCCGAGGAGATCGCGCAGGCGGCGCTGCATCTTGCAAGCGATGCGTCCTCGTTTACCACCGGCACCGTGATGGTGGTCGACGGAGGCTGGCTCGCGGCATGAGTGATGCTCTGACAGAGCTCGAAGTGAGCGTTCACGCCGATCTCGCACGGATCGCGCATCCCGGTGCCGCCTGGCTCGGACCGAAGGCGGGCCCGGACGGCGAACCGGCGCTGGACGTGCTCGTGATCGGCGCCGGCCAATCCGGCATCGCCATCGGCTTCGGCCTGATGCGCTCCCGCGTCAACAATATCCTGCTGCTGGACAAGGCCGAGGAGGGGAAGGAGGGGCCATGGCTCACCTATGCCCGCATGCCGACGCTGCGCAGCCCGAAGGACTATACGGGACCCGACCTCGATATCCCCAGCCTGACCTACCAGTCCTGGCATGAAGCCCGTTTCGGCAAGGAAAGCTGGCAGACGCTGAATCTAATCCTGAGGGAGCATTGGGCGGAGTATCTGCTCTGGCTACGGCGCACGATCGGCTTGCCCGTGCGCAACGGCTGCGAGCTCTTGGAAATCCGGCCCGCGGAAGATGGTTTGCTGGCCGCACGCGTGAAACGTGGCGACGGCGTCGAGACGCTCTTTGCGCGCAAGATCGTGCTGGCGACCGGGCAGGAGGGAATGGGGGACTGGATGATCCCCGAGCCGCTGAGCCATCTGCCCAAGAGCTCGGTCGCAACCGTCGCCGACGACATCGATTTCGAAGATCTTCGCGGCAAGCGCGTCGCCGTGATCGGTGCCGGCGCATCGGCCTTCGACAATGCGGCAACCGCGCTGGAAGCGGGCGCGGCCGAGGTGCACCTGCTTTGCCGTCGTGCGCAGATCCAGGTGATCCAGCCCTATCGCTGGCTGACCTTCCGCGGCTTCTTGCGTCATCTCAGCGATCTCGACGATGCCTGGCGCTGGCGCTTCATGCGCACCATCCTCGAGATGCGCGAAGGCTTTCCGCAGCCAACTTACGATCGCTGCGCAAATCATGCCAATTTCATATTGCACGAGGGCGCGCCGATCGACGCGGCCCGCGAGACCGATCGCGGTGTGGAGGTGCAGACGCCGCACGGCGTCATACCTGCGGATTTCGTCATCTGCGGCACCGGCATCGACATGAACTTTGCCGGGCGCGGCGAACTCGCCACATTTGCCGGCAATATCGCAACCTGGGCCGACCGCTACCAGCCCCCGGAGAGCGAGCGCAACGCGCGGCTCGGCCGCTTTCCCTATCTCGCCGACGATTACGCCTTCACCGAACGTGTTGCGGGCGAGACGCCGTGGATCTCGAATATCCATCTCTTCGCCATCGCCTCCACGATGAGTTTTGGCCCGTCGGGGTCGTCGATCAACGCGATGACGACCGCGGTGCCGAAGCTGGTCAATGGCCTGACGCGCGCCCTGTTTCGTGCCGATGTCGAACGGCACTGGGCCTCGCTCCGCGCCTATGACGTGCCGCAGGCCGTGGTCACGCGGCCGGCGCGAAACATGGAGGAATCGCGATGATCGTCCATGCGCCGCCGCGACAAAGCGTCCACAAGAGCGCATCATGAGACTGGCGCGCAACTTGCTTCTTTCTTGACCTGTCCTGCTGGCGTTCCTGTCGAAAATATTGGGGAAAACGAATGCGTTTTGTGTCTTTCAGGTCGGCAACGTGCTTGCTCGCCACCACCGCGTTGTTGCTCATCGCCACTGCGCCTTCGCAAGCGCAAACCAGAGCCGAGACGTTGCGCTATGTCACCGGCGCATCCGTCAACACGCTCGATCCCAACATCCCGGGCTCGACGCGCGAATCCTTCGCGCTCAGCATGAGCACCTACGACCGCCTGGTGGCGTTCGGCCGCAAGCAGCTCAACGGCAAATGGGTGTTCGATCTCGACAAGATCACCGGTGAGCTCGCCGAATCCTACGACGTCAGCCCGGACGGACTGAAGCTGACATTCCGTCTGCGCAAGGATGCCAAATTCCAGGACGGCTCGCCCGTGACCGCCGAGGACGTGAAATGGTCGCTCGATCGCTGCGTCACCGCGCCGATCCTCGGCAAGGCGCAATTGCTGACGGGCTCGCTGACGTCGGCCGACCAATTCAAGGTGATCGATCCCCTCACGATCGAAGTGACGCTGCCAAAGCCCGACAAGCTCGCGCTGCCGAATCTCGCGACGGTCTACCCGCTGATCATCAACTCGAAGGTCGCCAAGGAGCACGCGACCCCGGAAGATCCCTGGGCCACGGCCTGGCTGAAGGAGCATACTGCCGGCAGCGGTGCTTACGTGATCGAGAGCTTCAAGCCCGGCGAGCAGGTGATCATCAAGCGCAACGAGGCCTGGAACCGCGGCTTGCCCGACAAGCCGGCGTTCTTCAAGCGCGTGATCGTGCAGTCCGTGCCTGAGCCCGCGACCCGAGCCAATCTGGTCGAGCGCGGCGACGCCGATCTCGTCGTCGATCTCCAGGCCAGCGACGTGCAGTCGCTCGAGGCCAAGGGCAAGCTCAAGGTGATCTCGACGCCGCAATACAATTCGATCACCTTCGTCTCGATGAACAACCAGATCCCGCCTTTCGACAACGTCAACGTGCGCCGCGCCGTCGCCTTCGCGCTGCCTTATGACGACATGTTCAAGGCCGCCTTGTTCGGCCGCGGCGCGCCGCTGTTCGGTGCGAATTGGCCGGATGGCAAGCCGCTGAACGGCATCTATCCGTTCCAGGCGCCAGTGAAGACCGATCTCGACAAGGCGAGGGAATATCTGAAGGCCGCCGGCCTCCCGGAGGGTTTTTCGACCACCTTCAGCTTCAACGTCGGTCAGGCCTCGACCGCGGAGCCGATGGCTGCTCTCGTGAAGGAATCGCTTGCCAAGATCGGGATCAAGGTCGACATCCAGAAGCTGCCGGATGCGCAGATGTCGACGCAGATCAACGAGAAGAAGCTGCCTTTGTTCACGGAAGGCATCGTCGCCTGGCTGCCCTCGACCGATTACTTCTATCGCAACTTCTACACCGGCAATCAGCGCTGGAATTACAGCTCGATCAACAATCCGGAGCTGGCCGCGATCGCGCAGGAAGCACGCTTCGAGCCCGACAAGGCCAAGTACGAGGAGGATGGCCGCAAGCTCAACGCGATTCATTTCAGCGAGATGCCGCAGATCCCGCTGTGGCAGCCGAACCAGGACGCCGTGATGGCGTCGTCGATCGAGGGCTATACCTACGAGTTCCATCGTCAGGTCGATTATCGCGATGTCAGCCGCAAGTAATCTCGACATGCAAGGGCTCTGAAAGGTGATGACCGGTTTTGGTGCGACCGTGACGCGCGCGGGGAGGCGGCTTCTGTCGTCGCTGCCGGCGTTGTTCGGCGTGCTGGTCTTCACCTTTCTGCTGATGCGGGTCCTCCCCGGAGATCCCGCGGTGTTCTTCGCCTCGGGGCCCAATGCCGGCAAGGAGGAGATCGAGCAGATCCGCAAGCAGATGGGGCTCGACAAGTCGGTGCCGGAGCAGCTCGTGTTCTATCTGTCCGATATCGGCCGCGGCAATCTGGGCCGCTCCATGATGACGGGACAGCCGGTGCTCAAGGATTTGCGCGAGCGTTTGCCGGCCTCGCTGGAGTTGACCTTCACGGCGCTCCTGATCGCGCTGATCGCGGCGGTGCCGCTCGGCGTGGTCGCAGCCTTGAAACCGGGATCGCTGGTCGATCATGGCGTGCGGCTGTTCTGCGCGCTCGGCGTCTGCGTGCCGACCTTCGTGTCGGGCCTGCTGCTGATCTATGTGTTCTACTATCTGCTCGGTCTTGCGCCTGATCCGACCGGGCGGATCGACGTCTTCACCTCGCTGCCGCCGCAGCGCACCGGGTTTCTGTCGGTCGATTTCCTGCTCGCGGGCGACATCGAGGGCTGGTGGGCGGCCTGCAAGCAGTTGATCCTGCCGGCAGTGAGCATGGCCCTGTTCGTCATCGCGCCGCTGGCGCGGATTACCCGTGCGTCGATGCTGGTCTCGCTCGGCAGCGATTTCGTGCGCACCGCGCGCTCGGTCGGATTGTCCTGGCAGAAGGTCGTCGTCACCTATGCGCTGCGCAATGCGATCCTTCCCGTCATCACCATTGCCGGCATCGTGTTCTCGACCATGCTTGGCGCGAATGTCCTGGTGGAGAAGGTGTTCTCCTGGCCGGGCGTCGCCTCCTATGCGCTCGATGCGCTGCTGTCGTCCGATTATGCGCCGGTGCAGGGTTTTGTGCTGCTGATGGCTGGCATCTTCGTGCTGGTCAATCTGGTCGTCGATATCTGCTACGGCATCGCCGATCCCAGGGTGTCGATCGGATGACGAGCGCAACCCTCCGCCATTCGGTCTGGATTTTGCGCGGCAACCCGCTGACCGGGGTCGCCGCGGCCGGTGTCCTCCTGTTTGTCCTGGTCGCGATCTTCGGACCCTGGCTCGTGCCCTATGATCCCGTCGTCTCCAATGTCTCGGAAGCCTTGCAGCCGCCGAGTGCGGCGCATCTCGCCGGCACCGACCAGCTCGGGCGCGACGTGTTCAGCCGCCTCGTCGTTGCGGGCCGCCTCGACCTTGCCATCGCGGTCTCGGCGGTCGGCATCTCCTTCGTGATCGGCGCCGTCGTCGGCTCCTTCTGCGGCTATGCCGGAGGCAGGCTCGATCGCTCGGTCGGCCGCTTCGTCGACGTCATGATGGCCTTTCCGCTGTTCGTGCTGGCGATGGCGATGGTTGCGGCGCTCGGCAACCGGATCGAGAACATCGTGATCGCGACCGCGATCATCAATCTTCCGTTCTACATCCGCTTCGCGCGCGCCGAGGTCAACGTCCGGCGCAATGTCGGCTGGGTGGAGGCGGCGCGTTCCTGCGGCGAGAGCCATTTCTCGGTGGTGCTGCGCTTCCTGTTGCCGAACATCCTGCCGGCGATGGCCGTGCAGATCTCGCTCAATCTCGGCTGGGCGATCCTGAACGCAGCCGGCCTGTCCTTCATCGGCCTTGGCGTCAAGCCGCCGACACCGGAATGGGGCATCATGGTCGCGGAAGGCGCCCGCTTCATCTCGACCGGGCGGTGGTGGCTGGTGGCCTTTCCGGGCCTTGCGTTGATGATGGCCGTGCTGTGCTTCAACCTTCTCGGCGACGGGATGCGGGACATTCTCGATCCGCGCATGCGCACATGAGCGAGACTCTCCTCGAGATCGACAATCTCCACGTCTCGTTCTCAACCCGGCGTGGACTGGTCGAGGCCGTCCGCGGGGTCACGCTCACGGTCGAAGCCGGCGAGATGCTTGGCCTCGTCGGCGAAAGCGGATCGGGCAAGTCGGTGACCGGTTTTGCGACGACGCGGCTGCTCGATGCGGCCGGGCGCGTCACTGGCGGAAGAATCCTGTTTCGCGGCCAGGACGTCACAAAACTCAGGGGCGATGATCTCCGTCAGCTCCAGGGCGCCGCGATGTCGATGATCTTCCAGAACCCGCGTGCGGCGCTCAATCCGATCCGCGCGATCGGCTTACAGATTGCGGACGCGATTCTCACGCATAAGCGGATATCGAAGGACGCCGCTCGCGCCGAGGCGCTGGAGCTGTTGCGCGCCGTCCAGATCCGCGACCCCGAGACGCGGATGAACGCCTATCCGCACGAACTCTCCGGCGGCATGTGCCAGCGCGTCATGATCGCGATTGCGATCTCCTGCAATCCCGCGCTCTTGATCGCCGATGAGCCGACGACCGGACTCGACGTCACCACGCAGAAGGTGGTGATGGACCTCCTGGCGGAGATTGCCGCTGCGCGCGGCATGGCGACGATCCTGATCACGCACGATCTCGGGTTAGCGGCGCGATATTGCCGCCGTATCGCCGTGATGGAACGCGGCCGCATCGTCGAAGAGGCAAGCCCCAGGACACTGTTCGGCGCGCCGCAGCACGCCTATACCAGGCGCCTGGTGGCGGCGTCACCGACCGCGACCTCCGGGATCGCAGACCTCGTGACGGAAGAGGAGCGGGAAGGCTACGCGGCTGTCGTCAGCAGGCCGAGGCAGGAGCCCGTTCACGGGACTCCGCCGCTGCTGGAAGTGCGCAAGCTCGCAAAACGATTCGACGAGGGTGCTGCGGCGGTGGCGGACTTCTCGATGACGATGGCCGGCGGCGAGAGTGTCGGCCTCGTCGGCGAATCCGGCTCCGGCAAGAGCACGACGTCACGCATGATTTGCCGCCTGATCGATCCGAGCGAGGGCGAGATCGTGTTCGACGGGCAGTCGATCGGCCACGTGGCGTCGCGCGATTTTCACCGCTCGCAGTTCCGCAAAGACATCCAGATGGTGTTCCAGGACCCGAACGAGAGCCTCAATCCGCGCTTCACCGCCTTCGATTGCATTGCCCATCCCCTGATGCGGCTCGATCGTATGCGTGGGGGCGATGCGCTGCGCAAGCGGGTGGAAGACTGCGCGAAGCGTGTGGGGCTGCCGCTGGATCTCTTGCCGCGCTTTCCGCATCAGCTCTCCGGCGGCCAGAAGGCCCGCGTCGGTATCGCCCGCGCCATCGCCTGCCGGCCGCGGCTCCTGGTGCTGGACGAGCCGACCGCCGCGCTCGACGTCTCCGTGCAGGCCGTGGTGCTGCAGCTGCTCGACCGCCTCCGGCGCGAGAACGATATCGCACTGCTGTTCGTCAGCCACGATCTCAACGTGGTGCGCATGCTTTGCGACCGCACCATCGTGCTGCGCAATGGCGGCATCGTGGAGCAGGGCGAGAGCCGGGCGTTGTTCGACAATCCCAAGACCGACTACACGCGCAAGCTGGTCGAGGCGATCCCGCATATCGAGACCGGGCCTGTGCTGGCGGCTGCGCTTTGAGGTCTCGACCGGCCCAGATGGTGCGGGATATCCCGCTGGCGAACGTCCGGTTAGTGGCATACCATTTGCACGCCAATGAGCTCTGGTTTCACCTGTTCTTGGCCAACGATGGCCGGCATCACGGCACTATTGGGAGGATTTCATGGATCGCAGGACCGTATTGAAGGGACTTGCCGGCGCGGGCGGTCTGGCGTTGAGCGGCCTTTCGGCCCCGGCGATCGCACAAGGCGCCTCCGCGCGCACCCTGCGCTTCGTGCCGCAAGCAAACCTCGCCAATTTCGACCCGATCTGGGGCACGCAATATGTCGTGCGCAATGCCGCCGCGCTGGTCTGGGATACGCTCTACGGCGTCGATTCCTCGCTGCAGCCGCAGCGGCAGATGGTCGAGTCCGAGGAAGTGACCGACGATGGCACCACCTGGACGTTCAAACTGCGGCCGGGGCTCAAATTCCACGACGGCGAGCCGGTTCGGAGCAAGGACGTCGTTGCGAGTCTCACACGCTGGGCGGCGCGCGATCCGATGGGGCTGATGCTCAAGGCACTGCAGCAGGAGCTCACTGCTGTCGACGATCGTACCTTCAAATGGGTGCTGAAGCAGCCGTTCCCGAAGATGCTCTATGCGCTCGGCAAGAACAATTCGCCTTGCGCCTTCATCATGCCGGAGCGCATTGCGCAGACCGACCCGTTCAAGCAGATCGGCGATTATGTCGGCTCGGGGCCGATGAAGTTCACCAAGAGTGAGTGGGTCCCCGGTGCGAAAGCAGTGTTCGAAAAATTCGCCGATTATGTGCCGCGGCAGGAGAAGGCGTCGTGGCTCGCCGGCGGCAAGCAGATGCTGCTCGACCGCGTCGAATGGATCGTGATGCCCGATCCGGCGACCGCCGCGGCCGCGTTGCAAAACGGCGAGATCGACTGGTGGGAGAACCCGATCGCGGACCTCGTCCCGATCCTGAAGAAGAACAAGAACATCAGCGTCGACATCGGCGATCCGCTCGGCAATGTCGGCTCGTTCCGCATGAACTTCCTGTACCCGCCCTTCAACGACGTGCGGGCGCGGCGCGCGGTGCTGATGGCGATGAGCCAGGAAGACTATATGCGTGCGCTCGTCGGCGACGACAATTCGCTGTGGAAGCCGCTGCCCGGCTACTTCACGCCGGATACGCCGCTCTATACCGAGGCGGGCGGCGAGGTCCTGAAGGGCAAGCGCGATCTCGACGCTGCCAAGAAGCTGCTCGCGGAGAGCGGCTATTCCGGCCAGCCGGTTACGTGCCTCGTAGCGCAGGACCAGCCGATCACCAAGGCGTTCGGCGATGTGACCGCCGATCTCCTAAAGAAGCTCGGCATGAATGTCGACTTCGTCGCGACCGATTGGGGCACGGTCGGCTCCCGCCGCGCGCAGAAGACTCCCCCCGGACAGGGCGGCTGGAACATGTTCCACACCTGGCATGCGGGTTCGGACTGCATCAATCCGGCGCCCTACACCGCCATTCGCGCCAACGGCGACAAGGCCTGGTTCGGCTGGCCGAACAGCCCCGGCACGGAAAAGGAGGTCACGTCCTGGTTCGAGGCCAAGAACCTCGACGAGGAGAAGGCCGCGGTCGCTCGCCTCAACAAGGTCGCGCTCGAGGACGTCGTCTACGCGCCAACCGGCTTCTTCCTCAGCTACACGGCCTGGCGCAAGAACGTCTCCGGCATCACGAAAGGGCCGCTGCCGTTCTTCTGGGGCGTGTCGAAATCCGCATGACCCTGCGCTGAAGCCAGATGCTCTCCTACATCCTCCGGCGTATCGCCTCGACCTTGCCAGTGATGGCGATCGTCGCGCTGTTCGTGTTCAGCCTGCTCTACATCGCGCCGGGGGATCCCGCCGTGGTGATCGCGGGCGATCAGGCAAGTCCAGAGGATGTGGAGCGCATCCGTCAGAGCCTCGGCCTCGACCGACCCTTCCTGATCCAGTTCGGCAGCTGGGTCTGGCGCATTCTGCACGGCGATCTCGGCACCTCGATCTTCACCAATCTGCCGGTCTCGACCATGATCGGGCAGCGTCTCGGGCCGACGCTGTCGCTGATGATGGTCACGCTCCTGCTCACGATCGTGATCGCGGTGCCGCTCGGCGTGCTGGCGGCCTGGAAGGCGGGAAGCCTGATCGACCGGGCCATCATGGCCTTTGCCGTGTTCGGCTTCTCCCTGCCGGTCTTCGTCGTCGGCTATGTCCTCGCCTACATCTTCGCGCTGGAGCTCGAATGGCTTCCCGTGCAGGGCTATACGCCGCTCGCCCAGGGCCTCTGGCCCTGGCTGCAAAATCTGATCCTGCCGGCGATCGCACTCGGCTGTGTCTACATCGCACTGATCGCGCGTATCACGCGGGCCACCATGCTCGAAGTGTTGCAGCAGGACTATATCCGCACCGCGCGCGCCAAGGGCCTCGGGCAGGGCGGCATCCTGTTCGTCCACGCGCTGAAGAACGCGGCGGTGCCGATCGTCACGGTGATCGGGATCGGCATCGCGCTCCTGATCGGCGGCGCGGTCGTCACGGAGAGCGTGTTCGCGATTCCCGGCCTCGGCCGGCTCACGATCGACGCCATCCTGCGCCGCGACTATCCCGTCATCCAGGGCATCGTGTTGCTGTTCAGCTTCGTCTACGTCCTCGTCAATCTGATGATCGACGTCATTTATACGCTCGTTGACCCGAGGATCCGCTATTGACCGACACGACCGTGAATCCGCAGGCGCTGCCGGCGGGCTTCGTCCTCGCGCCGCAACTGCCTGAGATCCTCCGGCCGGTCACAATCCGGCGCGGCTTCGTCGGGCTGCTGCGCGGCCATCCCACCGTTGCCATCGGCGGCACGTTGCTGCTGTTGCTCGTCCTGATCGCGATCTTTGCGCCTTATCTTGGAACGGTGGATCCGACCGCACTTGCACCGGCCAAGCGCACCCGCGCACCGTCGGCGCTTTACTGGTTTGGCACCGACGTCCTCGGCCGCGACATCTATTCACGCGTGCTGTTCGGCGCGCGCGTCTCGCTTACGGTCGGCTTGTCCGTTGCGATCTTCGCCTCCGCGGCCGGTCTCGCCATCGGCATCGTCTCCGGTTTCATCCGCTGGGCCGATGGCATCTTGATGCGCTTCATGGACGGCCTGATGTCGATTCCGCCGATCCTGCTGGCGATCGCGCTGATGGCGCTGACACGCGGCAGCGTCGGCAACGTCATTCTGGCGATTACCGTTGCCGAGATACCGCGGGTTTCCCGTCTTGTCCGTAGTGTGGTGCTGTCGCTGCGCGAGCAGCCTTACGTGGATGCGGCGGTGGCCTGCGGCACGCGCACGCCGATGATCATCCTGCGCCACATCCTGCCGAACACGCTGGCGCCGATGCTGATCCAGGCGACTTACATTTGCGCCAGTGCGATGATCACGGAGGCGATCCTGTCCTTCATCGGCGCGGGAACGCCGCCGACCATTCCGTCCTGGGGCAACATCATGGCCGAGGGGCGCGCGCTGTGGCAGGTCAAGCCCTACATTGTGTTCTTTCCGGCGGCCTTCCTGTCCGTCACCGTGCTCGCCGTCAACCTGCTCGGCGACGGCCTTCGCGATGCGCTCGATCCGCGCATGGCCAAGAGCCTCTGAAGGTGAGGGACTGATCGCGATGGCACTGCTCGAAGTCGAGAATTTGCAAACGCACTTCCGCACGCCCAGCGGCATCAACCGCGCGGTGGAAGGCGTGTCGTTCCATGTCAACGAGGGCGAGACCCTCGCCATCGTCGGTGAGTCCGGTTGCGGCAAGTCGGTGACCTCCATGTCGCTGATGCGGCTGATCCCGGAACCGCCGGGCAGGATCGCCGGCAGCATCCGCTTCGCGGGCAAGGACCTGTTGCAAATGTCGGATCGCGAGATGCGCGCGATCCGCGGCAACGACATCTCGATGATTTTTCAGGAGCCGATGACCAGCCTCAACCCGGTGCTGACCGTCGGGCGTCAAATCCGCGAAACGCTGATGATCCACCAGGGCCTCGACAAGGAGGCCGCGGAGGCGCACGCCATCGAGATGTTGATTCTGGTCGGCATTCCCGAGCCGAAGCGTCGCGTGCGCGAATATCCGCATCAGCTTTCCGGCGGCATGCGCCAGCGCGTCATGATCGCCATTGCACTCGCCTGCAATCCAAAGCTTCTCATTGCGGACGAGCCGACCACCGCGCTCGACGTGACGATCCAGGCGCAGATCCTAAAGCTGATGCTGGACCTCAAGCACCGGGTTGGCGCGGCGATCATCCTGATCACCCACGATCTCGGCGTGGTCGCCGAAATCGCGGAGCGCGTCATGGTCATGTATGCCGGCCGCAAGGTCGAGGAAGCACCGGTGGCGGACCTGTTCCGATCGCCGCGTCATCCCTATACGCAGGGCCTGCTCGGCGCAGTGCCGCGGCTCGGCTCGTCGCTGACCGGCACCGCGAGGCGGCTTGCGGAGATCCCGGGGCAGGTTCCTGATCTGCGCAAGCCCATCGTCGGCTGTGTCTTCGCCGGACGTTGCGCGCTCGCGACCGATCTCTGCCGGCAGTATGCGCCGGGGCTCGAAGAGAAAGGGCCACGTCACGTCGCGGCCTGTCATTATGCGGCCAAGGGAGCGGTCGCGGCATGAGTCCCCCGCTGCTCCAGGTCAACGACCTCAAGAAGCACTTTCCGGTCAAAAAGGGCCTGTTCAGCCGCAAGTCCGAGTGGGTCTATGCGGTGGACGGCGTGTCGTTCGAGATCGCGCGCGGCGAGACGCTCTCGCTGGTCGGCGAATCCGGCTGCGGCAAATCGACGGTCGGCCGCGCCATTCTGCGCCTGTTCGACATCACGGCAGGCCAGGTCATCCTCGACGGCCAGCGCATCGACGACGCCCATCCGAGCACGATGCGCCAGATGCGCCGCCGCGTGCAGGTAGTGTTCCAGGACCCGTTCTCGAGCCTCAATCCGCGCATGCGCGTGCGCGACATCCTGGCTGAGCCGATCCGCAATTTCGGCCTCGCCAAATCCGCGATCGATCTCGAGACCCGGGTGACGGCGCTGATGGATACCGTGCGCCTGCCGCGCGAGGCGCTGAACCGCAGGCCGCACGAATTCTCCGGCGGCCAGCGCCAGCGCATCGGCATCGCGCGGGCGCTCGCCGCCGAGCCCGAGCTGATCGTCTGCGACGAGGCGGTGTCGGCGCTCGACGTCTCGGTCAAGGCCCAGATCGTCAATCTGCTGCAGGATCTCCAGCGCGAGTTCGGCCTGGCACTGCTGTTCATCAGCCATGACCTCGCGATCGTCGAGCACATGACCCATCGCGTCGCGGTGATGTATCTCGGCAAGATCGTCGAGGTGGCGCCGCGCTACGAGATCTTCGCTGCGCCAAAGCATCCTTACACCAAGGCGCTGCTCTCGGCGGTCCCGCTGCCGGAGCCGGGGGCCCAGCGCAATCCGATCATCCTCAAGGGCGACGTGCCGAGCCCGATCAACCCGCCGAGCGGGTGCCGCTTCCACACCCGTTGCCCGCTCGTGTTCGATCGCTGCCGGACCGAGGAGCCGACATTGCGTGCGGCTGGACCCGAGCAGTGGGTGGCCTGTCATCTCGAAGGTAGTGCAGCGGTGGCGAGCGGCTAGCCGTTGGGCTGGCGGCAATCCTCTGGATCGAGGCGTAGGCGCGACAATCGGGCGATGATGCCACTCTGCTCCTGTTTTGCCCGACGAGTCAAAGACGTTTACGACGAAAATTCATTTGTAAAAACAACATCGTTCTACTGTGCATGGGGTTGTTTTCGCGTTTTTTGTTTAGCGGCCTTCAACCTTGGCGGCGCAGGAAGCCGGTGATCGTGACCTTGTCCCAGATGCCGGCCGCCGCAAACGGATCGGCTCGGTTGAAGGCCTCGACGTCGCCACGGCCCGCTGCCTCGATCAGGAACAGGCTGCCGATCATCCTCTCGCCGTCGTCGGAGACCAGCGGTCCCGACATCACGATCTTGACGCCGAAGCGGGAGGTGTCGCTCAGGAAAGCCTTGTGGGCATCGTAATTCGCGAGCCGGGTCGGCAGCGCGCCGTCGCGGTCGAGAGCGTGAATGGCGAACAGCATGGTGGTCTCCGTCTATGTCTCGTTTTCTTGGGACGGCCGCGACAGCGGCCGTCCGGGCTTGTTGTGATGGTGTGCTGACTTACTTGCCGCCGAGCTTGCTGGCTTCCTCGAAAGTCGGGCAGCTGCGTTGCTCCAGCGGCACGTCGAACGGCTGGTAATTGTCCTTGGTGATGACGGTCGGCTTCAGCACGATCTCGGCGATGACGGGCTGGTTGCGCAGGGATCGGATCGCCATCATGGTGCCGAGGCAGCCTTGAAAAAATCCGTTGTAGTCGCCGCTCGCGAGCAGCTTGCCGGACTTGATTGCGTCGATCGCTTCCTTGGTGCCGTTGATGCCGATCACCTGCGCCTTGCGGTTGGCGCCATCGAGCGCCTCGATCGCGCCGACCGCCATGGCGTCGTTGGCGGCGAGCACGCCGTCGATCTGCGCGTTCGACTGCATCAGATTCTCCATCACCTGGAGCGCCTGGAGCCGCTGGTAGTTGCCCGGCTGCGAGGCCAGCAGCTTCGCACCGGCATTTTCCTTCAGCGCGTCGTTGAAACCGCGGACGCGGTCGACATTGGTCAGCGAACCCTTGACGCCCTCGATGATGACGATGTTGCCCTTGCCGCCCAGCGTCTTGAGCAGGAAGCGCGCGGTTTCGAGCCCGAGGCTGTAATCGTCGGCGCCGACGAAGGAGAGGAACTTGCCGCCGGCCGAGCGGTCGGTGATGTTGACGACGGGGATCTTGGCCTCGTTGATCTTCTCGACACCCGGTACCATCGCCTTGTAGTCGACCGGCGTGAAGACGATGGCGCTCGGCTTCTTCACCACGACATCCTCGATCTGGCTGAGCTGCTCGGGAATGCTGTCGGGCTTGGTCGGGATGTACTGCAGCGTCTTCGCGTTCAGCGTCTTCGCCATGTTGTCGGCGCCGACCCGCACCGTCTGGAAGAACGGGTTGGTCTGGTTCTTGGTGAAGACGGCGATGGTTTCGCCGTCGGCTCGCGCTTGCGTGGTGAACACGGCCGCCATCAGCAGCGGCAGCGTCAAATAACCCAGTTTCTGTTTCATGTTGCCTCCATCCCTCGTTTTGCTTGTTGGTCGTTCAAGAACTCATTGCGCGCGGCGGCGGGTTTTCATATCGAGCCAGACCGCGAGAATGACGATGATGCCGGTGACGAGCGGCTGCCAGTTGGCGCTGACCGACAAGAGGTTCATGCCGTTCAGCACCAGCGTCAGGATCAGTGCGCCGATGAAGGTGCCGAAGACAGTACCGACGCCGCCGAACAGGGAGGTGCCGCCGATCAGCACGGCGGCGATCGCGGGCAGCGTCAGGCTTTCGCCGATGTCGGCCTCGGCCGAATTGAGTCGCGACAGGAAGATGATCGAGGCTAGCCCGGCCATGGTGCCGGAGACGGCGTAGACCAGCAGCAGGCGGCGCGCGACCGGAATGCCGGAGAGCCGGGCCGCGACCGGATTGGCGCCGATCGCATAGATCTCCTGGCCCCAGATCGTTCGCTGCGCAAACAGCGTTCCAATCCCGAGGAACACCAGCAGCAGATAGACCGGGATTGGCAGGCCGAACAGATAGCCGCTGCCGATCTGGCGAAAGCCGGCCGGGAAGCCGTGAAGGGTCTCGCCCGCCATGTACCAATAGGTGAGGCCGTTCAGCACCCAGAGCATGCCGTAGGTGGCAATGAAGGAGGGGATGCGGAGCGCGGTGACCATCACGCCGTTGAGGAGGCCAACGAGGCCGCCGCAGGCAAGCCCGGTGAGGATGCCAAGCGCCGGCGAGCCGGTCTTGTGGATCACGGTCCCGGCGATGCAGGCGGACAGCGCGACATTGGCGCCGACGGAGAGATCGAGGCCAGCGGTCAGGACCACCAGCGTCAGGCCCGACGCGATGAAGAAGGTCAGGCTCGCCTGCCGGAGCACATTGAGGATGTTGCCGAGGCTCAGGAAGGAATCGCTGAGCACGGCGAGCGCCGCGCAGATCAGCAGCGCCGCAAGCAGGCGATAGAACAATTGGATCGCGTCCTGCGACAGGAACGAACGGGGCGGCGCGATGGCCTCTTTGCTGATGTCGGTCATGCGCGGCTCCGCAGGCCATCCAGGAACAGCGCCACGATGACGAGCACGCCGACGCTTGCGACCTGCACCGAGGACGGCAGCGAGATCAGGTTCAGCCCGTTGCGCAGCACGCCCACCGAGAGCACGCCGAGCACAGTGCCGAGCAGCCATCCATTGCCGCGCTCGAACGATGTGCCGCCGACGGCGACGGCCGCGATCGCATCGAATTCGAGACCGAGGCCGGCGGTTGGATGCCCGGAATTCATCCGCGCCGTCATAAGCAGGCCGGCGGTGCCGGCCATGGCGCCGCCGATCGCATAGACCGCGATCAGTAGCCGGTTGGGTGACAGGCCGGCATAGCGGAGCGCCTCCCGGTTGCCGCCGAGCGCGAAGATATAGGTGCCGAAGCGGGTGTGATAGAGCAGGCCATGAAAGGCGGCATAGGTGACGAGTGCCATCACGATCGGCACGGGCACGCCGAGCAGCGTCGCCGAGTAAATGTCGCGCACGCTGTGGGGAATGCCGACCACGCTCTGGCCGTCGCTGACGATCAGCGACAGGCCCTGCGCCATGCCGAGCGTGCCCAAGGTCGCAACGAACGGTGGGATGCCAACGATCGCGACCAGCCAGCCGTTGGCGAAACCGAAGGCCGCGCCGACGAGGAGTCCGGCGCCGAGGCCGAGCAACATCGAGTGGGTGGCGAGCGAGACGATGGCGACGCAGAGCGAGGTCAGCGTCAGCACCGCGCCCATCGACAGGTCCAGCCCCTCGGTCATGATGATCAAGGTCATGGGCAGCGCGAGCATGGTCAGGATCGTCGACTGCACCAGCACGTTGGAGAGGTTGGCGACCGACAGGAAGCCGGGCGCGATCGTGCTGAACAGCGCGATCAACAGCACCAGCACGATGGCAACGCCGGGAATCCGTTGCAGCGGATTCGGTTGAGAGACGACCGCGGCCTCACGCATGATGCATCCCCAGTCGCACGATGTTCTCCTCTGTCAGCTCGTTGCGCGCGAGGTGCCCGGCGATGCGACCCTCCCGCATCACATAGGCGCGATCGCAGACATGGCAGATCTCGACCTGTTCGGACGAGATCATCAGCGCCGCCGCGCCTTCCGCGACGAGGCGGTCGATGAGGGCGAAGATTTCGGCCTTGGCACCGATATCGATGCCCCGGGTCGGCTCGTCGAAGATGAAGAGTTTCGAGCCGGCGGCGAGCCACTTGCCGATCACGACCTTCTGCTGATTGCCGCCCGAGAGCAGGCCGACGATCTGGCGCGCGCTGGGCGTCGCAATGCGTAGCTGACGGATCAGGCCGTCGGCGGTGCGCTGCGCGCTGCGCTGGTCGAACAGACCACTCGGGAACAGCTTTCGCAGCGCCGACACCACCAGATTGTCCCCCACCGACCGCAACAGCGCCAGGCCCTCGCTCTTGCGGCTCTCCGGGATCAGCGCGATGCCACGGCGCGCGGCAAGATCAGGCTCGCCGGAGATAGTCTTGCCGTCGAAGACGATCTCGCCTGAGGTCACGGGATCGGCGCCGAAGATCGCGCGCGCGACCTCGCTGCGACCGGAGCCCACCAGCCCACACAGGCCGACGATCTCGCCGCGGCGCACCTCGATGTTGATGTCGGAGATTCCGGTGGTGGCGCTCAGGCCCTTGACCTCGAGCAGCACTTCGCCGGGCTTGTCGGCAAAGTTGCGCGGATAGGTCATGTCGACGTTGCGACCGACCATCATGCGGACGAGCTGGTCCGGCGTGACGTCGGCCGGGCGAACGCCGTCGGTGCGACGACCGTCGCGCAGCACGGTGATGCGGTCGCCGAGCGCGAACACCTCCGCCATGCGGTGCGAGATGTAGACGATGGAGACGCCGTCGGCTTTCAGTCGCGCGATCAGTGCGAACAGCAGCTCGGTCTCGCGATCGGACAGCGCCGCGGTCGGCTCGTCCATCACGAGGATGCGGGCGCTCTGGCTGATCGCTTTGGCGATCTCGACCATCTGCTGCTGCGCCACGCCCAACTTGTCGACGATGGTGGACGGATCGATCTCGAAGCCGATCGTGCCGAGCACGCGCGCGGCGTCGGCGAGAATCTTGCGGCGGTCGATGGTGCCGGGGATGCGGCCCTTCGGCTCGCGGCCAAGAAAAATGTTCTGGGCGATATCGAGATGGGGCACCAGCGAGAATTCCTGGAAGATCACGGCAATGCCGAGCTTCTGCGCGTCCACGGTCGAGTTGATCGCGACCGGCTCGCCCTTGTAATAGAACTCGCCGGCATCGGCGCGATAGGCGCCGCACAGCACCTTCATCAGGCTCGACTTGCCGGCGCCGTTCTCGCCCAGCAGCATATGGACCTCGCCGGGGAAGACGGCAAAGGACACGTCATCCAGCGCCTTGACGCCGGGAAACTCCTTGCTGATGCCGCGCAGCTCCAGCAGCGGGACAGGCGAGGAGGGCTCGACGGCCAATGCGGCGGTGCTCATGCCTGCGCTCCGCTTGCAAAGATCTTTCCGGGATTCATAAGGCCGTGAGGGTCGAGCGCGGTCTTGATCGACCGCATCACATCGACGGCCTCGCCGAGCTCGTCGGTGAGATAGTCGATCTTGCCGAGCCCGATGCCGTGCTCGCCGGTGCAGGTGCCGTCCGTGGCAATGGCGCGGGCGACCATGCGGGCCTGGAGCGCCTTGGCGCCTTCGGCTTCCTCGGGCCTTGCCGGGTCAATCAGGATCAGCATGTGGAAATTGCCGTCGCCGACATGGCCGACGATAGGCGCGGTGAACCCGTGCTCGTCCGCGTCGCGCCGGGTCTCGGTCAGGCATTCCGCCAGCCGCGAGATCGGCACGCAGACATCGGTGATCACGGCGCGCGCGCCGGGGCGTAGGCCCAGGCCCGCATAGAGCGTGTTGTCGCGGGCGTGCCAGAGCCGGCTGCGGTCCTCGGGCGCCTTGGCCCAGGCAAAGCCATGGCCGCCATGGTCGGCGGCAATGGCCTGTGCGGCTTCGGCCTGTTCGGCGACGGAGGTCTCGGAACCATGGAATTCGAAGAACAGGGTCGGGGCTTCGCGATAGCCGAGCTTCGCATAGGCGTTGATGCCGCGCATCATGACGTCGTCGAGCAACTCGATGCGCGCGACGGGGATCGCGGACTGAATCACGGAGATCGCGGTGTCGACGGCGTCCTGCAGGGTATCGAAGCTGCACACCGCGGCCGAGATCGCCTGCGGCACCGGATGCACCTTCAGCGTGATCTCGGTGATGACACCGAGCGTGCCCTCGGCGCCGACGAACATGCGCGTTAAGTCGTAACCGGCGGCTGACTTGCGCGCGCGTCTGGCGGTCCGAATCACGCGGCCGTCGGCCAGCACCACCTCCAGCGCGATGACGTTGTCTTTCATGGTGCCGTAGCGCACCGCCATGGTGCCGGACGCGCGCGTGGACGTCATGCCGCCGATCGAGGCGTCGGCGCCGGGATCGATCGGAAAGAACAATCCGGTGCCGCGCAATTCCGCATTGAGCTGCTTTCGCGTGATGCCGGGTTGCACGACGACGTCCATGTCGCTCTCGTGCACCGTCAGCACCTTGTTCATGCGTGCGAAGTCGAAGCAGACGCCGCCCGCGACCGCGGCCGCATTGCCTTCGAGCGAGGTCCCGGCGCCGAACGGCACGATGGGCATATTCGCGCCCGCGCACAGCTTGACGATCTCCGCGACCTCCTGCGTGGTTTCAGGGAAGACGACGATGTCGGGCGGCAGGTTGCGATAATGCGACTCGCTCTGCCCGTGGTGATCGAGCACGCCACGCGCAACGCTCGCGCGCGGGCCGATCATGCCTGTGAGGCGATCGGCCAATATGCTCGTGCTGACCCGCGGTCCCATCCTTGCTCCCTGTCTCGCCCTGTTGCCGGACTCTTGTCTGGTCCGCAGTCGTTCAGCTTATGCGGCTCTTGCGTCGCTCGCGACCCGCTTCAGGCCGAAATCGTAGTTGAGATGATAATATTCGCCGTCCACCATGCGACCATCCGGCGCACGGCCGGGCGGGCACCGCACAAATTCGCGGATCAGGCTGTCCTTGACCCCAAACACCACATCAGAGTCGAGATACTGGTCGCCAGCCACGAACACATGGGTCACGAGCTGCTCGAAGCCGGGCGCCGAGATCATGAAATGCACGTGCGCCGGGCGCCAGGGATGGCGGCCCTGTGCCTCCAGCATGTCGCCGACCGTGCCGTCATGCGGGATCGGATAGGCAGCCGGCTTGATCGACCAGAAATTGAAGCGACCATTCTGGTCGGTGTGGAAGCGCGCCCGCATCGCGAGATCGCCGATCTTGTCGAGCTGCTGCACGTCGTAATAGCCGTCATCGTCGGAATGCCAGACGTCCACGACGGCGCCGGCAAGCGGCCGTCCGTCGACGGTCGATACCGAGCCGGTGACGAGCATCGGATCGCCTTCCATCGGGCCGGAGATGTCAACGCCGTTGTCTTTCTCGGGCGACGCCTGCACGAAGAACGGACCGAGCACCGTGGTTTCGGTCGCGCCTTCCGGCACCGGATGGTTGATCGCGTCGACCAGCATGGAGACGCCGAGCGCGTCGGACAGCAGGATGAACTCCTGGCGCTTGTCGTCGCACATATGGCCGGTGCGGGTCAGGAAGTCGATGCCGTATTCCCACTCCTTCTGGGTCGGTCGCACCTCGCGGACGAAGGCATGAAGGTGGCGCACCAGCGCTTCGCTGACCTGCTTGATGCGCGGATCGGTCGCGCCCGCGATCCGCTCCAGCACCGCGTCCGTGATCGTGTTCTCGTTGAAATTGCGCATAGAAGCCTCCGTGAATCAGAGTTTTGGCTCGCCGAGGCCGGACAGCCGCTCGACGTGCTTGACGGTCGCGATGAAGTCGGTGTCGCCGTCGCCCTGCGCGACCAGCGAGCCATAGGTCTCGCGCACTTGGGCTGCGAGCTGAAGCGGCACGCCGACGGCGTGGCCGGCGCCGAGGATCAGGTCGAGATCCTTGGCCATCTGCGTGCAGGAGAAGGTCGAGTCGAAGTCGCGGCTGCGCAGGGGCGCGGTCTTGTATTTCACCATCGGTGAGGCGACCGCGCTGTCGTCGAGAACCTTCAGAATGTCCTGCCAGCCGATGCCGCCCTTGCGCGCCAGCGCCAGGCTCTCCGCCATCATGGCGGCCGACACCGCAATCATCAAATTGACCGCAAGCTTGGCATATCGCGCTTCCTCGCCGGGCCCGAGATAGGTCTGGGCGCGGGTGAAGGCGGCGAGCAGCGGCTTTGCCTTTTCGTAGGCGTCCTTCGGGCCCGAGACGAAGCAGCTCAGCGCGCCGGTGTGGACGATGCTGGCATTGCCCGAGACCGGCGCACGCAGGTAGAAGACACCGCGTGCCTGTGCAGCTGCATCGACCTCTGCGGACGCCTCGACGCTCACGGTGCTGGTCTCGATCACAACAGATCCAGCCGCCATCGCGGCGATGAGGCCGGTTGGGCCGAGCAACGCGCCGCGCAAGGCGGCGTCATCGGGCAAGGACGTGACGATCGCGGCCTTGCCCCCCACGGCCTCTGCCGGTGAAGCGGCAACCGAAATGCCTTGCGCGCGCGCCTCGTTGAGCCGTGCGGCGCTCCGGTCGAACGCGGTCACGGCGTAACCAGCCTTGGCGACGAGCACCGACATCGGCAGGCCCATCTTGCCGATCCCGATGAAAGCGATGTCCTTCGAAGAAGCTGTCATTGTTGTTGTCCTTGACGCCTTCACACGGCGTGTCCCTGTCGTTCGATGTCGTGCACCAGCCGCCGGCCGGATTGCACGAGCAGTTGCTTTTTCGCCTCCAGACCGTCGGCCAGCAACCGTGCATTCCGCTTCTTCCACACGCCGCCGATCATCACGGCCTCGATATTGGCAAGGCTCGTCTGCATCACCACGGTGGAAACGGGATCGTGCACCGGGACGAGGTTGAGATCGGAGGAATCGATGACGACGAGGTCGGCGAGCTTGCCCGGCGTCAGCGAGCCGATCTGGTGCTCGCGGCCGAGCATGCGGGCGCCTTCCGTCGTGATCCAGCGCAGCGCCTCGCGGACGGGGATCGTGGTCGTCGCCGGAATGGTGCCGCCGGCCTTGCGCGACTCCGCATTGTCGAGTGCTCGCTGCATCGAGAGCGCCACGCGCGCGGCGGAGAAGAGGTCGCCGGCCAGCACGGATTCCAGGTCGATGCCAATGGTCGGCCGCACGCCGCGCATGAGCAGCCGTCCAGTGATCGGAAAGCCGTGGCCCTGGATCATCTCGTTCTCCGGCGTCACGGAGAACGAGACGCCGAGATCGACCATCCGATCCAGCAGATCGTCAGGCAGGTCGTTGCCATGGACAATGTTGGTGCCCGCGCCGACGAGGCCCGCCTCGATCAGCTTCTCCCAGCCGCCGGGCGTCTTGGCGGGACCGCCGCCCTGATGCATCGATGCGATCAGCTTGAACTCGCGCGCCATGCGGAAATCGTGCATGGCGACGTCGAGCGTCGAATAGTGCGGGCCGAGGATCGCAAGCCCAAGCGTGACGAGGCCGTCGCGGTCGACCAGGGGGCCCGCCAGCAGTCGCTCGACTTCGCGGCGTGGATGCGGGATTTCCGAGAAGTGCGGTTCGCCTGGTTTCGGCTCGGGCTTGGGCGAGCCGTGGAAGAAAGCCGCGCGGATACCGCTCTCGATCAGGCCGTGCACGGCGGCGTCGGTATGATCGGGCGTCGGATTGTTGTGGCACCAGTCGACCAGCGTGGTCGTGCCGTGGTTGATCTGGTTCAGCGCGCCCACCAAGGTCGCGATATAAATGTCCTCTGGTCGGAAGATCGTAGCGAGCCCGGCATGCATGCGGCGGAAATACTCCAGCAGCGTCCAGTTGGCGGCATAGCCGCGCAAGGCCGTCTGCCAGGTGTGCATATGGGCGTTGATCAGGCCGGGGATGACGATGCGCCCGGTACCGTCAACGATCTCCGTTTCGGGCGCGCCACCGATGTCGATCGATGGACGCAAATCAACGATGCGGCTCCCCTCGATCAGCACGTCGCCGATGTCGAGGTCGCCGATCGTGTCATCCATGCTGATGATCGTGGCGGATTTGATCAGCGTGCGCCGCATCGCTTCAAGCCACCGCTTTGCCGGTGACAGGCGGCTCACCGGCCCAGGCGCGCGCGATCAGGTCGCGAATGGCGTTGCGTTCGAGCGGGCGCGGATTCCAGTAGGCGTTGGTGACGGCGAGGTCCGCGGCCTTGTCGATGTCGGCTTCGGGCATGCCGATGTCGCGCAACGCGACCTTCGCACCAAGCCGCTTCGCGAGCTCGAAAAGTCCCTGCGATGCATCGGCGGCGCCGATTGCGCGTGAGATCCGCGCCATCGCGTCGGGCACGGCCGGCGCGTTGTAGGCCAGCGCATGCGGCAGCACGATGGTGTGGGTCTCGGCATGCGGCAGGTCGAAGGTGCCGCCGAGCGTGTGGCAAAGCTTGTGATGCAGCGCCATGCCGACGGTGCCGAGGCAGACGCCGCACAGCCAGGCGCCATAGAGCGCTTCGGTGCGAGCCTCGCGATCGTCGCTGTTGGCGGCGATGGCAGGCAGGGCACGTGCCAACGCGCGAATGCCTTCTTCCGCCATCAGCGACGTGACGGGATTGGTGTCGCGCGCGTAGAGCGCTTCGGCCGCATGTGCGATCGCGTTGATGCCTGAGGTCGCGGCCAGGCTCGCCGGCAGCGTCAAGGTGAGGTCGACATCGTAGATCACGGTCTCCGGCAGGATGGCGGCGTCGCGTACCGTTGTCTTCAGCCCGTTCTCGGTCTGACCGACGATCGGCGTCATCTCCGAGCCGGCATAGGTGGTGGGAATGCAAAGCTGGTTGATTCCGGTGCGCAAGGCCAGCGCCTTGCCGAGCCCGGTCGTGGATCCGCCGCCGAGCGAGACGACGCAGTCGGCATCGCACGCCTTCATCGCCGCAAGCGCCCGCTCCGTGACCTCGAGCGGCGTGTGCATGGTCGCGCCAGGAAAGATGCCGGCGTAGAGCGGACCGAGCGCCGCGCCCAAGCTTTTGCCTTGCGCCTCCTGCTGTGGCGTCGTCAGCACCAGGACGCGCTTGCCGCCGAGACGCTCGACCTCGGTCTTGGCGCTAGCCAGCGTACCGCTGCCGAACACGACGCGGCAGGGCAGGTTTTCAAAGGTGAACGTACCGATCATGCGCCGGTCTCTTTGATGGGATAATCGACCTGGAAGCGTCCGATCCGCAAGTCGCCCAGCGCCTCGCGCACGCGCATATGTTCCGGGTGGGTGGCATAGGCCGCGAGCGCAGCGTGGTCGGTGAATTCGGAGAACAGAACGACGTCGCAGGCGTAGTCGACATTGCTGACGTCGAGGCCGACTTCGATGTGGGTGAGGCCGTCGATCCGGCCGCGCAGCCCCTCGAACAGGGTCTTGACCTTGACCCGGGCGGCGGAACGCTCCGCTGGCGTCTCCCCGCGCAGCCGCCACATCACGATGTGCCTGATCGGGCCCGACATTTCCCTGTTTCCTCGCCTGCTATCTTGCTTCTGTTTGCGCCATTTTGACTTGCGGGATGCGGAAATAAAGGTCAATAATCGTAAGTCTCTTTTCCTGTTTGCGAAAAAATGGACCGCCTGCTCCAGTTGGAAGTATTCGCCAAGACGGCCGAGCTCGGCAGCATGTCCAAAGCTGCCGAA
Source organism: Bradyrhizobium sp. Ken01 (assembly GCF_055807355.1). NCBI lineage: Bacteria > Pseudomonadati > Pseudomonadota > Alphaproteobacteria > Hyphomicrobiales > Nitrobacteraceae > Bradyrhizobium > Bradyrhizobium sp. Ken01. Next base: position 319,649 of record NZ_JBVVPC010000001.1, read on the forward strand.
GCCCTGCGCATGTCGAACGCTGCCGCGAGCCGCCATCTCAGCGCGCTCGAGGAGCGCCTTGCGGTCCGGCTGATCGAGCGCAACACCCGTCGACTGTGGTTGACGGAGGCGGGGCAGGTATTGCTGGAGCGCTCGAGCCGGGTCTTGAGCGAACTGGCGGAGGCCGAGGACATCGTCAGCGATCGCGCGCTGTCGCCGCAGGGCACGCTGCGGGTCACGAGTTCGCTGTCCTTTGCGGTGATCTATCTGGCGCCGATGCTGCCAGCCTTCCGCGCGCGCTATCCCAAGCTCAACATGCAGATCACCACCGCCAACCGGTACTCCGATTTCATCGAGGCCGGCATCGACGTGGCGATCAGGACACGCGAGCAGGAGCCGGATTCCAACATCATCGTCCGCCGCATCGGCCAGATGCGGCGTGTGCTCGCTGCTGCGCCGTCCTATCTCGCAAGCTGCGGCGAGCCGGAACAGCCCGTCGATCTCGCGCGCCACAACATGCTGGTCTACAATCTCGCCAACGATCCCTATTCGCTGCGCCTGCGCAAAGGCAATGGCGCGCAGACTGTTCGCGTCACGCCGACGCTCGACAGCAATGACGGCCAGGTCATCCGCGGCGCCGCGCTGGCGGGGCTCGGCATCCTCATCCAGCCGCTCTATATCGTGCAAAGCGATATCGCTGCGGGCCGTCTCGTCCCGGTTCTGATGGACTGGGAGCTGCCGCTGCTCACGATGAATATCGCCTACCAGAACCGTGCCGGACTGCCCGCCAAGATCAGGGTGTTTTCCGACTTCCTGGTCAGCCACATCCGCGAGCATTCGCAGCCGGGGATCTGGATCGACGCGACGAAGTGAGCGACATTTTCGAATTCAGGCGGCTTTGTAGAAGGCACATCCATTGAAAGCCAGGACATCCGGCACCGCATGGCGGCATGCCAACATCGGTCGGCTGCTCAACAACGCAGTGCGGCGCTTCGAAGGTCGTGTGCTCGAACTGATGAGCGAGAAGGGGCATGGCGAAACGCGGATCGCGCATGTCGGCCTCACACGCAATCTCGACGTCGAGGGGACCAGACTGACGGAGCTCGCCCGCCGCGCCTCCATGAGCAAGCAGGCGATGGGCGAGCTGGTCGATCAATGCGCCGAACTCGGCCTGATCGATCGCATCGCCGATCCCACCGATCGGCGCGCGCGCATCGTCATGTTCACGCCGGCTGGGCGCAAATGGCTCGATGCGTTCCGCGATGCGGTCGACGTCGCCGAGCAGGAAATGCGCGCCGAGCTCGGCAAGGCCACGATGGACGCGATCCTGAAAGGGCTGGCGGTCTATGGCGAGCAATTCGACACGCTCCACGAGCCCGAGTAGTCAGGCTACTTGACGATATCGTCAGGCGACCTTACCATGCATGATAATGCTGGTAGGGAGAAGCGCCTTGGAAACACGTCTGACGGCCGCGGTGCTCATCGTGGGCGGGGGGCCCTGCGGGCTGATGCTGGCCAACGAACTCGGCCGCCGCGGCGTGTCCGCGATCCTGGTCGATGAAAAGCCGGGCACGGCATTCAATCCGCAAGCCAATGCGACGCAGGCCCGCTCGATGGAGCACTATCGGCGGCTGGGGTTTGCCGACGAGATCCGACGCGAAGGTCTGCCTGCGGATTACCCGACCGACGTTGCGTATTTCACGCGCTACACCGGTTACGAGCTGGCTCGATTTCAGTTGCCGTCATCGTCACGCGCGGGCGAGCTCGTCAAGGGCATGTCGGGCTCCTGGAGCGCGGCGGAGCTGCCGCATCGCGTCTCGCAAAAATATGTCGAGGCGGTGCTGCGCCGCCATGCGGAACGGCTTCCCGGAATACGGCTTAGCTACGGTCATCGTCTGATCAGCTACGTCGAGAGCGATGACGGCGTCGTCGCCCAGATCGAACGTCTCGATGACAACAGCCGCTTGGAGGTCCGGGCCGACTTCCTGGTCGGGGCCGACGGGCCGCGCTCGATGGTCCGGCAATCGCTCGGCATCGTCTACGGCGGCGAAACCGGAACGCAGCGCGATTTCATGGGCGGCCGCATGCTGGCGGTCTATCTCCGTTCGCCCGACTTCTACGCGAGCATCCCGCATCCGAAGGCGTGGATGTACAATTGCTTCAACGGCGACCGCCGCGCCTTCATGGCATCGGTGAACGGTCGCGACGAGTTTGCGTTTCACACGCAGCTTCGGCTCGATGAGAACGAAAATGCGATCACGATCGACGAAGCCAAAGCAGCGTTCCAGCGCGCTTGCGGCGCGCCGATCGACTGCGAAGTGTTGTCGTTCCTGACCTGGACCGCCGGCCACGCCCTGGTCGCGAATGGAATGCAGCGGGGCAGGGTGTTCCTCGGCGGCGATGCGGCGCATCTGTTCACGCCGACCGGCGGACTTGGCTACAACACCGCGATCGAGGATGCGGTCAATCTCGGCTGGAAGCTCGGAAGCGTCGTCAAGGGCGTGAGCCCGGCGGGGCTGCTCGACAGCTATGAGGTCGAGCGGCGTCCGGTGGCGCTGCGCAACACCGATTATGCGCGTCGCTTTGCCGACTCGCTCGGTCTGTTCGCTCCCGCGCCTGACATTGAGGATGCCACCGACGCCGGCGAGGAGGCGCGGCGGATCGCGGGCATCTATCTCGAACAGCACGCCCGCGCCGAATTCAACATCCCCGGCGTCACTTTCGGCGGGCGCTACGACGGCTCGCCGATCATCGTTTCCGATGGCAGCCAGCCGCCGCCCGACGCCGCGAACGTCTACGTTCCGAGCGCCTGTCCCGGCGGGCGCGCCCCGCATGCGTGGTTGGACGACGGCGTCTCCTTGTACGATCTGTTCGGGTTCGAGTGGACGCTGCTCCAGTTCGGCGAAGTCATGACCGCGCATGCGTCGGTCGCTGAGACCATCCGCCCGATCGGGGTTGATGTGAAACTCGTCACGCTGCCGAAATCCCTGCGCGATCTCTACGAGGCGGATCTGGCTTTGATACGTCCCGACCAGATCGTGGCCTGGCGCGGCAGCGCGTCACAGGCTGGCACGATCGGGCGCGTCCTGGCCCGAGCACTCGGACACAATGCGAGCGACGGCGCACGGCTGGCAAGCTGATCGACTCTCGCCGTCGCATCCGATCAGCGGTTGCGCGGCCAATAATAACAAGACAACAAAAACGACAAATGACACCGGAGGAGGAAACCGTGACGACAAAAGCATTGGAGGACTACGACGATCATGTTGCGACCGTCGTCACTGCCGAGCAGACGGCGAGCAGCCGCCGGCGTATCCTGATCGCCGGTACCATCGGCACCGCGATCGAATGGTACGACTTCTTCATTTACGGCCTGATCGCGCCGTTGGTGTTCGATCAGCTGTTCTTTCCGAAATTCGACCAGCTAACGGCGACCATTGCGGTGTTCGCGACGTTCGCCGTCGGATTTTTGGCGCGTCCGCTCGGCGGGCTGGTGTTCGGTCATTTTGGCGACCGCCTCGGCCGAAAGTCCGTCTTGCTGTGTACGCTGCTCATGATGGGACTTGCGACCATGTCGATCGGATTGTTGCCGACCTACGCCAGTGCAGGCGTGGCTGCGACCGTCGCGCTCGTGGCGTTGCGGTTCGTCCAGGGGTTTGCGCTCGGCGGCGAGTCGACCGCGGCGATCCTTATGGCGATCGAGACGGCGCCCGGGCACCGGCGCGGCTTCTCGGCCGCGGTGATCCAGGCCGCAGGACCCGTCGGTGTCGTGCTCGCCTCCTTCGCGGCGCTCACGATTTCGCGGCTGCCGGAAGCGGACCTGTTGTCATGGGGCTGGCGTGTTCCGTTCCTGATCAGCGCGGTGCTGGTCGCGCTCGGCGTCTACATGCGCCTGCGCATCGAGGAGAGCGCGACATTCCGCGAAGCAAAGGTGACTGAAGTGGCGCCTGTGGTCGAAGCAGTGCGGGAGCACTGGCGGCCGATCCTCATCGTGTTCTTTGCCGAGATGGCGCAGACATCCTATTTCTATCTGACGGCCATCTTCACCATCTCCTTCGCGACCCGTCAGCTCGGCGTCCAGAAAGACGTCATCACGCAGGCCGTGCTGTTCGCCAATCTCGTCGGGCTCGCTGCGATGCCCCTCATCGGCGCCTGGTCCGACCGTATCGGACGAAAGCGTCTGTTCCTGGCCGGCGTGGTGCTCGCAGCCATCTCGATGTTTGCATTCTACGGTGTGGTCGCGAGCCGTGACACGATGCTGGTGACGGGTGCGGTAATCCTCGCCGCGGGGGTGATCCATCCGCTGATGTTCGGGAGCGAAGGAAGCTATTTCCCCGAACTGTTTCCGACCCGCATTCGCTTCACCGGCGTGTCGATCGGAAAGCAGCTCGGGACGGTGCTGGGCGGCGGCATCGCGCCGCTGGTCGCCACCAGCCTGTTTGCGCAGACGGGCTCCACCTACGCGATCACAGGATATTACGTCGTGCTCGCGCTCGCGGCGATGATCGCGCTCGGCTTCGCGCGTGAAACCGGCAAGTCGCGGCTGCTCGGCTAGGGCGAGCGCCATCACCACATCAGGGAGGTTTTCATGGACGTCAGTCTTCTCATCAACGGGCAGGATCAGGCTGCTTCCGGCGGCAAAGTGTTCGAGCGCCGCAATCCGCTGTCGCAGGAGGTCGCAAGCCGTGCGGCCGCCGCGACCGCTTCCGATGCCGACGCCGCCGTGGCGGCGGCCTCCGCCGCGTTTGCCGCATGGTCGGCGTTCGGCCCGAACGCGAGGCGAGCCCTGTTGCTGAAGGCCGCAGATGCGCTTGAGGCCAAGCGCGACGCCTTCATCCGGATCATGATGGCCGAGATCGGCACGACGGAGATCTGGTCGGCTTTCAACGTCAAGCTCGCGACCGGCATGCTGCGCGAAGCGGCGTCGCTCACCACGCAGATCGCCGGCGAGGTGATCCCGTCGGACAAGCCCGGATGTCTCGCGATGTCCATCCGCCAGCCGGCCGGCGTGTGCCTCGGCATCGCGCCGTGGAACGCGCCGATCATTCTCGGCGTTCGCGCCGTGGCGACGGCGCTTGCCTGCTGCAATACGGTCGTGCTCAAGGCCTCCGAGATCTGTCCGGGAACGCACCGGCTGATCGGAGAGGTGTTCAAGGACGCGGGCTTCCCGCCCGGTGTCGTGAACGTCGTGACCAATGCGCCGGCCGATGCGCCGGCGGTGGTGGAACGTCTCATCGCCAATCCGGCCGTGCGGCGGATCAATTTCACCGGCTCGACCCGCGTCGGTCGCGTCATCGCCGAGCTCGCCGGGCGCCACCTCAAGCCGGTGCTGCTCGAGCTCGGCGGCAAGGCGCCCCTGGTCGTGCTCGACGATGCCGATCTCGATGCCGCCGTCGCCGCCGTGGCCTTCGGCGCCTTCATCAACCAGGGCCAGGTCTGCATGTCGACTGAGCGCGTGATCGTGGATGAGGCCGTCGCCGATCAGTTCGTCGCGAAGCTTGCCAAGAAGACAGGCGCGCTTCCGGCCGGCGACCCGCGCCGCGGTCCGGTGGTGGTCGGCTCGATGATCGACGAGGCGCCGGCCAAGCACGTCGTTGCACTGATCGAGGACGCGATCGCCAAAGGCGCCGTCAAGCTCGCGGGCGGCGACCGGGTTGGCACGGTCGTTCCGGCCACCGTGCTCGACCGCGTGGTGCCCGGCATGCGCATCTACACCGAGGAGAGCTTTGGTCCCGTCGTCTCGGTGATCCGCGCGCGTGGCCTGGACGACGCCGTGCGGCTCGCCAACGACACGGAGTATGGCCTCTCGGCCGCCGTGTTCGGCCGCGACGTCGCGCGTGCGCTGACGGTGGCGCAGCGGATCGAAAGCGGCATCTGCCACGTCAACGGCCCGACTGTGCATGACGAGGCGCAGATGCCGTTCGGCGGCGTGAAGGGATCGGGCTACGGCCGCTTCGGCGGCCAGGCCGGGATCGCCGAGTTCACCGATCTGCGCTGGATCACCATCGAGACCCAGCCGCAGCACTATCCCTTCTGACCGCGCAGCAAGCGAAGCCCATCAGGACGCCATTCATGAATTCGAAAGTTCTCACGGTTCGGGAAGCGACCCTCGGTGTGCTTCGCTCGTTTGGCGTCGATCGCGTTTTCGGCAACCCCGGCTCGACCGAGCTTGCCTTCCTCGGCGATTGGCCCGACGACATCGACTACGTGCTCGGTTTGCAGGAAGCCTGCGTCGTCGGCATGGCGGATGGCTATGCGCAGGCGACGGGGCGTCCGGCGTTCGTCAATTTGCACTCGGCGGCCGGACTCGGTCATGCCCTCGGCAATCTCTTCACAGCGTTCCGCAACAAGACGCCGATGGTCGTGACAGCCGGGCAGCAGGCGCGCAGCCTGTTGCGGATGCGACCCTACCTCTTCGCCGAGGACGCCGCACAGTTTCCAAAGCCCTATGTGAAATGGAGTGCCGAACCGGCGCGCGCCGAAGATGTTCCAGCGGCGATTGCGCAGGCCTTCCTCACCGCCATGCAGCATCCGCGCGGTCCGACATTCGTGTCGGTCCCGTCGGACGATTGGGCGCGGCCCGCAATCGCTCCGCCGGTCCGCCACATCGCGACGGAGTTTGCGCCGGATCCGGCGGCGATCGTTCGGCTCGGCGCGGCGATCCGAGCCGCCAAAAAACCTGTCTTCGTTGTCGGGCCCGAGATCGATCGCAACGGCTGCGTCGACGCGATGGTCGCTGTGGCCGAGCAGGCGAGCGCGGCCGTTTGGGCAAGTCCGATGTCGAGCCGTTCGAGCTTTCCGGAATTGCATCCGCTGTTTGCCGGCTTTCTTCCGGCAGCACCAGGAGGGCTCGCCCGCGCCCTGCGCGGCGCCGATCTGATCGTCGTGGTCGGCGCGCCGGTGTTTACTTTCCATGTCGAAGGACAATGCGAATTGCTCGACGACGGAACGCCGGTCTGGCAGATCACGGACGATCCGACGGAAGCCGCATCCGCTTCTGCCGGTGACACCATCATCAGCACGCTCCCGAAGGCGCTGGCTGGGCTGCTGTCGGCGATGCCTGACATCGCGGAGCGCGAGGTGCCGGCCGCGCGGATGCGGCCTGCGGCTCCAGCGGTACAAAATCCGATTCCACCGGCCTATGCGCTCGCCCGGCTCTCGGCGTTGATGCCGGGCAATGCGATCGTGGTCGAGGAGGCGCCGTCGCATCGCCCCGCCATTCAACAATTCCTGCCGCGGCCGGGCGCGGACAGCTTCTACACGATGGCGAGCGGCGGACTCGGTTACAGCCTGCCGGCCTCCGTCGGCGTGGCGCTGGCGCGGCCCGGTCGCCGCATCGTCGCCCTGATCGGTGACGGATCGGCGATGTATTGCATCCAGGCAATCTGGACCGCGGTGCAACGCCGCTTGCCGATCACCTTCGTGATCATGAACAATTCAGGCTATGGCGCGATGCGCGCCTTCAGCCAGCTGATGCAGGCGCATCGCCCGCCCGGAATCGACCTGCCCGGGCTCGACTTTGTGGCGTTCGCAAGGGGAATGGGTTGTCCGGGGCGGCGCGTGACCGATGCCGGGGATGTCAACTACGCCTTGGCCGAAGCGTTGGCATCGAGCGGCCCGGCGCTGGTCGATATCGCCGTCGACGACGCCACGACCGACCTGTTCAGCCATCCGCGCTAGCTGGTAGAGGGACTGGTTCGCGGCGACAAAACAGCCGATGGAAATTTGCTGGTGAAGGCGCGGGTCTTGGGTTGGACACGCGATCCGTCGATCACCTCAAGCCGGCCGCAGCGGTTCAACGTGTGCAACTTCCTGCCAGGCCATGCTGGCCCTGGCCGCAGAGAGTGGCGGACGATCTGCTTGAACGTCGTCGGCGACAGTTCGACGATTTCCGCCAGCGCGAGCGCTGCGCCGTATCCGCCGGCACAATCCTGGACCGGCCGCCACAATTTGTCATTGATGGTGACGAAATTCCCCGCAGGCCGCGTGCTCGCGCGGTCGATGAGGACGGGGTTGCTGGCATGCGGAAACCACGGGCCCATGAGGTGCTCGGCGTAATAGATCGCCAGCGAATCCGAATATCCGCCGGTGCCGTCGCGCCAAGCCCCGAACAGATAGTTCAGGCCGTTGTGCCGCGTGATCGTCACATCGGCGAGTTCAAGTCCTGAAAGCAGCGTCGCGTGGCGCTCCCATTTGTCCGGGAACCGAACGCATTTATAGATGGCGACGTCCCCGTTGGTCGAGCTCTCCGGGATCATCCACAACGCGCCATCGTCCTCGATCAGGAACGGATAGGAGAGGTGCCAAGGCTCGTCCAGCACGGGTACGACCTTCCCGACCGGGCCCGCGCCGTCGAACTCGATCGCGGAAATGATTCCTTTTCCAATTCGGTGATCGAGATCCTCAAAGAAGACGAATGTTCTTCCCTGCCACGTGATGGGGAAGGGATCGGCGTAGAAGTGGTTTCCGGGATCTGCAAGGACGTTCCAGCGAGGCCCTGATAGATCTCCGGTCTGCCAGACGCCGGCACCATCATTGCAGCGCCATCCGACATGCCAATGCGGGGCATAGCAGCAGAGGCGATAGATCTCCTTGGCGATCGATGTCGCTAGGCCGCGCGCGACGTACGCCGCCGGCGGGCTGCCGTTACCAATTCGGGCCGGTCGTGGCAGCTGCGGCACGATGCGCGGTCGTCCCGACAGGATGGCCGCCACCATGGTCAGGGTTCGCGCCATGACGGTTTCCAGTCCGCCGCTCAGACCGGCCGCGATTTCGGCGGAGGGGTGGCCGCGATCGAGGACGGCACCGTCGACCTCGTCGACGATTTCGATCACCGGCAGATCACCGGCGAGAATGGCGGCAAGGGCTGCGTTTTCGCCTGCGGCTCCATTGAACAGCGGGCGGAGATACTGCCGGGCGGAGCAGTTCGGATCCCGCGCGCCACCGGTGAAATCGACGATGACGTCCGCCGTGCCGGCGCGAGCCTGCATCCGTTCGGGACTGATCTTCAGCCTGTCGGCGCCGCAGTGTTTGCCCTTGTGCAACACCAGGCGTTCGAGCTCGAACAGCATGTCGAGTGCCGTCGGTCGCGGCTCCGCCGTTGCCGTCCATGCGATCTGGACCGGTACATCCCGGCCGTCGATCGACAGCGTCTCGCGGCCCATCCATCGCCGCGCATGTTCAATTTCACAGCGAAACTCGATGGTCATGTCGAGCCGATCCGTTTCAATGCGCCCCGATCAAATGACCTGGCCGAGAATTCGAACGTATTCCTCCACCATGGCGTCCACTGAATAGCGCAGCTTCAGACCTTTGGCGTTTTGTCGCAGTTCGTCGCTCAGTTTTTGGTCGGTCAGGAGCCTGGAGACGGCGGCCGACAGCTTGGTATGATCGGAGGCATCGACGAACAGCGCTGTCGGTTTTCCTTCGACGGACAACACCTCGCGCAAGACCGGGAGATCGGTGACGACCGAGGGAACGCCGGCGTTTGCGGCCTCCACAGCGGCGAGGCCGAAGGTCTCCGCCTGCGTCGGAAATACGAACACGTCGAGAGCGGCGAGAAACTCCGCCATCTGGCGCGGAGCAATTTCGCCGAGCAGATGCAGCCTGTCCGATACTCTCAGCTCATCCGCCAACTGCCGCAGCCGGGCCTCGTCGGCTCCCTGGCCAGCCAGTGCGAGGTGCCAGGATGGTTGATCCGGCAACAGACGTATCGCCGCGTCGAGCCGCTTGTGCGGGTGCAATCTTGCTGCGCAGCCGAGCAGGGTGCGATCCGGCGGAAGATTGAATTTCTGTCGCGCGGCTTGCTTCGTCAGGGTGAGCGCCTTGTCGTCGAAGCCGTGCGGGACATGCACCATCCGCGCGCGATAAGCCCTGGGGTAGCGCGAATACTCACGCTGCATGTCCAGCGAGTTGAGCGTGATGCGGTCGAAGAAGCCGAGGCTGCCCATGACGATGTCGGCCATACGGACCGGCCAGCTCATCGACAGCGCGGATGAAACCTGATTGGCGATGACAGGCGCACGGCAGATCAGGCGCGCCACGCCGGCGCCGATGACATTGCCGAAGTGCTGAAAGGTCAGAACGGCGTCGGGCCTGGTGGCCCTGATATGGCCGCCGAGCGTCCACAGCATTTGCAGCAGCGCCAGCGGATTTCCTGGCCGGCTCGACGCGCAATAGATGGTGTCGGGCGGCTCATCGAAGGAATCCGACTTACGGAAGAAGAACAGATTGGTGACCCGGTAGCCGCGGGCGGTCAGCCCGGCGCCAAGCAGGCGCGAGATCTCCTGCGCACCGGCGTTCTCGGCTTGGGTCTGTACGAGAACCACGTGCAGCTTTCGTCCGCCACCGTTGGGCGGCGAGAGTGCTGTCGCAGTCGTCTCGCCCAACGCCTTGTCTGGCTGGTAATGGAGCACGGATCCCGACCCACTAGAGAAACGAATTCTTCACATTCTTAACCCCGTGCTTACCATGGGGGCCTCGCGCGGACACCGACTAGCAATAAACGGAGTTAATGCGCGCCCTGCCGCAAGGGCATCGTTCGCGAATGAATTCCGCTGGTTCCCGACGAAGCGAGGCGCGCGCGTTAACCAATTGGTCACGGCCGCGCCAGGCGCGGGTAACCGCGGATTAACCATAGATATTTACGTTGGAGCAGGCACTGAACAGTGTTCGCAGTTGAATCCGAGTAAAATCCATGACGTTCGGTCGCCGCGCAGACCCGACAAGTTCCGGATCGACCGGTGCCGCCGCGTCGTGGCAGACGCGACAGGCGTCGAACGGCGAGTCGCGCGCATCCGCCGCACGCTTGGGCGGTGCGCTCACGGCCGCGGGTGCGCTCTCCTTCATGCGGGACAACGCTCGCCGCATCCTGACGCTCGCTCTCGCGATTTTTGCCCTTGGCGTCGTCGTTCTCCTGGTGATCCCGGTGCGATTTGCGGCGACCGCGCTGGTCGTGGTCGATCCCCGCGAGCAACGCGTGACCTCGGAGCAGGACGTTCTGCCGGGCATCGGGCAGGATAGCGCCGCGCTGCAGAGCCTGGTCGAAGTGGCGAAGTCCGACGGCTTTCTCGAGCCGCTGATCCAGCAGCTCAAAATTCGGGACGACCAGGACATTTCCGGGGGACATACCGACCCCGCGCGCCTTCTCGAGAGATTCCGCAACCGCCTCGACATTTCCCGGCGCGGGCTGACCTATGTCATCGCCATCCGCTTCACGTCGAACCGGCCGGAGCGGGCGGCCTACTACGCCAATGCCATCGCCGAGGCGTTCGTCGCCAGCCAGGGCCGCAGCCGCACCGATGCGACCGACGAGGCCGCCGACTGGCTCAGTGGCCGGCTCAAATCATTGAACGAACGGTTGAAGGCGTCAGAGGAGGCCGTGGCCACGTTCAAGCTCGAGCACAGGATCGTCAACGCGGGCAAGGATTCCACCACCCAGCAATTGCGGGTCACCGAACTGTCGCAGCAGGTTGCCGCTGCGCGCGCCCGGACCGAAGAGGCGAAGGCCCGCTACGAGCAGGCACAGCGGGACGTGAAGGCGAATGTCGACAGCCCCGTCAAGCAGGATCTGCTGAGCGCCCTGCGCGCACAGCGATCGGCGCTCAATGACCAGATTGCGCAGAAGCGGGCGGTGTTCGGCGATCGCCATCCCGACCTCGTTATGTCCTATAGTCAGTTGACCGATCTCAACAGGCAGATCGAGGTCGAGCGGACGAAGGGCATCGATACCGCAAAATCGGAATACGAGGCCCAGCGCGAACAGCAGAAGGCGCTGGAAGGCCAGATGAAGGCGGCGGAATCGCAGCTTCTGGTCGACGGCCAGGCTCTGGTCCGGCTCCAGGAGCTGCAGCGCGACGCCGAGGCCAACAGAAACATCTACGAGCAGTTTCTTTCGCGCTCCAAGACGACGAACGAGCAACGCCTCTTGCAGAGCTCCCAGACCAAGATTGCGTCGTCCGCCATTCCGCCGTTGCGCTCGACCCTTCCACCGCTGTCTTTACTGCTCGCCGCTCTCGCGATCGGTTCGCTGCTGACATCGACGGCGGTCGTTGCCGCCACGGGACGCGGATTGGACAAATCCGCGACTGATATCCACGACCCCGAACCGGCTTCGCGCCAGCCCGCGACGTGGTCACGTCCGCCCGTGTGGGCCCGCATTCCCGACCTGACGCCTGGCGAAGTCCCCAGAAACATCTGGCAAGGTCCGGTGTCTGCGACGACCGAACTCGATCTCGGTCCCCATCTGCGTCCGCTGCTGGAGCGGCTGGAGAAGGTGCCGGGACCTCGTGGCAAGGTCGTCCTCGTGATGTCGGTCGGGAAGCGCGCCGGCGGCAACACTGTCGCGCGGTCGCTGAATCGATGGGCGGTGAACACCGGGAAGCTGAGCGTCCTGATCCGGGTCGAGCCGGACCTCGGCGGTGCCGGGGCCGGCCTTGCCAAGGGGCAGGCCGACGGCATGACCACCGCGGACTTCCGCAGCGTCGATGAGCTCCTGAGTGCCAGCAAGCGGCCCGGGCCGCCGCCCGCGGACGATATTCGCTCGGAGTTCGATCTGATCGTCGTCCACGCCACCTCCCTGGCCTTGCAGCCGGAGGCGGCGGCGCTGGCTGCTCACGCCGACCTTGTCATGCTGGTCGCGCGCGAAGACGCCGTCGGCTCGGCCGCGATGCGCAGGGCGATGGCTGCGCTCTCCCGGTTTCCCCAAGTGCCGACGGGCATCGTCGTCAATCGCGTGCCTGGCGGCCCCTCGGCGTCGCGTCGCGGCGAAGTGCTGGGGCTGGCTGGTTGACGCCACCCGGCAACGGATTGCCGAGCCGCGCCATTGCCTCGGCTGAGCAGAGGTCTATTCGCCGGAGTCCGCGCCACGGACGGCGTAGGCGCTAGGCTTCGATGGCGAGAAGCGCAGAAGCCCCAGAATCGAAGGATCGACCCCGGTTCGCCGGCGACAGAGGACGTTGAGAGCGATGGTCGCGAGCGCCAGCGACACAGTGGCCGAGATCGCTGCGCCAAGAACGCCGAGCCAGGGAATGAGGACGAGAAATCCGACCAGCCGCAGCGCGACGTTTCCGGCAATCACGGGGACATACTCGCGCTCATAGCCGGTCAGCTGCAAGATCGCCGCAGACGGACCGCCCGCCGCTTGGAACGCCGTTCCGATCGCGAGCACGATCAGGACCCAGTGTTGCGCAGCGAAATGCGGCCCAAATAGGTTGAGCAGGTGGGGGCCGCCAACCCAGATCAGGAGAAGTCCGCTGACCACGCACACCGCGGTCACTTCCGCCATGAGCCGCAACGTTCGCTCGAATTCCTGATGGTTCTTGCTGAAGTACAGCGACGGAAGCCGACGTGCGCCAAAACTGTACAGTGCGGCCGACAGCATGGCGAAGATGTTGGCCAGCCGCGAAGCGGCAAAGTAAATTCCGGCGGTTGCCGGGTCCAACATCCAATAGACCAGAATGACGTCGAAATACTGGTTCGCGGCTTCGAGGATGGATGCGACCCAGAAATGAAGCGCGCTCGATCTCCAGCGCGACGTCTCGGACCTCACCGCCGTGCCGCGGAAATTCGGCAGGGTTCGCGCAATCGCGATGATCTGTGCAATCAGTCCGACCGACATGGCAATCGTCATTACGGCGATCAATTCGGCGGGATCGAGCTGGCGATGGCCGGACATGATTGCGAGCAGGAACAGCACGACGCTGACGCGCCAGAAGAACTCCCTGTTTCCTTCGCCCATGAGAATGCTGACCAGCGAGCGTGCGATCTGGCTGCCAAGCATCAGCCCCGCATTCACGGCCGTGTAGGCCGACACCGCGATGACCAGCAGCCACGAGGCCCCTTTGATGTTCGCGCCGATCGCCATTGTGCCGATCGCAATCAGCATCGCGACCGAGGAAATCTTTAGGCTCGATAGCAGCACGCCTTTGGTGAGGTCGGGCTGATTTCCTACCCGATACTCGTTTAGAAATCGCACCAGCAGCGATTCCTGGCCCACCAGACCGACGACTGCTGCCATCTGGGCCACCGAAAGCCAGGTCGCAAAGATGCCGAACCCATCGGGCGACATCGTTCGTGCCGCAAGCGAAAACAACGCGAACGCAAGCGCGCCGCTACCAACCTTGAGAAGGATGGTTCCGGCAACACCGCGCGTCACGTCGCGCCGCATGAACTGGATGATGGATTCGATCATGGAAATTTAAGGGGCAACTTCCCCTGGAGAGACATTTTCCGATTACCTGCGACAGCCTAGCATGCCGAAAAACCGCGAGTGTTAATGGACGGCCTCCATGATCCTGCCGGCCGCGGCGACGTCGCGGCCATGCCCGTTGCTTCACTATGGAACATCGCTGACCCCATTGTCCCAGATAGAGCAAAGTGCGGCCTGATCGCGTGGCGGCATAGCGCCGCATCGACGGCCAATCAGGCGATATAAGCCGCTGGAATGCGGACCGGCTCGCCGGGAACGACCATCCAGAGCAAGGCGCGTGCCGGTTCTCATCGGGCCGGGCAGTCTCCGCTGCATTAACCGAGATATCGAGAAATGATCGCGTTTGGTCCTGCGATGCGACATCAGGCGAGAGAATTGCACGGGCAATCATAGTTGACCGTGGGAGCCTGGACCATGACGGCGGATAGCAACGTGCCCGAGCCGAACGCCGCAGCCGGCCCTTCGACGATCGTCGCCGACATCGCGATCGTTGGCGGCGGCCTTGCGGGCTCGCTGGCGGCGGCCGTGCTCGCGCGGTCAGGGCATCGTGTCGCTCTCGTCGACAAGCGCGCGGTTCATCCGGACGAGTTCCGGGTCGAGAAAATCGGCGGCCATCAGCTGGAGATGTTGCGCAAGCTGGGCTTCCTCGACGCGCTCGATAGCGTGGCCAGCCGATATGACCAGGTGCTCAATATCAGGGAAGGCAAGGTGGTCGATGTCAGCGTCGGCCGGGCTTACGGACTTCCATATGCCGATCTCGTCGCGATGGCGCGCAGTCAACTGCCTGATCCGTCCAGCCTGATCGTCGACGAGGTCACGGCCGTCAATTGCAGCGACGATATCCAGCATATCGAGCTCGCGTCCGGGCGGCGCATGACAGCGCGCCTTGTCGTGCTGGCCACGGGCATGGCGGGCGTTCTCGGCTACAAGCTCGGTATCAAGCGGCGGGTGCTGGCCGAGCGCCATTCGGTCACGCTTGGATTCACGATCGCGCGCCGGGACGATGTGCCGTTCGATTTCGCGGCGCTGACCTGTTACGGCGAGCGCACGGCGGACGGCATCGATTATCTCAGCCTGTTTCCAGTGCGTGGCGGCATGCGGGCAAACCTCTTCATGTTCCGCGACCCGGCCGATCCGATCATGCGCGAATTGCGCCGCGAACCGGAAGCGACGGTGTTGCGCCTGCTGCCGGGATTGCAGCCTTACCTCGGTGATTTCCACGTGATCGACCGGGTGCAGAATTGGGTGATGGACCTGTCCATCGTGGAAGGACATCTCCAGCCCGGCGTCGTGCTCATCGGCGATGCGTTCCAGACCAATTGCCCCGCCGCCGGCACCGGCGTTGCCCGCCTGCTGGTGGACGTCGACCGCCTCTGCAGCGAATATGCGCCGCGTTGGCTCATGACCGGGGGCATGGGCCAGGACAAGATTTCGGAATTCTATTCCGATCCCGACAAGGTCGCGGCTGACCAGCAGTCACTGAAGATGGCGCGCTTCCGGCAGGCTCTGACGTCCCGCAACGATATCGGCTGGGACGTGCGGCGACGGCTGCACTTCCTGCGACGCAGGATCACCCACCGGGTCGATCAAATGCGGCCAGGCTGGCTGGCGCATGTTCGAAGCGCGCTACGCGCCTGAGAGCCGTCGTATCGTCGGGGGGCCTCGCCGGTCAGCGCGTGGGCGTTGAGGTGCGGGTCGGCAGGAGCCGGAACTCCGACATTCGCTTGGCGGCCAGTTTCAGCCAGGGAGCCTGTTTCAGTGCGAACAAGGAAATGGCGCCCACGGTGCTGCCGGCCTGCGTGACCGCCCACATCGGAGAAGGCTGCGCGCCGAACAGTTTCTTGTAGGGCTCGTCACCGATCGTAAAATCGAGCATCTGGTCCCCGCGCTCGATGCAATCCTTCGCCACCTGCTCGAACATCAGCGCGCCCAGGGACTGGCTCTTGTATCCCGCAATGTCGAAGGCACTCATGATGACGAGGAAGCTGCCTCGATGGCAGAGCCCGAGCACGGCGGCGATCACTTCGCCATCCATCTTCATCGCATAGAGCCGGACAAAGGAGCCGAGGCCGCGCTGCGCCATCTCGGAATAGAAGCCGTAATATTCGGGGCGCTGGAGCAGATCTCCGTCGCCTTGCGCCTGAAAGCGCGGACCCCGGAATTTGCGCATCACGTCCAGCGCCTCGATCACGGAGGCGCTGTCGCCGCAGCATGAAAAACTTAAGTCGCCCTTCTTCTGGAGCTGCCGGGACTTTTTTGCGAGCTCCTTCTGGTAGGAACGGTCGATCGCGCTGGCGCGCCATTGCTCGAACGGCGCGACGAGAACGGTTGCGTAAGCATTGGAGTCCATCGCGACGCGGCGAGGCGTCGCCAGGAGATTCTCGATCGGAAGCCGTCCATCCGGCAGCTTGGTCATTCGGAGCAGATCGAACGGGCGGACGAGGTACCTGATTTCCGCGCACGCACTCTCGTCCTTGAGCAACTCGGAAAACACCTGCGGGCTGCACACCGGCGCCAGATAGTCGGAGACGCGGAGGTCGGCGAATTCGACGGTCCGTATCGGGCCGCGCCGGATCCGCAGCAAGGGCAGCACCATCGCAAGGGCGCGCGTTGTGCGGTGACGGACCACGACAACCAGAGGAGTTGCGCCTGCATGAGACGCGAGCCTGGTGTAGAGGGTGTCCAGCCAGAGCGGATGCTGGAACGCGGTGGCGGCCGAATTGTCAAACAGCTCCGCGTAATCAGGCGACAGGAAATCGAATTCCTGCTCGATGGCGATGTCGAACGTGTTGCTAGCTTTGTTCATGCACAACCAGGGAAACCGGATAGCTCGGGACGGGGCGCTCGAGCCGGATCTGCGCTTTATAGCAGGGTCGTTACGGGCGAGACACCGGCGGCGTGCAGTTTGCATTAATGCCTCGCGCAGGGCTCATATCGTTACCAAATCGTTAATTTCGCAACATCGCCACGACGCAGCGATGGAGATCGACCTGCGCTAGCAAATTATTAACCGCGCTTAAGGAAGGTCATCTCATGGCCAGCCTGCAGACCGAGGTGGATTCCGGAGCACCCGGGAGCGCGATCTGGACGACGCGCAGCGTTGGCGTTGAGAAGATTGCCAAGGTCGCGATCAGCTGTTCGATCACCATCAACGTGGTCGCATCGATGGGCATCTTCAACGCAGCGCTACTGCCGGCGGAGCTGAGCTTTCTGCAGCAGGCCGTTGCCCTTCTGATGTGGGCCGTCCTGATCTACGCAAGTGCATTCGTGCAGCCGCACCTGCGGTTGCAGGTGAATCCCGATCTGGTGGCGCTGGTCGCATTCTACGCCTTCGCTATTGTCTCGGTGTTCTGGTCCAGCCTGAGCGTCGCGGCGATCATGAAGAGCGCGGCGCTTGCGATGACGACGTTCGGCGCATTTTGCCTCGTCACGCGCGTCGACGTGGACGAGATCGTGAGAGCCACGGCCCTTGGGCTTTTCATATTGGTCGCCGCGTCGGCTGTCTGTGCGTTGGCCGTGCCCGACATCGGGATCGATCACAGCTGGATGCACAACGGTCAATGGCAGGGCGTCTACGAATCGAAACAGACGCTCGGCTTCGTCGGCGCGTATCTGATGTTCTTGGCCTGCTATCGAAAGATGACGGGGCAGGGGTGGCCGGCCTTCCTCGCCGTGTTCCTGCTGGCGTCAACATGTGTGCTCGCGTCGGAATCGCGTGGCGCCGGCGCTGTCGCCCTGGCCGCTTGCGCCATGCTCGTGACCTCGATGTGGTCGGTCAGCTGCATGAGGCTCTATGCGCTCCTGCCGTTTGTCATGTGCATTCTGGCCGGCCTTCTGATCCTCTATTTCTACGCGACGGGATACGACGCGATCCATATCGGCGATGCCAGTATCGATTTCACCGAACGGACCTTCATCTGGCACTACGCGATCAGCCATTTCAACGATGCGCCGCTGCTCGGCTTCGGCATCAACGGCTTCTGGACGATCCCGTCGATCTACGATTATTTCGAACAGAATCACGGCTGGGTGCTCGACAATTATCACAGCGGCTACATCGCGATCCTGATGGAGACCGGATTTCTGGGCTATACGCTCTTTACCGCGAGCGTCCTCCTGTTCTCGCACAAGATCCTCCATCTGATCTCCGCTCGCACGATCGACCGGTCGCACTGTGCCCTCATCATCGGATTCGTCGTCCTCAGCTTTCAGACCAATTTTACGGAGACGACATTCCTTCGTTCGACGATGTTCACATCCGTGCTCCTGGTGGGCTTTTTCTTCGCGACGTGCAGGCCGGTGCGACCGACGGAATTCCAGGCTCCAGGAATGGAAGCAGTATGACCTCCATGCGCGCGCGTTGGCCGAGAAGCTTCAATCTTGCGGCTACGGCGGTTTTTCTTGTATCGCTGTTCTCCCACGCCCATGGGGCCGAGCAAGCCGCCGCCCGTGACACGCCAAAACTGGGTCGCGGTATCAACATTCTCGGCTACGATGGAATCTGGGAAGGCGGCCAAAACGCGCCATTTCGCCTGGAAAATCTGACTGCGATCAAGAAGGCGGGGTTCGCGCATGTCAGGATCAATTTCTTCGGCTTCAAGTTCATGGGCCCGGGGAATGTCCTGGACGAGATCGTCCTGAGGCGGCTCGACGCCGTCATCGAGGAGGTTCTCGCGAGGAAGCTCGTTCCCATCGTCGACGAGCACGATACCCACCTTTGCCAACGCGACGTTTCCGGATGCGCCGAGAAGCTCAAGGCGTTCTGGCGGCAGATCGCCGAGCGCTATGCCGGAAAATATCCGGCACTCGTTTTCGAAGTGTTGAACGAGCCTGGTGGAGAAATGACGTCCGCCGGCTGGAATTCGCTCCTCAATGAATGTCTCGGCATCATCCGACGCACCAATCCCGAACGGCCTGTCATCGCCGCCGTTCTCAACACCGATGAGATCCCTGTCGACGCGCTGATTCTGCCGGCCGAGGACAGGCATCTCATCGTCACGTTTCACTATTACGCGCCGATACGGTTCACCCATCAGGGCGCGCCGTGGTCTCCGACGTTTTCGCGGATCGGGCCCCTGGACTGGGGGAGCCCGGAGGATGAAGCGAAGGCTGCCGCCGACTTCAGGAAGATGAGTGTCTGGGCGGAGAAAGAGCAGCGCCCGGTTTATGTCGGCGAGTTCGGAGTGTACGAGCGTGCGCCATCCGACAGCCGGCAGCGATATTTGTCATTCGTGGCGAGAAGCGCCGACAGGCTCGGCTGGTCATGGGCCTATTGGCAGTTCGATCACGACTTTGCCGCCTTCGACAGCTCGCGTCAGGCCTGGAAGCCAGGTATCCTGCGTGCGCTGATGCCGCCGACGCGTTGAAGTCGGGTCCCAAGCCCGCTCATGTAACGGAAGGAGTGTCGGGCCTTGACCCGTCGGGCAAAACACCCGCCACCGCGTCAACCCCTCTCCGCAAAAATATTCCACTTTACCGAAATTCGGAAATGGCGTATGTGTCGTCCATCCCGGCTCATCCTTGAGGGGCGATCTTGTGGTCGTCATGTTCGCGAGCCGGGGCTTGCGGTGGACGCGGCAGCGTTCGGGTGCGAGTGGCCAAGGGCAGGGCGGATTGCTCTCC
Organism: Bradyrhizobium sp. Ken01; assembly: GCF_055807355.1. Lineage (NCBI taxonomy): Bacteria > Pseudomonadati > Pseudomonadota > Alphaproteobacteria > Hyphomicrobiales > Nitrobacteraceae > Bradyrhizobium > Bradyrhizobium sp. Ken01. The sequence continues at coordinate 339,459 of NZ_JBVVPC010000001.1, forward strand.
GTGAGCCCAAGGCTTCGTTCCGACGAGCGGCGCTGTCAGGCTTCGTCTCGTCTGTAAGTTTCCGGCTTCGTCGACAGGGCTGGGAAAACTGCGGCGAAATGGCGGGCCGTGCGTACGGCAAAACCGTGTGGTCCTGGCCGTCGTTGCTACGGTCAAGCCCTGGCGAATGCGGCATCTGCGTCAACCGGCGCGGTGTCGGTGACTTTCGCCAAGGCGAGGGAGGCCAGCAAGAACTCGGCTCCCGGGAGAGCACGGCATAAGCCGTCCAACCATCGCGCAGGGAAGGCCGAGTGATTGGCACCACCTGTATGCTGCTGTGCGGTTTTCCTGCGTGTGCTTTTCGCGCAGCGGACCGCGGGTGCGAGGTCAGCACCCGGCCTTCCCTGCGCCCTCTTGGATAAGAGGGTGGAGCGACTGAAGCAAAGCTCGGGCGAAATCAGCCGCGAGGACGTGAAGGCGTGTCTGCGATTCAAAATGCGAGATGGAAGAGCGACGCTGCTTCCCCTTGCTCCGTCATTGCGAGCGCGTCAACGGCCGCGCTTCATCTCCTCGCCATCCACCACCTCCGGCGCCATGGCCTCCCACGCGCTCGAGGCGAATTGCCGCCGCCACGTCACGATCACCACGGCTGCCGTGGTCACGAACAACACCCAGGGGCTGACGAACCAGCCGAGATAGCCGAGTGCGAAGAAGAAGGCGCGCTGGCCGCGGTTGAAATGACGGCCGGCAGATTCGAACAGGCGCGAGGTGCGGATCACATGAGCTTCGGCCTCCGGCGTGTCACGCTGCGAGGCCGCCGGCATGCCGCCGAACAGGATCGCGACATAGTTGAACAGGCGGTACGACCAGGCGAATTTGAAGAAGGCGTAGACGCAGATCAGGACAAGGCCGACGCATTTCAGCTCCCACATGGCCGGCGAGGTGCTGAGATCGATCGGCAGCTTGCTCAAGATCGTGATCGCGTCGTTGGTCGCGTGGAGCAGCGCCAGCGCGCCGCCGAGCGCGATCAGGCTGGTGGAGGCGAAGAAGGCGGTGCCGTTCTGCAGCGAGGCCATGATCTGCATGTCGACCATGCGCGCGTCGCGGTCGAGCAGCCGGCGCACCCAGACCTCGCGGTAGCGGTTCATCCGCGCCGACAGGCTGTCGCGGCCATACGCCGAATGCTCCAGCGTCAGGGCGTAGACCAGCCATTCGATGATGAAGAAGCCGACGGCGGTGATGTCGACCCAATGCCTGCTCATGTGTATCTCCTGATCGCAACGCTTGCCACGCATGGCGAGGTGCAGCAACGATTGATTGGCGGCAGGCGATGGCGTTAAAAGCGGCTCGCTTCAAGGGGTATCGAGAAGGACTGATGACATGGCTGCGCTGAAACTCGCAATCGGCAACAAGAATTACTCGTCATGGTCGATGCGGCCCTGGCTCGCACTCCGCGCCAACGATATCCCGTTCGTGGAGACCCTCATCCCGCTCTACACCGATAATCCCGCGGACAAGGAGCAGATCATCTCGTTCAGCCGCGCCGGCAAGGTGCCGGTGCTGGTCGACGGCGACATCACGGTGTGGGATTCGCTCAGCATCATCGAATACATCGCCGAGCGCTATCCGGAAGTGAAGCTGTGGCCGGACGACGCCGCCGCCCGCGCCCATGCCCGTTCGGTGTGCGCCGAGATGCATTCCGGATTCATGGCCCTTCGCAACGAATGCGGCATGAACCTGCACCGTCCGGTGCGCCCGGTGACGCTGTCCGCGGACGCCGAGGCCAATATCGCGCGCGTGCAGGAGATCTGGCGCGAGTGCCGGACCCGCTATGGCACCAATGGACCGTTCCTGTTCGGGCGCTTCGGCGCGGCGGATGCGATGTATGCCCCGGTCGTGCACCGCTTCCGCACCTACGCGATCGAGGTCACGCCGGAGACCAAGACCTACATGGACACGATGCTGGCGCTGCCGGCGTTCCAGGAATGGACCCGGGACGGGCTCGCCGAAACGCTTGTCATCGAAAAGTTCGAGAACGTGTAGCCCGTGGTTGCGATCGGGCCTCGCTCGATCGCCCGAGTGATCGGCAGGGAGAGGGACCTCACGGCCTGGGAACCGCCCAGGGCGGTGGATCACGCCAGCCCCGACGGCCGTTTGCCCCATACCCCGGAAGAACGGGTTCCAGCGGTATCATCGGCCGGCGGCATCACTCTGAAATAACTGCAAAATTCGCACGTTTGCCATGTCGCATACTGCTGGCCAAAAACGCCCGTCGCATGCTATACAGCGGGCGGGTTTCCGGCCGGCCGACGCAGTGGGACCATGGGCGTGGCAGGCGTTGTTTGAGTGATGGAGAGGGTGTTGAAGCACAAATTCCCTATTGGCGCGCGCGTATTGTTCACCGCCAGCAATGTCGCACGCCCCGCTGCCAGCGGCTCGTATGAGGTCATCCGCCTCCTGCCGACCGATGGTGACGACTGTCAGTACCGGATCAAGAGCTCGACCGAAGCCTTCGAACGCGTCGCCAAGGAAAGCCAGCTCGCGCTGTCCTGAAGGCCGACGCTACCCGCGCATTGGCGCGTCCTCGGGAATTTGTATTCTGCCGCCGTCAAAAGGCCCGCTTCACCTTCAAAAGGTAGGCTGGGGGCAGTCGCCGACTCTCGGTACTCGCTTTGACCATTCGCTCTCTGCTCGCGTGAGGGGACGTCGCGCATGAACTGGGCATGGGCCTCGTCGCTCGACCAAATCTGGCGCTCGCCAGCCTTTCCGATGTGGATGATGCTGGCGGCTGCCGGCTTCTTCGGACTTATTCTCCTGGTGACGCTGCTGCGCGCCGAGCGGTCGGTCGCCAACGGCGCGCTGACCGTCATGACCTTGCTGGCCATTGCCATCGCGCTGGCTGCCGTCGTGCGCGTCGATGGACCGGCGGGGCAGTCCACGCCGACCGAGGCGCGTGCACAGGCCGCGATGAGCCTGCCGGCGTTGTCCTGTCTCGACGATCTCGCCGGCGATGCCGTGGCCATTGGCTGCGAGAAGGCGCTGTTCGGCGCGCCGGACGTGGCGGCTGCGGCCGTCTCCACCACCGCGGCCAGGATCGATCGGCTGATGTCGCTTGGCGATGCCGCGACCGCCGAGAAGAGCCTGACGTCCGACGTCAAGGTGCTGCGCAAATCGCTGGAGCGTGATCGCTATGGTCTGGTCGCGCAGGTGCTGGTCGTGCGCGACGGCTGCACGCAGTTCGATTGTGCAGCTTTCCGCTCGCTGACCGATCAGCAGCAGGTCGCCGCCAACATGGATTCTCATCTCTACGACACGCTGGTTGCGCGCTACGCCCCGACATGGAATGCGCCTGCAGCAGCGCAATCGTTGCCGGCCACTGCCGCGCTTGCGGGACTGCCGCCGTCGATGCCGACGGGCAAGCCGACCAATGCCGAGTTCCCGAGTGCCTCGTCGACGCCGCCGGTCAGCATCATGAATCCGGAGCCGGCGACGCGTCAGGCGGCGCCCACCGCGAACGCGGCGGCTCCGCGCCCCCCGGCAGCGGCCTCGGCACAGGCCGCAGCTCCCGCCGCGAAGAGGCCGCCTGCGCCCAAGGCTGCGCGGGCGCCGGCTGCAGCACCGGTTCCGCTCACGCCGCCGCCCGCCGCTCCCCCGGCTGCGGATAACGAGTAGATCGGCATTCCAAATGGGTGGCTGCCCGGCTAATGCTGGGGCATGCCACTACATCTGATCAAGCTCGCCGTCGGCTGCGAATCCGTCAAGGAATTGAAGGAGTGGACCGCCGAACGGATGCAGACCGCCAAGAAGAAGGGTCTGCCGCAACATCACATCCACATCACCCGCATGGTGCCCAAGCGCGACGCCGAGATCCTGTCGGGCGGGTCGCTCTATTGGGTGATCAAGGGCGAGGTCGCCGCGCGCGAAAAGATCATCGGCATCGAGCCGTTCCGCGACAAGGACGGCATCGGGCGCTGCCGGATCGTGATGCAGCCGAAGGTGATCCCGGTGTCGCCGCGGCCGATGCGCCCGTTCCAGGGCTGGCGCTACCTTGCCGACGATTCGGTGCCGCCCGATCTCGGCAAGTCAGCCGCCGGCTCGATCGCGGCGATGCCGGAGCCGATGCGACGCGAGCTGCGCGATCTCGGGCTGCTCTAAACCGCGAGATTGTCGATCAGTCGGGTCGTGCCGAGCTTGGCCGCGACCAGGATGCGCAAGGGGCCGTCCTTGCGCGAGATGACAGGCGCCAGGGTCGTTGCATGGCGCACCTCGAAATAGTCGAGCTCAAAGCCGGCCGCCGTGATCATCGCAGCACCGCGCGCCATTGCGGCCGTGACCGCTTCGCCGGCACGGATGCGCCCGGCGCTCTCCTTCATGGCGCGGTACAGCGTGGTTGCTGTCTGCCGCTCCTGTGGTGACAGGTAGACGTTGCGCGAGGACATCGCGAGCCCGTCGCGCTCGCGCACGGTGCGGGAGCCGATCACCTTGACGCCGAGGTCGAGGTCGCGGGCCATCTGCGCCACCACACGCAACTGCTGGAAATCTTTCTCGCCGAAGATCGCGACATCCGGCCGGCACTGCGTGAACAGCTTGCCGACGACGGTGGCGACGCCGCCGAAGAAATGCGGGCGGAAGCGGTCCTCGAGTCCGGCCAGCGCCGGTCCCTCCGGTATGATGCGGGTGGCAAAGCCCTCCGGATACATGGCCTCGGCGCCGGGATGCCAGACGACGTCGACGTCCTCGGCGGCGAGCCTGGCGAGATCGGCCTTCCAGGTTCGCGGATAGGCGCCAAAATCCTCGGTTGGGGCGAACTGGGTCGGGTTGACGAAGATCGACACCACGACGCGGCTCGCGCGCCGCCTGGCCAGGCGCACCAGCGACACATGGCCGTCATGGAGCGCTCCCATGGTCGGGACCAGCGCGATCGTGGCCTTTCGCTTGCGAAGATTGTCGACGGCGCGTCGCAAGGTGGGGACCGTGCGGGCGATCAAGGGGCTGCGTGACATCAGAACTCGACGGGGTTGGGAACCGGCGGCCGCGTCCCGGCGCCCGGCAGGCTAACCTTAACAAGCGGCGACGATGGACGCCACGCATCCGGATGCGGCACAGCATCCCGCGCAATGCCGCGCAAGCGGTCGCGACATTGTGGGCTGGATCACAGACGCGAAGCGGCGCGGCGATTCATCATGAAGGACGGCGCGCCGCGATTCGTATTGCCTGTCACGCATTTCACTTGACCGCAGACGCGGCCAACTCGAAGATATTCGTTAGGGGTGTTGAGGATCGCGATGCTTGTGCAAGCTAGCCAAGGCCAGTCCGGCTCGGCGCATGTTGTCGTGCTCGGCAACGAGAAGGGCGGCTCCGGCAAGTCGACGACCGCCCTGCACATCGCGGTCGCGCTTCTGAAAGCCGGCCAGCGCGTCGCCACCATCGACCTCGACTGCCGCCAGCAGAGCTTTACTCACTACATCAACAACCGTTCCGCTTGGGCGCGCCGCACCAAGCTCGACCTCGAACTGCCGCTGCATCGCTGCATCAAGCTCGGCGAAACCATGCAGGTCGCCGAGAACGAGAATTCGGAGTTCCTTCAGTTCATGGAGGCGGTCTCGGCGGTCGAGAGCAGCTTCGACTTCATCGTCATCGATACGCCCGGCACCGACAGCTACCTGATGCGGCTTGCGCACTCGATGGCCGACACGCTGGTGACCCCGATCAACGACAGCTTCCTCGATTTCGACGTGCTCGGCACCGTCGATCCCGCCAATTACGCGGTGACGGGCGAGAGTCACTACGCCGAGATGGTGCGTGATGTCAGGCGCAAGCGTCGCCAGCTCGATGGCGCGACCACCGACTGGATCGTGGTGCGCAACCGCCTGTCGATGCTCGGCTCCCGCAACAAGCAGCTGGTTGCCGAGGGGTTGAAGGATTTGTCGCTACGGCTCGGCTTCCGCTACGTCGACGGCTTCGCCGAACGCGTCGTCTATCGCGAGTTCTTCCCGCGCGGACTGACCGCGCTGGACGAGATCGACGAGGCCACTCTCGGCATGCGGCCCAATCTCGGCCATCTCACCGCAAGGGAAGAGGTGACGAGCCTGCTGCGGCAGCTCAAGCTTCCGCTCGACGAGCGCGGACGCCGCCGTGCGGCCAACCGCGCCGAGTGGTTCAATCAGGTCGACAAGCCGCTCGAGGTTCACGACATCCTCGGCGCCTGAGGTGGCGGTATGTCGCTACTTCTGGTCGATCAAAGCGGCCGGTCTCCCGTGGGAACCGAGCCTGCGCTCAGCCGTTTTCACCCCGCGTTTACTGCAAAATTGAACCCGATCGAGACAGGTTGCGTCGGAAGGTGACGTGCACCCTGACGTAACCGTATGGGAACGAGGTGCCCAAGAAACGAGTGCGCCGCACAATGAAAGGGCTGATGGTTCACAATATTTAGCCTTCCTGTCACGCGGCTGTGACATATATTAGGGAATAGGCGACCAGGAGCCGAAGAGCTCCGGAAGAACACGATTTTCAACAGGGATTCAGGCCGCAAGAGCCTGAGGCTGAGGACGAAAATGAAGCGTGGAATTGCCGTTCTGGTTTCGGTCAGTGCCCTCTGCGGCGTCGCCTATTTCACGGCGAGCAAGTGGGCAATCAGGCACGAGACCATCACCTTCTACGATGCCTCGCGCGACAACCGTGCGGTGCCCGTCGATATTGCGATCCGTCGTGACAAGGAAATGCAGGCCAATGCCGGCATGATCACGATGCCGGTCGCCGTGATCAACCACGGTAACACCGTCAAGAACACCGAGTACGGCTTCCTCGCCAACATTTTCGCCGCGCGTGGCTACCTCGTCGTCAGCCCGCAGCATGATTTGCCGACCGACCCTCCGATGGTGACCAAGCCCGGTGAGATCTACGTCGGCCGGCTGCCGCAGATCCTGCGCGGCGTCGCCAACATCCATCTCGCCATGCAGGAGATGAAGAAGGTTCAGCCCAACGCCGACTACGACAAGGTGACCATGGTCGGCCACTCCATGGGCGGCGACATCACGATGTATTTCGCCAAGCAGTACCCGGATGAGGTCAAGAAGGTCGTCACGCTCGACAATCTTCGCGTGCCCTTCGTCACCGCCGGCAAGTTCAAGATCCTGTCGTTCCGCTCCACCGATCCGCAGTTCAAGGCCGACGCGGGCGTGATCCCGACCGACGAGGAATGCGAGAAGGCCGGCATCCAGGTCGTGAAGACCGAATTCCAGCACAACGACATGCGCGACACCGGTCCGGACGCTGCCAAGAACTCGATCCAGGGCATGCTCGACAAGTTCCTGAGCGTGACCGATAGCGAGGTGGCGCCGGTCGACACGCAATCGTCCCCGCCCAAGATACTCGAGCCCGGTCCGGTCGCCTTGATGGCGCCTGCCAAGAGCTGACGCCTTCCTCGTCGTCGATAGCGGTTTTCAAAGCCTCCGCCGGCTGACGCCTGCGGGGGCTTTGCACATTGACCGGGCTGCATGCGCTGACCACATTAGCCGCTCACGCAAGGGTCAAGGAATGTCCGGCGAACCCATCAAACCGCGCGGCCGCGATGCCGTCTCGGCGCAACAAGATGGCGCTGTGCCGCAGGCGGGGACCTCGACCTCGGAGGACATCGCCGCCTTCGTCGCAAACGCGCGCGCGCTGTCACCGCATGCGCCCGGTGCGAAAGGGCGGCTGATCTTCGCGCTGGATGCGACGATGAGCCGCCAGCCGACCTGGGACATGGCCTGCGCGCTTCAGGCCGACATGTTCCGTGAGACCGCCGCGCTCGGCAGTCTCGATATCCGGCTCGTCTACTATCGCGGCTTCAACGAGTGCCGCGCCACGGGATGGATCTCCGACAGCGCCAAGCTTGCGACGCTGATGGGCAAGATCGATTGCCGTGGCGGCGACACCCAGATCGGCAAGGTGCTGAGCGAGGCGCGGCGCGAGGCGGTCGCATCCGGCGTGCGCGCCGTCGTCTTCGTCGGCGACGCCATGGAGGAGAACGTCGACGAGCTCTGCGCCAAGGCCGGCGAGCTCGGCATGCTCAAGGTGCCCGTGTTCGTATTTCAGGAAGGCCATGACGCGGTGGCCGAGCAGGCCTTTCGCGAGATCGCGCGCCTAACCGGCGGCGCCTGGTGCCGGTTCGATCCGGGCGCGGCGGCGCAGTTGCGCGAGCTGTTGCGCGCAGCCGCCGCCTACGCGGCCGGCGGACGCGAGGCGCTGTTGCAATTGGCGAAGACCGCCAGTGGTGCGGCCAGGCTGATCGGCCAGATGAAGTAGCGCTGGGGCGCGGTCGGCGGGGCGCAAGGACACGATGCTTTTTGGCGGTAGGCCGACTATATTCCGGCCATGACCCTGATCGCCGGCGCTATCGCCGTTATTACCCTTTATCTGCTGCTCCAGATGTTCCGTTCGGCCAATCCGGCCGTGCTGGCACGCGCGATCAGGTTCGGTGGCGGCGTGGTGGCGCTGGCCGTCGCAGCGTTCACAGGCTTGAAGGGCGAACTGGTGGTGGCGATCCCGCTCGGGATATTCGGTGCCGGGCTCCTGGGCTGGACACCGATGGCAAACGCCGGCTTCGGCCATATCGGCGGGCTGTTCGGCGGGGGCGCGACGCGCCCGGCCGGTCAGGCCTCGCGCGTGCGCTCGCAATTCCTGGATATGCGGCTCGATCACGATTCCGGCCAGCTCGGAGGCCGGATCGTCGCCGGGCCTCACGCCGGGCGCGATCTCGATGAGTTCGATCTCGCGGCCCTGCTGGCAATGGTCCCGGCGTTCGACGCCGAGAGCGTGGCCCTACTTGAAAGCTATCTGGACCGCCGGTTTCCCGCTTGGCGTCAGAACGCGCAGGGCGACGCGGCAGGGGGGCAGCGCCGCACGGTGGCGACCGGCAAAATGACGACGGAGGAGGCCTATCAGATCCTTGGCCTGCAGCCGGGAGCGGGGCGGGACGACATCAGCCGGGCTCACAAGTCCCTGATGAAGAAACTGCATCCCGACCAGGGGGGCTCGACGTATCTCGCTGCCCGTGTAAACGAGGCCAAGGATACTCTGCTTCGCACGCATAACGGCTAACTCCGGCACCACGCTACAAACGCTCGTCCCGTGTGAGCTCTGCTTGCTCTGTTTGCCGTCGCCCCGATGCCCGCCATTGTCGGCGTGGTCGATCCCTTGCGTAAAGTTTTAACCGTAAATCCTTGACGAGAGGTTGTCGTGGAACAGCCTCGTCGGCCACCGCATCCCGAAAATGAAAATGCCCGCGCAAGGCGCGGGCATTTTCATTGGAGCGATGCGAAAGATCAGTTGCGGACGGTCATGCAGGAGATATCGGCGCGCTTCAGGGTGCGGCACACGGCTTCGGCCTGGTCGCGGTCGAGCCCGGCGAAGCGGGCGCGGTAGAGCTTGCGATTGTCTTTCGCGACGACCGGCTCGGTGAACGGGTCGGCCTTGCTGAGCAGGCCGCGAGCCGAGCTGCGCGCCGCGTCGATGCGCTGCTGGGCTTCGTTCTCGCTCTCGAGCGCGCCGACCTGGACGATCCAGCCGCTATGGGTGACGACCGGCTTCGTGGTGGCGCTCATCTGGATCGGCTGCAGCGCCGGGTCGGCTGACGCGAGCTTCGCAGCAGCCGGGGCGGGTGCGGCGGCAGTGGCGGCCGGCAATACGCCGAGGATGCCGTTGCCGCTGCCGAAGCCCGCCGGCTGCCGCGGCAGCTCGGTACGGGCGATCTCGGCCCTCGGAGCTTCCGGTTGGCTGACGACCTCGGGCTTGTTGATAAGGTCTGCACGGGCGACCACGGCGCCCGAGGTTTCGGCGACGTCGGAGCGCGACGCGACCGTGCTCGTGACCTGCGGTGCGATCTGAGCCGGGGCGGCGGAGGCGACCTTCACCGCGCCGGCCTTGACCTGGACGGTCTTGACCCGGACCGGCTTCATCGGCTCGGACGAGCCGGGGATGATCGAGAGCGGCTGGCTCAAGATCACGCCATTGGTGAGCGGCGCAGGCTCGATCTTGGATTCTGTCGGCCGAACTTCAGGCCTGTTGGGCTGAGCCGGCGGCACCGCGGCAGTCGCAGCCGCAAGCGTCGAGAGGCGCGCGGCGAGACGCGACGGGGCTGCATCGGGAGCAGGGGCAGCCGACGCCTGGACCTGCGGAGCGGAACGGGCCGGGGTATCCGACGCATCGGCAATCTCGGCAGCCGCGTCGGAGCTGTTGCGTTCGGTGACCGCGACGACGGTATGGGTGGTCACGGCCTTATCGAGGTTCTCCGCGAGCAGGTTGCGCATGATGGCGTCGCGTGAACCGCCGCTACGGCCGCCCAGCACGACGCCGATCAGGTGGCGATTGCCGCGGCGCATCGAGGTCACGAGATTGAAGCCGGAGGCGCGGGTGTAGCCGGTCTTGATGCCGTCCACGCCCTCGACATTGCCGAGCAGATGATTGTGGTTCCGGATCGACTGTCCGCGCCAGTTGAACGTCGAGGTCGCGAAATAGCGATAGTAGCGTGGGAAGCGCTCCTGGATGGCGCGTCCGAGCGTGGCCTGGTCGCGCGCGGTCGTGACCTGCTCGTCGTTGGGAAGGCCGTTGGCGTTGCGGTAAACCGTCCTGGACATGCCGAGCGAACGCGCCTTGCGCGTCATCATCTGGGCGAAGTCGTCCTCGTCGCCGCCGATCGCTTCCGCGATCACAACGGCTGCGTCGTTGGCGGAGCGGGTGACGAGACCCTTGATCGCGTCCTCGACGCGGATGGTCTGGCCGGCACGCAGGTTCAGCTTGGTCGGATCCTGATCGGCGGCGTGCTGCGACACCGGCATCTCGGTGTCGAGCTTCATCTTCCCTGACTCGAGACGCTCGAACAGCAAATAAAGCGTCATGATCTTGGTCAGCGAGGCCGGATGCCGGATCCCGTCGGGGCTCGTTGCCTGAAGCACGGAGCCGGAATTGCCGTCGACGATGATCGACGCGAATTTCGGGCTGGAACTCTCGGACACATCGCGCTGCACGCGGTGGTGCGCGGTGTGACGCCGGTGGCGCCGCGCCTCGGCAGCATCTGTGGTGAAGATGACTGCACTGGTGACCGCAAGAAGCCCAAAAACGCCAACCCGCGCCAAGCGCGAGGAAGACAAGTTTTTACGAAGCATGAAACCCCGTCCCCGTTTCTGACTTGATCACCGGCTCGTGAGGCGAAATTGTGCCCAAGGGACCCGGGATCATTACCTGCTCAGGCTGTCCTCCGCAGGTGTTCGCCGCGGGGGACGTTGGGCCTGAGCCGCTGTTCTGGCTAAGGTGATGTTCTCCAACGGCTTTCGGCCGCTTGTGGAAGCTGAACACGTCCAGGGAATCAAAGTAGGGGGCCGCGGTTTCCAAAAGCTTAAGGAACCATTGCGGGAAACCCCGGGAATTTCTGCGATTTTGCACGCAATTTTGTGCGACGCACAAAATTCTTGACTTTTTTGTGCGTTGCACTAATTGTGAGCAGAGTCAGGGAGCCGGGGCTTCCCGACAAGAGCTAGGGAAAAGGATTCCGAATGTTCAAGGTTGAAGACTTTCAAGGCTACGGGAAAGAGCATTTCGAGCAGTACGTCGCCTCCGCGACCTCGATGCAGCACGGCCTTCAGGCGATCGCCAGCGCCTATGGCGACTACACCAAGAAGTCGTTCGAAGACACCAAGTCCTTCGTCGAGAAGCTTTCCGGCGTGAAGTCGCTGGACAAGGCCGTCGAAGCGCAGACCGAATTCGCCCGTTCCGCCTACGAGTCCTTCGTCGCGGAATCGCAGAAGATCGCCGGCCTCTATAGCGACCTCGCCAAGCAGGCGTTCAAGCCGGTCGAGACCATCGTGTCGAAGTTCACTCCGGCCGCCAGCTAACGCTTCCTGACGTCCTGGAATCAAAAGCCCGGCTGCAGCAGCCGGGCTTTTTTTGTGTCGCGGCGTGTCGATCTCAGCGCGCCACGCGCAGCTTGGACAACGACGTGCCGATGTCCTTGAACACCGAGACGGTCTGATCGGCCTTCGTCACCAGATAGAATTTTTCGGTGCCGCTCGCGCAATATTGCAGCACGCTGGACGTCGGATCGCTCCCGGTGTTCACTTGCACCGTATAGATCGTGATGTTCGCCGCCTTGGCGTTGTCGCACAGCTTCTTCTGCCGCGCGTCGATTTGCCAGGCGTTGCTGTACCAGCGGTTCTGCGTGTTGAGACCGTCGGAGAGCAGCACGATCGCGTCCTTGTAGGTGTAGTTGGTGTCCTTGGCCGGCGCGTTCATGGGATCGCCGGTCGACAGTGTCATCCAGCCCCAGGCGAGGCCAATGCCCTGGTTGGTGTTGCCGGTGGGCTTCATGGCGTCGATACGGCTCTTGAGTGAGTTCCAGTCGTAGCTCAGCGGCATGATTGGCTGCAGATAGGACGAACTGCCGGTTTCGCAGTAGGAGTACTGTTCGGCCGGGAACAGCGTTCCCGCATTGCCGCTCGTGGGCGTCGTGTTCTTGGTGTCGTAGTCCTGGTCGCGGTCGACCACGCATCCCGTCCAGGTGTTGTGGTTGGCGGACCTGGTGCCGCGGGCCGCGTCCCAATCGCTGAAATCGACCCAGTACTTATTGTAGTTGCTGGCGCCGACGTTGACGTCCTTGGCAAACGGAACAATCGAGATGTAGACGTCGCCATTGGACTTGGCGAGCGGGCTGAGCTGGTCGACCAGGCTCTTCGCGGCGGTCTGCATCGCCGCCATCTTGCCGTCGTCAGCCATCGAGCCCGTGTTGTCGAGCACCAAGGCCACGCGCATGCGCACCAGGCCCCAGGCGCTGGTAGAATCGGCGCCGACGTCGAGTGTCGGGAAACCTGCGACCTTCATGAAGGCGGTCGTGTAGGTGCCGGTGCCGGTGACCTGGATGGTGGAGCCCATGCTGGTGCTTGCGGTGTACGTGGCCGCAATGCTGACCGACGGCAGGGCGTTGGTAGCAGTGAACAGGGCATTGAAATAAGCCTGCGCCTTGGTGCTGATCTGCGACGTCGTGATGGTGCCGGACGACAGATCCTTGGAGACCATCAGCGACGTGGAATCGAGGGCCGCCTGCATTGCGGAACGAGCCTGGGCCGCGCGGCTGTAATCGATTGCAGCTCCGACGAAGCCCAAAACCGGGAGCAGCGCGATGGCGAAGATCACGGCGATATTGCCTTGTTCGGCCGCTGCAAACCGGGAGAGGTGCCGACCAACAATACGGCTGACGAGGGGCACGCGAGACATGACGATTCCCGGAAATCTGTGGCTTTGCCCGTTTTCGCGCCACGCCATTGAACGCAGGGTAAATTGGTCCGTAGAAAACCGGAGCTAACCCGCGCGAAGCGGCTGCAGCCGCGTTACGGCCGGGTTCCTGGTCAACATCTTCTAAACCGGTGGGGCGGAAGCTTTTGTCAAATCAGTCCGGATTGATTAACCTTGGTGAGGATCGCCCGGACCGGGAATCGGGACCGCCATGCCAGCATCGGCCGAGCTGTCGCACGCTTGCGGCGAGCCGGGGGCAGGCCCATATTCGGTGAGGCCGATCCGGCTTGGACCGGACCGGCTGGAAGCGGCGATCCAACAAGGCGGTACGCCTGTGCGAAGCTCCGAAGGCCGGGGCTGCGCGGCGAACCGTCATACGCTTCCGTGGGGAATTTGAACGCCTGAGCCATGCCGCAACTGTCTTCCAGACCAGATCCGTCCGCGGCCGCCGCCGCCCACGCTGCCCTGATGAGCAACGACGAGAACCGTTCCGGCGGTCCTTCCGCGCCAAACACGTCCGTCATCACCAAGGTCAAGCCGAAGACCAAGCGGCCGAACCTGTACCGTGTGCTGATCCTGAACGACGATTACACGCCGATGGAATTCGTCGTTCATGTGCTGGAGAAATTCTTCCAGAAGGACGCTGAGGCTGCAACCAAGATCATGCTGCACGTTCATCATCACGGGATCGGGGAGTGCGGCGTGTTCACCTACGAGATCGCCGAGACCAAGGTGACGCAGGTGATGGATTTCGCTCGCAAGCACCAGCATCCGCTGCAATGCGTGATGGAAAAGAAGTAAGACACAACACGTTACGGCGCGTTCGAAGCCGGTTCTTGTGCAAGTCGCAGTGTGATTGCCGCGTGATGTCTACGCGCGATGTTCGTTGCAGAGGGCAAAACTACGGAATTTCGGACCGGTGCCGATCGTGCCCAAACCGGAACGGGTTTTGCATCGAAGAATACCGCAGCTGTGCAGCCGCCTGAGTCGCGGAACCGGTCTTTCGCCGCGATCTTGTATAACTATATGTGACAAAGGTTGTTGTTGCCTGACCGGGCGATGGCGATCATGATGGTGGGGGCCATAGAGGACGCGAATGCCGACTTTTTCCCAAAGCCTTGAACAATCCCTGCATCGTGCACTGGCGATCGCAAACGAGCGTCATCACCAATACGCGACGCTCGAGCATCTCCTGCTCTCCCTGATCGACGACTCCGATGCAGCCGCCGTCATGCGCGCCTGTAGCGTCGACCTCGACAAGCTCCGTACGAGCCTCGTCAATTATCTTGAGACCGAATTCGAAAACCTGGTGACGGATGGCGCCGACGACGCCAAGCCGACCGCAGGGTTCCAGCGCGTGATCCAACGCGCGGTGATCCACGTGCAGTCGTCCGGTCGCGAAGAGGTGACCGGCGCCAACGTGCTGATCGCGATCTTTGCCGAGCGCGAGAGTCATGCCGCGTATTTCCTGCAGGAGCAGGACATGACGCGCTACGACGCCGTCAACTATATCAGCCACGGTATCGCCAAGCGGCCGGGCGTCTCCGAGGCGCGGCCGGTGCGCGGTGTCGACGAGGAGACGGAGACCAAGGGCAGCGAGGACGCCAAGAAGAAGGGCGAGGCGCTCGAGACCTATTGCGTCAACCTCAACAAGAAGGCGCGCGACGGCAAGATCGATCCGGTGATCGGGCGCAATTCCGAGATCAACCGCGCGATCCAGGTGCTGTGCCGCCGCCAGAAGAACAATCCGCTGTTCGTGGGCGAGGCCGGCGTCGGCAAGACCGCAATCGCGGAGGGGCTTGCCAAGCGCATCGTCGACAGCGAGGTGCCTGAGGTGCTGGCGGCTGCGACCGTGTTCTCGCTCGACATGGGCACGCTGCTCGCCGGTACGCGCTATCGCGGCGACTTCGAGGAACGCCTGAAGCAGGTGCTGAAGGAGCTCGAGGCCCATCCCAACGCCATCCTGTTCATCGACGAGATCCACACCGTAATTGGTGCGGGCGCGACGTCGGGCGGGGCGATGGATGCCTCGAACCTGCTCAAGCCCGCGCTCGCTTCCGGCACGATCCGCTGCATGGGCTCGACCACCTACAAGGAATACCGCCAGCACTTCGAGAAGGACCGCGCGCTGGTGCGGCGCTTCCAGAAGATCGACGTCAACGAGCCGACGGTCGAGGACGCGATCGCGATCCTCAAGGGCCTCAAGCCGTACTTCGAAGACTACCACCGGCTGAAATACACCAATGAGGCGATCGAGGCTGCGGTGCAGCTCTCTTCGCGCTACATCCACGACCGCAAGCTGCCGGACAAGGCGATCGACGTGATCGACGAATCCGGCGCGGCGCAGATGCTGGTCGCCGAGAACAAGCGCAAGAAGACCATCGGCATCAAGGAGATCGAGACCACGATCGCCTCGATGGCGCGGATCCCGCCGAAGAGCGTGTCGAAGGACGATGCCGAGGTGCTCAAGCATCTCGAGCAGACCCTGAAGCGTACCGTGTTCGGTCAGGACAAGGCGATCGAGTCGCTCGCCGCTTCGATCAAGCTGGCGCGGGCCGGCCTGCGCGAGCCGGAGAAGCCGATCGGCTGCTATTTGTTCTCGGGTCCGACCGGCGTCGGCAAGACCGAGGTCGCGAAACAGCTCGCGGCGTCGCTCGGCGTCGAGCTGTTGCGCTTCGACATGTCCGAATACATGGAGCGGCACACCGTGTCGCGCCTGATCGGCGCGCCTCCCGGCTATGTCGGCTTCGACCAGGGCGGCCTGCTCACAGACGGCGTCGATCAGCATCCGCATTGCGTGGTGCTGCTCGACGAAATCGAGAAGGCGCACCCCGATCTCTACAACGTGCTGCTCCAGATCATGGATCACGGCCGGCTCACCGACCACAACGGCAAGCAGGTCAACTTCCGCAATGTGATCCTGATCATGACCACGAATGCGGGCGCGTCCGATCTCGCCAAGCAGGCGTTCGGCTTCACGCGCTCGAAACGGGAAGGCGACGACCACGAGGCGATCAACCGGCAGTTCGCGCCGGAATTCCGCAACCGTCTCGATGCCGTCGTGTCGTTCGGCCATCTCAGCGTCGAGGTGATCGGTACAGTGGTCGAGAAGTTCGTGCTTCAGCTCGAGGCGCAGCTCGGCGATCGCGATGTCACCATCGAGCTGTCCGAGCCCGCCAAGACCTGGCTGGTGAAGCATGGTTACGACGAGCAGATGGGCGCACGTCCCATGGCTCGCGTGATCCAGGAGCACATCAAGAAGCCGCTGGCCGACGAGGTGCTGTTCGGCAAGCTCAAGGGTGGCGGCCATGTCCGCGTCGTTCTGGTCAAGGACGAGGCCGACGAGACCAAGGACAAGATCGGCTTCGAGTTCGTCGAGGGTCCGGTCACGCCGAAGCAGGAGAAGCTCCCGGGTGCCCGCAAGCGCCCGCCGGGCAAGTCCAAGCCCGGTGGCCCCGGCGGCTCGAAGGGGCCGACCAAGAGCCCGCTGGTCAAGGTTTGATCTGCACGCGAAGAATTGAGAAGGCCGGCTGAGAAGCCGGCCTTTCTTATGGGCAGTCAAATATAAGCAAGAATATCCCGTATGACCAACACGCCTTCTGCAAACTCGTCGTCGGCTTCCTCGATCCCCGCCGACGATCCCGGCCGTGCCCTGACGGTCGCCGATCCCGACGGCGCTGACGTGCCGCATATCTCTGTGGCCGGCGGCACCTACACGGTCCTGGTGTCGGGCGCGCAGACCGCAGGACGCTATTGCCTGGTCGACATGCTGGTGCCCGCCGGCGGCGGGCCCCCGCCGCACCGCCACGACTTCGAGGAAATGTTCACGCTGCTCGAAGGCGAACTTGAATTCACCTTTCGCGGTAAGTCCCACACCGTAAGTGCCGGGTCGACCGTCAACGTTCCGGCCAACGCGCCGCACGCGTTCAAGAACGTGTCCGGCAAGACGGCCCGTATGCTCTGCATGTGCACGCCAGCGGGACAGGACGAATTCTTCCTGGCGGTTGGCTTTCCCGTTGAAGGCCGCACATCGCCACCGCCGAAGCCGACCCCGGAAGAGATGGCCGAGAAAGGCAAGCTGATCGCAGCACTGCTGCCGAAATATCGCACCGAGATAGTGAAGATGTGAGGCGCGGAGGACGCAGCCGAAATCGGCCTTCCCAAATGGTCGTGCGCTATTCGCCGCGCAGACGCTGGTCGTCCTGCACCCGAACATGCTCGGCGCCGCGCGCTCCCGCGGGCGACAGCCGCAACATGCTCAGCGCCGCGCCGCAGAGCGCGAAGCCGACGCCGGTCAGCAACGCGATCCGGGTTCCCTCGATCGGATAGCGGCCGAGGAACAGCGCCACCAGCGCTGCGCCGGTGGTCTGGCCGAGCAGCCGCGCCGTCCCCAGCATGCCGCTGGCGCCGCCGGCACGCTCGCGGGGGGCGGCCGCGATCATGGTGCGGTTGTTGGGGGTCTGGAACAGGCCGAAGCCGGCGCCGGCCAGCGCCATCCGCCAGATCACGTCGAGCGGCGTGGGCGCCGCCGGCAACAAGGCGAGCGCAGCGAGGCCGCAGGCGAACAGCGTGAGGCCGATGCCGCCGAGCAGGCCGGCCGGATAATGCTCGACCAGGCGACCGGCCAGGGGGGCTGCGAACGCGACCGCGATCGGCCATGGCGTGATCAAGAGGCCCATATGCACCGCCGAATAGCCGAAGCGGCTCTGGAGGTAGAAGGGGATCGCGACGAAGGCCAGCATCTGCCCACAGAACGAGGCGATCGAGGTCGCAATCGACAGAGCGAACACCGGGATCCGCAACAGGTCGATCGGCAGCAGCGGCGAGGCCATGTGGGTCTCGCGGTAGATCAGCAGCGCGCCGGCGACGAGCGCGATGGCGAACTGCACGAGACAGGTGATCGCCGCTTCGCCATGACCGACGCTGTCGACGGCCGCGATGCCGACGCCGAAAGTGATCGCGGACAGCCCCGCGCTCTGCCAGTCGAAGGAATGGCTCGCAGGCCTAGTGTGCGGAAGGCTGCGCAGGCCCAGTACCAATGTCACCACTCCGAGCGGGACGTTGATAGCGAACAGCCAGGGCCAGCTGCCGAACGCGAGGATACCGGCGGCGAGCGTCGGGCCGACCGCGGCCGAGAAAGCAACGACGAGGGCGTTGAGCCCGATGCCGCGGCCGAGCTGGCTACGTGGGTAGGTGAAACGCACCAGCGCCGCGTTGACGCTCATGATGCCGGCCGCGCCGAACCCCTGCACGATGCGTGCGATCGTGAGCAGCGGCAGCGTGTGCGCCAGCGCGCAGAATGCGGAGGCAAGCGTGAACAGCACCAGCCCGACCAGATAGACGCGGCGATAGCCGACGATCTCGCCGAGCGAAGCCAGCGGCAGCAGCGAGATCGTGATCGCGAGCTGGTAGCCGTTGACGATCCAGATCGAAAACGCCGGGCTGGCGTCGAGGTCGGCCGCGATCGTCGGCAGCGCGACATTGGCGATGGCGCTGTCGACCACTGCCATGATGATGCCGAGCGCAATGGTGAGGACCGCCTGGCTGCGCTGCGGCTGCGGCAGGCCGTCGGCGTGCTCCATGGGGGCTGGCGACATGATGGCGGCGTGCTTGATTCGAGCCGTGGTTCGTCTCCGGGTTAGGAAATTGCGAGATGCATCGCAACCCGGCAGGATACGGGCGGTTCCTGCGCCGGGCGCGGGTCCACCGGCACCGCGGGCATGGGTCGGCACGGCCTTCGCGGGCTCACCAGCGCGAGGTCGACTTCCCGAACACGTAGAGCGCGACGAGCCCAACCGTCACCGCGGTCGAGACGATCAGGATGATGCGGTCCCAATCGATTCCGCTCCGCTCGGCGCGGTTGAGATTGAGAGCGGTGAACAGGGCCTTCATGGCAAATCGGCGCATTGGGCGGCCCTCGCGGGTGCGCACGATGACACTGTCGGCGCAGTCCGGCTTGATGCAGCTCACGCCGGACTGCGCCGGCGCCGGTCGCTACACCGGCGGCGGATTGCGGTCGGTGAAGGTGGTGCGCTGGTGCCAGTAAGGATAGGGCAATGTCACCTTGCTTGCCGCGTCGAGCTTTGCAATCTGGTCCTGGGTCAACGACCAGCCGACAGCGCCCAGATTTTCGCGCAGCTGCGTCTCGTTGCGCGCGCCGATGATCAGCGTCGAGACGGTCGGACGCTGCAGCAGCCAGTTCAGTGCGATCTGCGAGACGCTCTTGCCGGTTTCCTTGGCGACCTCGTCGATCGCATCGACGACGCGGTAGACGTGCTCGTCCGGCACGGGTGGACCGAACTCGGCCGTCTTGGGCAGGCGGCTTACGTCAGGCTTTGGCTGGCCGCGGCGGATCTTTCCGGTGAGGCGTCCCCATCCGAGCGGCGACCAGACCACTGCGCCGAGGCCCTGGTCGAGGCCGAGCGGCATCAGCTCCCATTCGTAGTCGCGCCCGATCAGTGAATAATAGGTCTGGTTGGCGACGTAACGCGGGAAGCCATGCTTGTCGGCAACGCCAAGCGATTTCATCAGGTGCCAGCCCGAAAAGTTCGACACGCCGACGTAGCGGATCTTGCCGGCGCGCACGAGCACGTCGAGCGTCGCGAGCACCTCCTCAGGAGGGGTGAAGGCGTCGAAGCCGTGAAGCTGGAACAGGTCGATGTAATCGGTGCCGAGCCGGCTCAGCGAAGCATCGATGGCTGTGAGCAGATGCTGTCGCGACGACCCAATGTCGTTGGAGCCGTCGCCGAAGCGGAACGTCGCCTTGGTCGAGACCAAAACCTTGTCGCGGCGGCCCTTGATGGCCTCGCCGAGAACGCGCTCGGATTCGCCGAGCGAATAGACGTTCGCGGTATCGAACATCGACACGCCGGCATCGAGGCAGATATCCAGAAGGCGCCGCGCTTCGGTCGCGTCAGTCGCGCCCCACGCGGCGAGGCGTCCCACGCCGCCGAAGGTGCCGGTCCCAAGACTCAAGGCGGGCACCATGAGGCCCGAGCGGCCCAAGCGTCGGTATTCCATCGATTTGCTCCTCGGCTGGCCGCTGATTGATCCCCGCGACCTCTGTGCAGGATGGTAAAGCAAGCGTGCGCAGTGTCCTACGCCGCGCTCACATACCGGCCTTGCTGGGAAACGGCCTAGTCGTGCAGACGCATGTCATCGAATGCTGCGTCAGTCACGCGCGGGCCGGCCGCCGTTGTCGGAAGCCGAGCGGCGTCCCTCGTTGCTGGTGAGGGAAGGCAGGCGGCCTCGCCTTCGTGCGCCTGCCGCGGCAGGACCGTCAGACCCCAGCCCACCACGACCAGCACCGCGAGTCGGATCGCGATCACGCCGAGCAAGACCTCCGATCCGCTTATGGTGGCGTTGGTTCTCATGTGCAGAGCCTGATCCCGACGGCAGCACCTGACAATCTGGAATTCACGAGCATGGCCTTCGCCTGAAGCGAAGGCTCGGGCCATTGGCTGCCCGGACGTCAATGCCGCGACTGGCTCTGCCGGAAGTCGCGCGGTGACATCCCGAAATGCTCGCGGAAGACGCGGCCGAAATGCGAGAGGTCGTTGAAGCCCCAGGCGAAGGCGATCTCGCTGATGTGGCGGTGCGCGAGCACGGGGGAGGCGAAGTCGCGCCTGCATTGAGCGAGGCGCTCACCCAGCACGTAGCGCTGGAACGAGGTGTCCTCGTCGGCGAGGAGATCGTTGACATAGCGGGACGAGATGCCGAGTGCCGCCGCGGTCTCGGACAGTGAGAGATCGGGATCGGCAAGATGAGCCCGGATGTGCGCCTTCAATCGGTAGAGCAGGGCGGAGCGATGCGTCGAGGACGGCAGCGGTGTCTTGCCCAGCCGCTCCCCCAGCGCCATCGCCAGGACATCGACGGCCTGTTCCGACAGAGCGGCGGCGTGGTGCGGATCGATCTGATCCGCGCTCTGGCAGAGCCGGTAGATGAAATCGTAGGCGATCCGCTGCAGTGGCGAGTCCGGTCCGAAAGCGCTGGCGGTTAGGGTTTCAGTCGCACCGAGCCGGCGCTGCAGCATCTCGCGCGGCACCTTGAAGATGGTCTGCGTGAAGGTGCCGTCGAATTTCAGCTCGTAGGGCCGGGTGGTGTCATAGAGCGCAAACTCTCCCGGATGCACCACCGCCTCGCGCCCGTCCTGCACCACGGCGCCGGCGCCGCGATTGCCGAGCGCGATCAGGATGAAATCCTGATCCGAGCGCGCGATGCGCGACGGCGTGCGCAACACGTGCTGACGGTCGGAGCAGACCTCGGAGCATTCCGCCTTGCCCAGTGACGCCCGGGTGACCGAGCCGCGAAAGGCGCTGCCAAGATCGGACTTGCAGTCGAGCCCGACGAAGACGTCGCAGACGATATCCTGCCAAAGCGCAAGCCGACGGTGGCCTGGGCTGTCGTCCGTGGTGAACTGGATTGGCATCTGCAGAGCCTCCCTTTCACATCCCGCAACATCGCGCGTTGGCGCAGGTCCCGCCTGGCCGGAGGCAAATCCCGTACCGGGCCGGCGATCCCGTCCGGTCGAGTTTTTGTTCCGCCGCGGTCGAGCGCCCGCCGCCCGGCTTGGTCAAATAGACTGCATCGGACCTGGCTTCCGATCAACCGGCAAGGGAGGCGGGAATGGGCATCGAACATCCGAAATACAAGGTCGCGGTGGTGCAGGCGGCGCCCGCCTGGCTCGATCTCGACGCCTCGATCGACAAGTCGATCGCCCTGATCAGGGACGCCGCCGAGAAGGGCGCCAAGCTGATCGCCTTTCCGGAAGCCTTCATCCCCGGCTACCCTTGGCACATCTGGATGGATTCGCCGGCCTGGGCCATCGGTCGCGGCTTCGTGCAGCGCTATTTCGACAATTCGCTGTCCTATGACAGTTCGCAGGCCGAGCGGCTGCGCGACGCCGTGCGCAAGGCCAAGCTCACTGCCGTGCTCGGCCTGTCCGAGCGCGACGGCGGCAGTCTTTATCTGGCGCAATGGCTGATCGGGCCCGATGGCGAGACCATCGCAAAGCGCCGCAAGCTGCGGCCGACCCATGCCGAGCGCACGGTGTATGGCGAGGGCGACGGCAGCGATCTCGCCGTGCATGCGCGGTCCGACATCGGCCGTATCGGCGCACTGTGCTGCTGGGAGCATCTCCAGCCGCTGTCGAAATACGCGATGTACGCCCAGAACGAGCAGGTCCATGTCGCGGCCTGGCCTAGCTTTTCGCTCTACGATCCCTTTGCGCCGGCACTCGGCGCCGAAGTGAATAACGCCGCCTCGCGGGTCTATGCGGTGGAGGGCTCCTGCTTCGTGCTCGCGCCATGCGCGACGGTCTCGCAAGCGATGATCGACGAGCTGTGTGACCGGCCGGACAAGCACGCGCTGCTGCATGCCGGCGGTGGCTTCGCTGCGATCTACGGTCCCGATGGCAGCCAGATTGGCGACAAGCTCGCGCCGGACCAGGAGGGCCTCTTGATTGCCGAGATCGATCTTGGCGCTATCGGCGTCGCCAAGAATGCCGCTGATCCAGCTGGGCACTATTCGCGCCCTGACGTGACCCGGCTCCTGCTCAACAAGAAGCGATACCAGCGCGTCGAGCAGTTTGCGCTGCCGGTCGACACCGTCGAGCCCACGGATATTGCCGCGGCGGCGAGCTGATCGCCGGAATCAAGGGGAGGCACGCCTATGGAATCCGCAATTCCTCTGCATCTCGAGACCCCGCGCACGCGCCACAAGCGCGTGCCGGACGATTACCAGCCGCCGTACCCGTCCTTCGTGGCGCGCTATAAGCCTGCCGTGAACCGCGTCGTGATGGCGTATTTCGGCCTGCAATATCGCGATACGGCGCCGGCGGCTGCAACGGATAGGCTCGCCGAAATCGCGGCGCGGTTTGCCGCGGAGGGTGGGCCCACGCATTGGGACCGCGCGCAATATGCTGATCAGGCCGGCTACGAGAACGTCGTCTCGGTGGCCTATTGGGACGACATCGCTCGCTTCGACAAATGGTTTGCACCGGCGCGCGAGGCCTGGACCGGAACGCAGCGCGAGGGCATCGGCACTTTCATCGAGGTGCTGCGCCCCATTGTGGCGCGGCACGAGACGCTGTTTTCCTCGCTCGGCCGGCCCGAGGGCGTCGCCGCTATCGCCGGCGGCATGAGCGGCGAGGTGCAGGAGCACGCCTATTGGGGCGGCATGCGCGACCGCATCCCGCTGTCGCAGACCGATCCAATGTCGCCGGGCGGCAATCCCGAATTGATCCGTGACGGCGCGCGGCTACGCGTGCAGGCGCACGACAATCTCTGCCTGATCCGATCAGGCCAGGATTGGAGCGATACCGAGTCGTCCGAGCGAAAGCTCTATCTCGACGACGTCGAACCGGTGTTGCGCGAGGGCATGGATTTCCTGCGCGATGACGGCCTCGGCATCGGCTGTTACGCCAACCGTTACATGCGCGTGCTTGCAGCCAACGGGGACGCGAGTGAAAAGTCCTATGGTCAAAGCTGGTGGAAGAGCCTGGCGGCGCTGGAACGGTGGGCGGAATCGCATCCGACCCACGTCAGGATATTCGGCGCCGCGATGAAGTACCTGTCCACGCTCGGCCCCTCGGCAAGACTGCGGCTCTACCACGAGGTCACCGTGGCGGCTGCCGACGAGCAGTTCTTCGAATATCTGAACTGTCATGCCAAGACCGGCATGCTGGCGGCGGTGGAGACCGTCGCCGCTTGATAGAGTTAGATCACGCAGTGACCGAGCAGCTCGGGATGCGCCGCGCAGATGTGATGCGCGCCGGCGTCCCGCAGCTCGGTCTCGCTGCCGTAGCCATAGAGCACGCCGATCGCGGTCATGCCGTTGGTGCGGGCGCCGACCACGTCATGGCTGCGGTCGCCGATCATGATCGCGCTGGCGGGATCGACTTTGGCTTCGTCGAGCGCGTAGCGCAGCAGGTCGCGCTTGTCGACGCGGGTGCCGTCGAGTTCAGAGCCGAACACGCGCTCGAAATACGGCTTCAGGCCAAAATGCTCGACGATGCGGCTGGCGTAGACCGCCGGCTTGCTGGTCGCCACGAACATGCGCGGTGTTGTCGCGGCAAGCGTTGTCAGTGTGTCCATGATGCCGGCATAGGCCTCGTTCTCGAACAGGCCGACATCGCTGAAGCGCTCGCGATAGAGCAGCAGCGCCCGGTCGGCAAGTTCCGCGCTGCCCGTGAGCTTTTGCAGGCTGGCATGCAGCGGCGGCCCGATGCACCAGGTCAGCTCGTCTTCGCTCGGCACCGCGACGTTGAGCCGCTCCAGGGCGTACTGGATCGAGCGCGTGATTCCGGGCTTCGGGTTGGTCAGCGTGCCGTCGAGATCGAAATAGATCGTAACCATCAGGGTGGCACCGGCGTTGATATCGTCGCCTGTTGCTAGTTGGCTGGGTCCTCAAGTCAAGAGGGGATGCTTCATTGTTGCCGAGCCCATTCGACGATCGCGGCGGCGTCGGTGCCGGCCCGTGCCTCCCAAGCCGTGATCGCAGGCGTTGCCGCCTTTCGGAGCGTGGCGACGAGAGACGGCGGCGCCGGCTCGGCGATATGGACGCCATTGTCCCGCATGCGCGCATAGTTCTCGATGGTGCGGTGGGTCAGTAGCGCGAGCTGGCTCTGCTCCGTCTCGGCCGCCGCGACCAGCACCTCGCGCTGCATCGGCTCGGACAATTCGGCAAAGGCGTCGCTGCGGACGAAGGCGATCGAGATCGGCATCGCGTAGTTGATGGCCGTGAAATGCGGCAGAAAGTCCCACAATTTGCGCCCCGCACCGCCGTCTCCGGAGGTGACGAAGGCATTCAGCCGGTGTTCCCTCAGTCCGGCCAGCGCCGCGTCCATCGGCAGGAACTGCGCGTTCGCGCCGGCCGCGCGCATGACCTCGGTGGAATTGGCATCGTAGGTTCGCAAGTTCAGTTTCGGCAGGTCGTCGGCACCTTCGAGCGGCCGCTCCGACCAGAGGCCCGTGGCCGGCCAGATCGTCACATAGAGCAGCTTGAGGCCGCGCGCCGCGAGGGCCTTCTCATAGAGTGGGCGCGCCCGCAGATTGGCGGCGCGGGCGAGGTCGACCGATTGCACCAGGAAGGGCAGGGTGGACAATCCGAACACAGGGTCGAGACCCGAGAGTGCGCCCGCGAAGGCATCGCCGCCCGCGATCCGGCCGTCCAGCGCCGCGCGCGGCATCTCGCCCGAGTTGATCTTGAGCTGGTTGTCGAAGGCGTTGGTCACGGTCACGAAACCGTGGGTACGGTCGGAGACGCGGCTGGCGAAGGTCGCGAGTCCAATCCCGGAGATGTTATTCTCAGGGTATTCCGTGGTCATCCGCCAAGTGACTTGAGATGCGACCTGAGACGTGACTTGAGACGTCACCTGCGCGGCGGCTGGCGCGACGCTCAGGGTGACTGCGGCGAGGACAAGGATCGCGCGGATCCGTTTGGCGGGGTAACGCATTGGGAGAAGCAGGTCAGGCAGCATATATTGGCAACTCGTCGAACCATGGCACGATGCCACAACATGGCAGATCACACTGTCGCATGCCGCGCCGAGGCGCGCCACCGCCATGCCTGCACAGGATGGGTGCAGATTGCGATGTTCATCATCCTCGCGCTGCTCGTCCCGGCGACACAGGCCGCGGCGTGGGACAGTTCGCCCGCCAAGACCGATGTCGCCGTCCCCAGCGTCGAAGAGCTCGCGATGCCGCCGGCGAAGCCCGCGGATGCGCGCGAGAGCGACAC
The DNA here is from genome assembly GCF_055807355.1 of Bradyrhizobium sp. Ken01. Lineage (NCBI taxonomy): Bacteria > Pseudomonadati > Pseudomonadota > Alphaproteobacteria > Hyphomicrobiales > Nitrobacteraceae > Bradyrhizobium > Bradyrhizobium sp. Ken01. The sequence goes on from NZ_JBVVPC010000001.1 coordinate 365,439, forward strand.
GCGGGAATCGATCTGCCTGATCGTCGAGGCCGCAGCGCGCGATGCCAATCTGCCGCTGGAGTTCTTCGCCCGCGTGATCTGGCAGGAGAGCCGCTTCCAGGCCGATGCGGTGGGACCTATGACGCGCAGCGGCGAACACGCGCAGGGGATCGCGCAATTCATGCCGGGCACCGCGAGCGAGCGCGGGCTGCTCAATCCCTTCAATCCGGTGCAGGCGCTGCCGAAGTCGGCGGAATTCCTGAACGAGCTGCGCAAGCAGTTCGGCAATCTCGGCTTGGCGGCGGCCGCCTACAATGCCGGGCCGCGCCGGGTGCAGGAATGGCTCGCCGGCACCGGCGGCATGCCGGAGCAGACCCGCAATTACGTTCTTGCCATCACTGGCACGAGCGTCGATGCGTGGGCCAAGGCAGGCGCAACCGGCAAGGGGCCGCCGAGCGCGCCGCCGACGAGCTGCCGCGATCTGATGGCGCTTTTGAAGCGCGCGCCAAATGCTTTCGTCGCTGAGCTCGAGCAGCATGTGGAGCTTGCGGCCGCAAAGATCTGGGGCGTGCAGCTCGCCGCCGGCTTCGACCGCAACCGGGCGCTGGCGATGTATTCCCGCGCGGTCACGCGGCTGAGCGCCGTGATCGGCGATCGTGATCCGAGCCTGCTCAGCTCGGTGATGCGCAGCCGCGGCACGCGCGCCTTCTACCAGGTGCGCATCGGCGCCGATACGCGGAGCGAGGCGGATGAACTCTGCGGTCGCATCCGCAAGGCTGGCGGGGCGTGCTTCGTGCTGAAGAACCGCGGCGTGAGCGGGTAGGGTATCTGTCCCAGCGTGCATGCCAGCCCCGCCGCGCGCTTCCTTGACGCGAGGCGCCGCATTGCCCGTTATGCGGGCACGATTCCTCATCCGGCCAAGACTCCCGTGGCGCTTCCTCCGCTCGATTCACCTCAATGGCAAAGTCCCTGGCGCGCCTTTGCGTGGGGGCTGCGCTCGATCACGCAGACGATCCTCACCCTCGTCCTGTTCGCAACCTATCTCGGCATTGGCGCGCTCGCCCACGATACCCATTTCAGCCTGCTCTGGGCGCTCTGCTCGACGCTGTTCGTCTGGGCGGGGCCGGCGCAGATCATCCTGATCACCACGCTCGGCTCAGGCGCGACCATCATCCAGTCGGCGATCGCAGTCACCGTCAGCGCCGTGCGCCTGTTTCCGATGGTGGTCTCGGTGTTGCCGCTGATGCGCACGCCGACGACGAAGCGGCGCGAGCTGTTCTTCGCGGCGCATCTCACTGCAGTGACACTGTGGGTCGAATGCCATCGCTTCCTGCCGCAGGTGCCGCGTGAACGCCGGATCGCCTTCGTCAACGGACTTGGCTTCGGTCTCGTTTCGGTGTGTCTCACCGCCAACACGGTCGGCTATTTCCTTGCCGCCAATCTGACCCAGACGCTTGGCGCGGCGATCCTGTTGCTGACGCCGCTGTCCTTCCTGTTCTCGACCGCAAGCAACAGCCGCGAGGTCGCCGATGTCGTCGCACTGGCGCTCGGGGTTCTGCTCTATCCGCTGGCGGCGAAGATGAACTCCGGCCTCGACATCCTCGTCAGCGGCCTCGTAGCGGGCACCATTGCCTATGGCGTGCATTGGTGGCGGGAGGTGCGCGCATGAACTTTGCGCAGCTCATTGGCGACTGGCAGGCGCTGGCGGTGCTGTTCGTCGCCGGCGTTGTTCCCAACCAGATATGGCGCATGCTGGGCCTGTGGTTTGGCGGCGGCATCGACGAGGGCTCCGAGCTTCTGGTCTGGGTACGGGCGGTCGCCACCGCGATCCTGGCCGGCGTCATCGCCCAGATCGTGGTCGAGCCGCCCGGGGCGCTTGCGAGCGTGCCGGACGCCTTGCGCTACGGTGCGGTCGGCGCCGGTCTCGTCGTCTTCCTGCTGACCCGCCGCTCGATCTTCGCGGGCGTGGTCGCGGGCGAAGTCTTCATGCTGGCCGGCAAGTGGTGGTTGGGCTAAAACCGCCGGCGAACAGCAGGGAATTGGAAATATGGTTCGCGAAAACCAGCTCCGCGAGGGTGAAGTCTCCATCGAGCTGCCGCCGACACAGGATGCCGGCCTCGTCTTCATCGGCCGCATCCGCACGCCCTGGAGCTCGCGGCTGGAGACCCCGCGCCAGGGCCGGACAGACGGCCCGATATGCCGCCTCGAGGTCTTCGAGCCGTTCGTGCCGGCGATCAAGGGCGTCGATTTCTACAGCAATCTCGAAGTGCTCTACTGGCTCGACAAGTCGCGCCGCGACATCGTCCTGCAAAGCCCGAAGAACAATGAGAAGACCCGTGGCACGTTTTCGCTGCGCTCGCCGGTGCGCCCCAATCCGATCGGCACGTCGATCGTGAAGCTGGTCGGCATCGAGGGCAACGCGATTCTGGTGCGGGGGCTCGATTGCCTCGACAACACGCCGCTGATCGACATCAAACCAGATCGTTGCGAGTTCACGCCGCTGACCGCGCCGCAGCCGGGGGATTTTCAGACGGAGTGAATTTTCTCCGTCATTCCGGGGCGTGCCGTAGGCACGAGCCCGGAATCCATCGGGCAGCAGAGAAGGCCGTGAAATGCGGGCTCGCGACTTCGTCGCGCCCCGGAATGACGATTAGCTCTTCAACGCCGCGATCAGCTTGGTCGCGTTCTCTTCCAGCACCTTGACGTCTTCCTTGCGGCTGGCGGGCGGAAGCATCGCTATGCCGTCGTGGCGCGGCATCACGTGCATGTGCAGATGAAACACCACCTGTCCGCCGGCCGCCTCGTTGAACTGCTGCACGGTGATGCCGTCGGCCTTGAATGCCGTCATCGCTGCCGCAGCGATCTTGTGCGCGCCGCGGGCGACATGGGCGTAGTCGTCAGGCTTGATGTCGAGGATGTTGCGGGCAGGCGCTTTTGGAATCACCAGCGTGTGGCCAGGTACCCGCGGCATGATATCGAGGAAGGCGAGCACGTGCTCATCCTCGTAAACCTTGTGGCAGGAGAATTCACCGCGCAGGATCTTCGCGAAAATGTTGTCGGGGTCATAGGCGGTCATGGCGGCGGCTCCTCGAAACTTTGCGCTTACTGTCACCAGCCGCAGCGAACCGTCAAGGCGCCTCGTCGACGCCTTTGCGGAACGGGCCGAGCCCGGCCAGCTCCCGTCCGGCTTCCGCGACATAGGCGCGTTCGCGCTTGAGGTAATCGTCGATGGCGCGGCGCAAGCCCGGATCGGCGATGAAGTGAGCGGAGTGGGTGGTTCGCGGCAGGTAGCCGCGCGCGATCTTGTGCTCGCCCTGCGCACCGGCTTCGACGTTCGTTAGCCCGCGTTTGATGGCGAAGTCGATCGCCTGATAATAGCAGACCTCGAAATGCAGGAAGGGATGATGCTCGACCGCACCCCAGTTGCGGCCGAACAGCGTGTCCGAGCCGATGAAGTTGATCGCGCCCGCGATCCAGCGACTGTTGCGACGGGCCATCACCAGCAGCACGTCATCGCTCATGGTCTCGCCGATCAGCGAAAAGAATTCGCGGGTGAGGTACGGCCGGCCCCATTTGCGCGAGCCGGTCTCCATGTAGAACATGAAAAACGCATCCCATGCGTCTTCGGTGATGTCCTTGCCCGTGAGCCAGTGGATCGTGACGCCGGCTGCCAGCGCATCGCGCCGCTCGCGCTTGATCGATTTGCGGTGGCGGGAGTTCAGCGTCGCCAGGAAATCGTCGAAACTCGCAAAACCCTCGTTGTGCCAATGGAACTGCTGGTCGGTGCGCTGGAGGAAGCCGTGCTCGGCGAGCAGCTTCCACTCCGCCTCCCGGGCGAAAGTGACGTGCACCGAGGAAGCCTTGCTGACTCCGCATAGCGCCACGAGCCCGCTCGCCAGGGCCTCCGTGATGCGCTCGCGGTCAACGCCCTCGCGGACCAGCAGCCGCTGTCCCGTGGCCGGCGTGAAGGGAACCGAAACCTGCAGCTTCGGATAGTACCGCCCGCCGGCGCGCTCATAGGCATCGGCCCAGCCGCGGTCGAAGACATATTCGCCTTGCGAGTGCGATTTCAGATAGCAGGGCACGACACCGGCGACCTGGCCGTCGATCTTGGCCACGAGATGCCGCGGGCCCCAGCCGGTGCGGATTGTTGCCGAACCCGATTTCTCAACGGCCGACAAAAACGCGTGGGAGACAAAGGGGTTATAGGCAGGCTTTGAGAGGCCGGGGGAATCGCCTGGAAGCCCGGATGAGGTTCCCTTGCCACGCCCGTTACAAAGCTTGCCGGGATTGGCGCAGGCGTCCCAGTCGTCCGGCGATACTTCGCCAATGGAAGGTACGGCCTCAAGGGTGATTTCGGATGGTGCCATCATGCCCAAGATCGTGCATTGCAGCAGCGACTTCAAGAGTGGGAAACATCAAGCCTACGGCACGAAGCCCTCGAAGATCATCTGGTCCGCATGTTGCGCGACCCGCGTACGTTGCTCGGTCGTACGTACGGTCCAGCCGAGCAGAGCGCAGCCGAACAAATTGCGGGCGATCCAGGGGGCCGGGGCGGGCAGGTCGTCGACCCTGAAGGCGACGAAATGCGGCTGGGTCTGGAAGCCGTGGCGCAGGTACAGCATGCTGTCGCGCTGCTCCTGGGTCAGGTAAGCCCAGTATTCGTCCTCATAGCTCCGCTGCGCGACGATGCCGCGCGGGCGGGAGGGCAGCAGCTCGGCCAGCGCCAGCACCTGGTCCGGGTCGAAGGACATGCCGACGGCAGGTCCGTCATAGGACGCCAGCACCTCGGCCATCCGCTTCACCAGCTTGCGGTCGCGGTCAAAATGGCTCTTGACCTCGATCACCAGCGGCACGTGGCCGGCGACCAGGCCGCAGAGGTCGCTGAGCGACATCATCCGCTCGGCCGTGTCCTTGAACGTGAGCGCCTTCAGCTCGGCGGCGGTTTTCTCGACCAGCGGCCCGGTAGCTTCGGTGAGGCGGCCCAGCGCATGGTCGTGATGCACCATGGCCTCGCCGTCGGCGGAGAGCTGGATGTCGACCTCGATCGAGAAATTGCCAGCAATCGCAGCCTGTACCGCGCCCGGCATGTTCTCGACAATGCCGCGGGAAATATCGTGCAGGCCGCGGTGGGCGACCGGGCGGGCTGTCAGCCAGTCAGGAGCGTGCATTCGCCTCAGGCGACCTCGAACACGCCTTCGACCTCGACCGCCGCATCCGCGGGCAGCGAGGCGACGCCTACCGTGGTGCGGGCATGGCGGCCCTTGTCACCGAAGGCTGCGACCATCAGGTCGGAGGCGCCGTTGAGGACCTTCGGCCCGTCCAGGAAGTCCGGCGCCGAGTTGATGAAGCCGCCGAGGCGCACCACGCGCACGACCTTGTCGAGGTCGCCGAGCGCCGCCTTGACCTGGGCCAGCAGGTTGACGGCGCAGCCGCGGGCGGCCGCCGCGCCGTCTTCGATGGTCACGCCGGCGCCGAGCTTGCCCTTGGCGATCAGCTTGCCGGCGGGATCAAAGCAAACCTGGCCGGAGACGAACAGCAGGTTACCGGTGCGTACGAACGGGACGTAATTGGCCACGGGGGTGGGGGCTTCGTGCAGCTTGATGCCCTGTTCCGCCAGCTTGTGCTCGACCGTGCCCGCCATGTCCGACCTCGTTGTCCAAAAATCCATCCGCCCGGGCGCATCCCTTGCAGCACGGGCGGGCTCTGTTTCGCCCATCATGCCGCCACATGCAAGCAACCGTCGGGGTGGCAATTTGTTGAGGCAAGGCAGGAGGTTCAACGCAAGGGCCGCAACTTTACGTGAAACGGCCTCAGTTGCGACGCAATGGAACGTTCATTAAAATGTCGAATCTGCGCTTTCCCCAGGGACCAGACATGCTGCACCTTTTCCGGACTTCGCTCGGTGTGACGGCGCTTGCGGCGGCCGCTCTCGGCCCCGGAGGCGGGGCACTGGCCGCGAACGGTCCGTTCCTCGCGCATCAGGCGCTCTATGATTTGAGCCTGGTGAAATCGCGCTCCAATTCGATCAACAGCGCGCGCGGCCGCATCCTCTACAATTTCACCGGAAGTTCGTGCGAGGGCTACACCTCCGAATTCCGCCAGGTGTCCGAGCTCGACAGTGGCGAGGGCAAGGTCACGCTCAGCGACCTCCGCTCCAATTCCTGGGAGGACGCAGGCGGCAAAAGCTACCGCTTCAAGATCGAGACGCGGATGAACGAGGCGGATGCCGGCCGGGTCGATGGCTCGGCGGAGCGCGACGGCGACCACATTAACGTCAAGCTGAAGCTGCCGGCGCCGAAGAGTTTCACGCTCGACGGCAAGATCGTGTTTCCGACCGAACAGATACAGCGCATCATCGCCGCCGCGAAGGACGGCAAGTCGCTGCTCGAGCTCTCCGTCTATGACGGCTCCGACGATGGCCAGAAGGTCTACAACACGCTGACCGTGATCGGCCAGCCGATCCCGGCCGAGCGCGAAGGTTCGCCCGATCCCTCAACGTCCGATGAGCACATGAAGTCGCTCAAGCGCTGGCCCGTCACCGTCAGCTATTTCGACCGCGAGGCCCAGCGGAAGGAAGGCGAGCAGACGCCGGTCTACGCGATGGCATTCGAGCTCTACGAGAACGGTGTCTCGCGCCAGCTTGTGCTCGATTACAATGATTTTGTGATTTCGGGCGCGATGGGCAAGTTCGACGCGAAGGACAGCAAGCCCTGCAATTGAGGGCTGGCCTGCAACGCGGTCTCTGGCTACGCTCCCTCCCAACCACAAACATCCGGGAGGCATCATGCCCAAGCTCGATCATCTCCGCCCCAGCGGCCTGCATCACAATCCCGCCTATTCGCATGTCGTCACGGCCACGGGGGCGCGGACAATCTACATCTCCGGCCAGGTGTCGGTGGACGAGGAGGGGCGGATCGTCGGCGAGGGCGACATCGCCGCGCAGACCACGCAGGTGATGCAGAATCTCGGGCATGCGCTGAAAGCAGCCGGCGCGAGCTACGCCAACATCGTGAAGATCACGACGTTCGTCGTGAACTACAAGCCGGAGCTGCGCCCGATCATCGGCAAGGCCCGCTCGGCGTTCTTCGAAGGCATGGAGCCGCCGGCCAGCACGCTGGTCGGTGTCACGGCGCTCGCCGCGCCGGAATGGATGATCGAGATCGAGGCGGTGGCGGTCGCGGATTGAGATATTTCCCGTAGCCTGGATGGAGCGAAAGCGTAGTCCGGGCTACACTTCCCTCGTGAGCGACATCTCTTGCAGAAGAACCATCGCTTCGTCTGCCCTGTCAGCGGGCACAAACAGATGATCGTGGTGGAATGCCGACACGGCGTTCACGCTGATGCCGGCTCCAGCGAGATGTGCCGTGATCGCCGCCAGGAAACCGACCGCATCGAGTGCGGAGTGGACCGTCAGGGTGATCAGGCACGATGCAAATGCGTAGTGTAGTCCCGCCGCTTCGGCCTCGTCGCGAGGGATCACGAGTGTCGTTCCTTCCTGCTCGCGGAACGTCAGCAAAGGGCTGAGCGCAGCGGCAAGCGGCTGGTTTGTCGGGCTCGTGCAGAACACGAAGATGCCTGGCCGCAGATCCGGCTTCATGTCTCTCAGCAGCGCGTCGAGGTCGCGTTTGCCTGTCATCACTCCTCCGCCTTTTCCGGCCCCTCATACGCGATGCCGCGGATCACTGCGGCGCTGCCGAATTTCTTGCGCAAGCTGTCCACCGCGCGCTCGGCGTGGGCGGCACGGCGGTCGAGCATGTCGGTGTCGTCGGCGACTGAACCCTCGCGCAGGGCGCTGACGCCGGCGCCCATCAGGCGGAAAGCGGTGCCGTCGATCTCCTTGGCCAGCATCTCGCGGCAGATCGAGAAGATCTTTGCGGCAAGCTGCGTCGGCGCCGTGATCGACTGCGAGCGAGTGCGCTGGCGGAAATCGGCGGTCTTCAGCTTCAGCGTAACGGTCGAGCCGGCGAGCTCGCTGCTCTTGAGGCGAGACGACGTCTTCTCGCACAGCCGCCACAGGATCTTCTCCAGCGTGGCGAAGTCGCGGATGTCGGTCTCGAACGTCGTCTCGCTCGAAATCGTCTTGGCGCCCCGATCTGGCTCGACGCGGCGGTCGTCGATGCCGCGCGCCAGCCGCCACAGCCTGCGGCCGTCGCTCGGAAACTGCCGCATCATCTCGATCTCGTCGGCCTTTTGCAGGTCGGCGATGATGCGGAAGCCGCGTTGCACCAGACGCTCCTGTGTCGCGGGTCCAACGCCGAAAATGAAGCCGACCGGCTTGTCGGCCAGCATCTCGCGCGCTTCCTCCTGGTCGAGCGCGGCAAACCCGCGGGGCTTGTCGAGGTCGGAGGCGATCTTGGCCAGGAACTTGTTGCAGGAGAGGCCGACCGAGACGCTGATGCCGATGTCGCGCTCGATGTTACGTGCGAACCGCGCCAGCACCTTGGCCGGGATCATGCCGTGCACCCGCTCGGTGCCGGAGAGATCGAGGAACGCCTCGTCAATCGAAAGCGGCTCGACCAGTGGCGTCAGCGCCTGCATGGCCTGGCGCACCTCGCGCCCGACCCGAACATATTTCGCCATGTTCGGCGGGATCACGGCCGCATGCGGGCAGGCTTCCAACGCCTTGTACATCGGCATGGCCGAGCGCACGCCGTAGGTGCGCGCGATGTAGCAGGCGGCCGACACCACGCCGCGCTTGCCCCCGCCGATGATGACGGGCCTGTCGGCGATGTCGGGATTGTCGCGCTTCTCGACGGTCGCGTAGAAGGCGTCGCAGTCGATATGGGCGATGGTCAGGCTTGCCAGCGCGCGGTGGCGGGCGAGGCGGGGGGAACCGCAGGCGGAACAGCGCCGCACGCCGATATCCAGATCGGCCGAACAATCCCGGCAGAAGCAGCGGGGCCCGGCCGTCTCCAGGGAGGTCACGGCACGTCGCGCTCCCAATGGGAGTCGCCGAGCGCGTCGCCGAGAACCTGCCGCGCTGCGGCAACATTGGTCGGATGCAGTTCCGCGGACGAGGCAAAGGCCTTCACGGTGGCGTCATCGCGCATCACGAAATCGAGCACGCTCAGCAGGAAATTGGGATCCGAGGCGGCATTGCGCAGCATCTCCGGGCCGACCCCTGTCTCGGCCAGGAACAGGCCCAGCCGCTCCGGCTCGCCCGCGACGAAAGACAGCGCCTGAAGCGCAACGATTTCAGCGACTTCGCGGGGGTTGTGAACAGGCTTTTTCACGTGGCCGGTTTGCCTTTCCGTTAACTTTCGGTGTCTACTTTGGGCCACCATGCCCGAGTCTCGTTCGTAAGTCTTGCGACCCCCGACAAGCAACTGGAAACCACATCGCAGAAAGTCGGCCCTCGGGTTTAACGAAACTCAAGCGAATTCGAGGCTAGTTTGAATCCAGTTTTCGAAGCGCCGGCGACCGGCGCCTGAGGCGTCACATGCATCGGTCTGCGGACCAATCAGGAGGGCGGGATGGCTAAGACCGTCCTGATCGTGGAAGACAACGAGCTCAACATGAAGCTCTTCCGCGACCTGTTGGAGGCGCACGGCTACCAGACCACCGGCACCAGCAACGGCTACGAGGCGCTCGACCTCGTTCGCAAGATGCGGCCCGACCTCGTGCTGATGGATATCCAATTGCCGCAGGTCTCGGGCCTGGAGGTGACGCGCTGGATCAAGGACGATCCGGAGCTGCGCAGCATTCCCGTCGTCGCCGTTACCGCATTCGCGATGAAGGGCGACGAAGAGCGCATCCGCGAGGGCGGCTGCGAGGCCTATTTATCCAAGCCGATCTCGGTCGGCAAATTCATTGAGACGGTCCGACGTTTCATCGGATAGGAAGTGAGTTCACAGTGTCCGCGCGTATCCTCGTCGTCGATGACGTCCCTGCCAACGTCAAGCTGCTCGAAGCCCGCCTGTCCGCCGAGTATTTCGACGTGATGACCGCCGCGAACGGCACCGAGGCGCTGGCGATCTGCGCTCGCGCCGAATGCGACATCATCCTGCTCGACGTCATGATGCCGGACATGGACGGTTTCGAGGTCTGCCGCCGCCTCAAGACCAATCCGGCCACGCACCACATTCCCGTCGTGATGGTCACCGCGCTCGACAGCCCGGCTGACCGCAACCGCGGGCTGGAAGCCGGCGCCGACGATTTCCTGACAAAACCCGTCTCCGACGTCGTGCTGATCGCGCGCGTGCGCTCGCTGACCCGGCTGAAGATGATGACCGATGAGCTGCGCATGCGCGCCATCACCTCGCTCGAGATCGGCATGCAGGCGCCCGAGCGCAGTGCAATCTCCGACACCGGCAAGGGCGGCCGCATCCTGCTGGTCGACGATCGTCAGTCCTCCTATGAGCGGCTGGCGACGATCCTCGCCGCCGAGCACACCATCGACGTCGAGCCGAACCCGACGGAGGCGCTGTTCCACGCCGCCGAGGGCAATTACGATCTGCTGATCGTCTCGCTCGACCTCAACAATTTCGACGGCCTCAGGCTATGCAGCCAGGCGCGCTCCCTGGAGCGCACGCGGCATGTGCCGATCCTGGCGATCGCCGACCCCGAGAACGCGACGCGCCTGCTGCGCGGGCTCGAGATCGGCGTCAACGACTATCTGCTGCGTCCCATCGACAAGATCGAGCTGCTGGCGCGTGCCCGCACCCAGATCCGCCGCCGCCGCTACACCGACCATCTGCGCGACAACGTGCAGAACTCGATCGAGATGGCGATCACGGATGCGCTCACCGGGCTGCACAATCGCCGCTACATGGAGAGCCATCTCGCGACGCTGGCCGAGCAGGCCGCGACCCGCGGCAAGCCGCTGGCGCTGATGATCCTGGACATCGACTACTTCAAGTCGATCAACGACAATTACGGCCACGACGCCGGCGACGACGTGCTGCGCGAATTCGCCGTGCGGGTGCGCAAGTCGATCCGCGGCATTGACCTTGCCTGCCGCTACGGCGGCGAGGAGTTCGTCATCGTGATGCCGGAGACCGATCTCCACGTCGCCGGCATGGTCGCCGAGCGCCTGCGCCGTTCGATCGCCGGCGAGCCCTTTGCGATCCACAAGGGCACCAAGCGCATCGAGGTCACGATCTCGATCGGCCTGACCACGCTGGAGCAGAAGGGCGAGGCGGTTGGCGATGTCCTCAAGCGCGCCGACACCGCGCTGTATCGCGCCAAGCACGACGGCCGCAATCGCGTGGTCTCGCACGCGGCGTGAGGCCGCTCGCAGAGCCCGGCGCAAAAAAAAACGCGAAAACAACCCCATGCACAGTAGCCGACGCTAGTCGGATCAATGGCTTACGTCGGCCGCAAACGGGTCGATGCAGACAGCAACACCGTTTGACTCGTCGGGCAAAACAGGAGCATCCTGCTAGCCTCCCGAACATCCCACGAACTCCGCTGTCATCGCGCAGGCGAGGAGCGGCACGCCACGGCGGACCAGCCGGCGTCCACCCTTCAAGTCAGGGAGGATACGGCTCCGACCATTCTGCCTTGGCCAGGGCCGCGCCCGTGCTGGACTTCGCGATGATTTCGTAAGTGTACAGGCCGGAATTGCAGGGGCCCCAGGTTCGTAAGCTCTCCGGCTTCACGATGTTGTCTGAGGGGAATGGGATCTCCTGGCCCCCCATCTCGTAGTTCTTCTCTCTGCGAAACTTGACGACGATCGTGCGCGTGCCGGGCGGCACACTTTTCAACTTGATTTCGGGATTGGGGAAGACGGTGGTGCAGGGCCGCGGAGGTCCAAACGTGAATTGGATCTTCATATCGTCAGCCCAGGCCGGATTGCAGATGATCAGAAATGAAAATGATAGCAATGACGAAAGTCTAATCATGGGCACGCCCCAAAAAGAAATCAGTGTATCGGCAGGGCCGCCTGAAGCCAAGTTTACCCGTTTCTCGCTCTTGCAGCCCTCTTCGGGACGTCACAGAAAAGGCCCGCCGTAGCGGGCCCTGTGGAGATGGCGAAAGTCCGGGTCACTTCTGATCGACGTTGCTGGTCCCCGAACCGGGCGTACCGATCGGCAAGCCGTTCGCCGCATGTCCGACCCCGACGCCGGGCGCACTGACCGCTCCTGGCGTTTGATCCTGCGGAAGCGTCTTGACTCCGGTTCTTGCTTGCTCCGCGGGACTCATCTGGCCCTTGTTGTCGCTGTTGGCACCGTTGGTGGCCGTGATGCCGGACCTGTCGGTCCCGTTCGGCGTGCCCGTCTGTGTCGACCCGGACGCGGTGTTGCCCGCGCCCGAGCTGCTCGGTGCGGCCGGTGCACTCGCGGTGTTGCCGTTCGGCGTCGGGGGCTGAACGTTCGGGTTGGTTGGAGAGTTGTTCGTGTGAGCGCCGGTTGAGGTTCCGTTTGTGCCCATGCCGGATGGCGCCGAGGGGCCTCCATTGGCGGCGCCAGACGTGCCAGTGCCTGCGCCTGAGCTCGCGGATGATCCGGACGCGCCACCGCTCGCGGCCGCGCCGCCCGCGCCTCCGCCAGCGCCACCACCACCTCCGCCGCCTTGTGCGAGGACGGGCGCGGCAACAGCGAAGGACAGTGCGGCTGTAAGAAGAAGCGATTTTCGATTCATGACCTTCTCCGGGTGTAAAGAAGATCAACGACGTCGAAATGACGATGGTTCCTTTCCTCCACTCGCTTCGGGAGTTCAGCTTCTAGCGGAGCTTCCTGATCTATTCGCGGACGTTCGCGGCATACTCTTCGATGATGCACCGCCGGGTTCTCATCCCTCTCGCGGAGCTTCACTTCTGGCTTGGACGTCGGTGGATCATCGCTCATGCGTCACACCAGCTGTCCCTCGGCAGGCGACTTCGATCAAGACTAGATCAATGCGAAGGTGGGACTTGGTTGAGCAGCTGCGATACTGCCGTAACGACCTGGGCGGGCGCGAAGGGCTTGCTCAGCAGAACGCTATTGGGCACGCCGTGAGAGGGCCACTGATCGGCTCCAGCGCCGGTCATATAGACCACCGGCATCTCTGGATTGATCTCTCGGGCCTGCTTTGCAACGTCCCAGCCGGTGAGCTTACCGGCCAAATGAACATCGGTGAGCAACGCGCGGTATTTGGTAGGGTCGCCTTTCAGCAGGGCAACCGCGTCCTCGCCTGATGAAACAGTCTCGGTCTGAAATCCACCGTCTACGAGGGCCTCGCCCACCATCTCTTGGATGAGAGCTTCGTCCTCTACAATGAGGACTAGCAACAATTGGCTATCTTGCACCGGCCCCACCCTCTGTCGCGCACCATCGCGGCAGTGCAGATAAGTGTAAGAGTGCACAAAAGTTCCCGCATGGAAACCGGCGCCGCGTGCACTCCCTCAGGGACATCGGCGCGCCTTCTTGCGGCGAGCGGACCTTCCGGCTGCGTCAGGGATGGCGGGCCGACCGCTTGCCTGGCTTCACTGCAGCCTCGTCTCCCACGTCCACCCCCGCATTCCGCAACAGCACCGTCGCCGCCTCCTTCGCGGCACGCGCCATGGCGGGGTCGTCGCGGACGAGATCCTGCGCGATCGAGCCGTCGACCAGCAGCACGAGCTGCGTTGCGAGCGCCTCCGCGTTCGCGACGCCGAGTTCGTTGAGGCGGTCGCGAAACCAGACGCGGCGGCTTTCCTTGAAGGCGATGGCGATCTTCTTCACGGCGCGGTCGGCCGGGCCAAGCTCGGCAACCGCATTCACGAACGGGCAGCCGCGAAAGTCTTTTGCGGCGAAGCGGCGCTCAAGCGAATCGAAGGTGGCGAGGATCTGCTCGGCCGGGGGCTTCTCGGAGGGGCGGGGCTGCACGAAGCGCCGCTCCAGATAGGCCGCGATCAGCGCGTCCTTGGAGGGGAAGTGGTTGTAGAGCGTGCGCTTGGAGATGCCGATCTCGGCCGCGATGGTGTCGACGCCGATGGCGCGAATGCCTTGCAGATAAAACAGCTTGTCGGCGGTCTCGAGGATCCGCTCTTTCATCGTCTGTGGGGCGGGCGGGGGAGCCATGCGGCGGTGAGTGTCCTGTTCGCTTGACAGCGCGTGCTATCCATAGCCTAAGTACACAGGTCTGTGTAACCAAAATCAACTGATATTGCAGACCACGGCGCTCGCGCCGCGCCGATGAGGGAGAACAAAATGCCCCTGTTGCAGGTCCTGCGCCCGACATTGCCCATCCTGATCGGCGCCTCGATCATGCTGACGCTGAGCATGGGGCTGCGGCAGAGTCTCGGCATCTTCATGCAGCCGCTGACCCACGACATCCATCTGTCGATCTCCGATTTCACGCTGGCGCTGGCCGTGCAAAATCTCGCCTGGGGCTTTCTCCAGCCGCTCGCCGGCGCGATGACCACGCGCTACGGCTTCCGTCCGATCATGATCGCAGGCTCGTTCATGTACATCGCGGGCCTGGTGTTGATGGCAACCGCGAACGGTCTCGTCGCCATCATGATCGGCGCCGGTGTGCTGATCGGCACCTCGCTCGCCTGCACCGCGGCGGCGATCGCGATGTCGGTGGCGGCGCGCGCGGTGCCCGCGACGGTGCGCTCCACCGTGCTCGGCATCGTCTCGGGCGCGGGCTCGCTGGGCGCGCTGCTCTCGGCGCCGCTCGGGCAGATGCTCAACGAGGGGTTCGGCTGGCGCGTCGGGCTCGCCGGCTTCGTGGTGATGTCGGTGTTGATGATCCCCGCGGCCTGGTATGCCGGGCGCGTCGACGCGGTTCCGCTGCCGAAGCCCGCGACTGACGAGATCGTGGACGCCACGGCGTTGATTGCAGCGAAGACCGCTTTCGGCAATGCGTCCTTCGTGGTGATGACCTGCGCCTATCTGGTTTGCGGCATGCAGCTCGTGTTCCTCACCACGCACCTGCCGTCCTATCTCGCAATCTGCGGCCTCGATCCGATGCTGAGCGCGCAGACGCTCGGCATGATCGGCGGCTTCAACGTGCTGGGCTCGCTGTTCTTCGGCTGGGCCGGCCAGCGCTGGAACAAGCTCGCGCTGCTCGGCGGCATCTACGTCCTGCGTTCGCTGGCGCTGGCCTGGTACTTCATGCTGCCGGCGACGCCTGCCTCGACCTTGCTGTTCGGGGCGATCATGGGCTTCCTGTGGATGGGTGTCGGCCCGCTGGTCGCGGGCGCGGTGGCCGAGATGTTCGGCCTGCGCTGGCAGGCGATGATCCAGGGCCTCGCATTCATGAGCCACCAGATCGGCAGCTTCCTCGGCGCCTACGGAGGAGGGGTGCTCTACGACGCGCTCGGCTCCTACACCATGGCCTGGCGCATCGGCGTGGCGCTGGGATTGGCCGGCGGCATCATCCAGGTCGCATTCGCGCTGATCCGGCCGTCGCGGCCGCCGGCGCCCGTGTTGCGGACGGCGTAGCGGGGCGGGCGTGTCCTCATGAGCCTCCGCTTTGGAGTTTACAGCGGACGCCGCGCTGCTTCGTCGTGATCGGCCCGCTTGTGCCCCCAAACGGACATTTGGGCTCGCCGCTGAGCGCTAACAGCTCTATTTTGGAGCGCCGGTCTGGTTACCCGAACCGGTGGTCTGTTCGCTTTCCGGCCGGCCCGGAGGGTGCGCAGAAGCGCCCGGCTTGTCTTGATCTGCCACGAACCCGGACTGTCCGGAATTGCGTGTCTTGAGCCCCTTGTCTGCATCACGCTGCATCTGCTCGTTGGGCTCGCTAGTCTTGAGCCCACTGTCTACACCACGGTGCATCTCCTCCTTCGTTTGCTCACTAGGTGCGGCCTTTTGCTGTTGGGCCACTGCTTGGAAGGCAATCGCGCTTCCGGCAACGACTATCATCGCGAGAGTTGCTGTTCGCATGCTTTCCTCCAGTGTGATGCCCCGTCTCGCTAAACGCGCGGACTTCCCAGTGTTTCCTAGTTCCGATTGTTATTTCAAAAGGTACGCCGAACGACGGGATGGGATGGGCTCACATGTCGCCTTGGCTCATCTGCGACCTCGAAGGCCTTCAGGTCTGCGGCCGATGTTGGCGGTAAACCGGACATCTGGCGGGCGGCCGCTTAACGGGTACACGCCTAGGCAGGGCGGAAGCGCACGCCTTCGTCTCCATCGCGGCGGATAATTCAGCGGGCATCCGATCAAGGGAGCTGCCCGTTACTTACTGAAGTGTGTTCGCACTGTCCTGAGGGCGCGACCAAGAAGAAACTCGCCCGGCGAAGACGTGCTTGCGGAATTCGCGATGACGAAACCGGAGATGACAAAGAAGATTTCGACCCCGACCCAGTCGAACCATGTGTAGGGCGCCGCGGACGGGTAGAGAACATCGGCGGCGACGGTGCGCTCGAAACCCGGGACGCCAATCGACACCCATGCCCAGGACCAGAACATCTGGTGAAACATGGCGACGCCGAGGGCGGCCGCGAAGCGCAGCGGATCCAGCAACGGCAAATGGCTCTTCACGGGAATGGATCAGGTTCATACAACGATCCCGCTGGAGATATTGAAACCGGTCACGGCGCTCTGCGAGGTGGGTCACACTTGGTCTGTCCCGGGCCAAATGAATCAATTCCGCTCATTGATCGAACTCGATCAATTTTGCTCGATCCCGCAATATGATTTGTCGCTGGGACTGCCCGATGAAGCTGAGAATGTCACGATCCCTGAGTTGTGACAGAGCACGTGACACCGTCTCCAGTGTCAGGCCCAGATAGTCGGCGATATCGCGACGGTTCATGGGGAGGCTCATCACTCCAGCGGCAGTCAAGCGGACGTCCATCTCGATCAAGAAAGCCGCGACTTTCTCGATTGCCGTTTTCCTCCCGAGTAACAGCATGTGAGTTTCGGCATGTTGAAGGCTGCCCGTGACAAGCCTGAGCACATTGTTGGTCGCGGTCGCACTGCCACGCTCCCGCTCGGCGACATTCTGGCGATCGGTCAGGCGGACAATCGTTTCCACAATCGCCTCAGCGGTAAATCGGTGAACTGAACCGTTCTCGACGCCGAAGATGTCACCCGGCAGGTGAAACGCCATGATCTGTCGCCGACCATCAGCTAACAATTTATAGCTTCGAACCGCTCCGCTCTTGACCTGGTAAAGATATTGGATCGGCTCCGCCTCTCCGAAGATCTCGGTGCCGCGTCGATATTTGAATTCGCTGCAAAACACAGCGTGCCCGACGAGCGCATTCAATTCGCTCGAGCTTGGCCGCTGAGGCACAATTTGTTGCTTTCTTACGAGCATCGTTCCTCCCCGGCGTTGCGCGGAACCAAACTGAGGCTATGGGAAAGAACGGCAAGCAAGGTTGAGGGAGATCAAATTCGATTTGATGAGCGCAGCGGTACTGGAGCAAGGCGAAAAGAACAGCCGCCAGCGCTTGGGGCACTGGCGGCTCATTGGGGAAGTGACAGTGTTCGCTACGCAGGCAGCATGGACTAACGCGTGCGTGCTGACCGCTTGAGATCGGCGACCTTGAACCTGTTGCCGGCCGCCAGGCTGCTGCACAACCAGTGGGCCTTGTTTCGGTTTTCGCCCAGGAACGTCTTGGTTTCGACGCAGTCCAGGTAGGATTTGTGGGTGATGGTGTCTCGGCAGGTCGGCGAGAAAGGTCTGTATTCTATGTTGCCGCCCGACTCGCTGCATCCAACCCAGGGCTCCTTGCCCTGTGGGAAGCTTGATGCGCAGCCACCGTTGCAGCTGCTGGCGACTTTCTCCAGGCTGGCAATTCTCCCCATCACAGGACCCGGCGCATACGAAGGCGTTTGCGCGGCTGACGTTTGAGCTGTTGAGGCAGTCCGACGCGGCGCAATTGTGTTTGATCCCCGCTCCGACACATGCGGCCTTGCCACCTGTTTCGGTGCGTCGACCGTGACGGGGGAATCGTGGCGGCGGAGCCGGTTGGGATTTGCGACGCTGCCGGCGCGCACAGCAAGACGGTCGACAAGACAGCCATGGTTGAAGGCACGACAAGGCTTGATGAGAATCTCATGACCATGTCCTTCCAAAGCCGGGACGGACATTCCGCCCGGCAAGTGCACGGTAACATACATTTCGGAGCGAGCAACCGAGGGTTGATGGAATGTCCGCCCATGACTCGCCGCGCCGAGCTCAGCTCTCGTGCCCCGGATGCAGCGCAGCGTCACTTCGACGGTGCGCTGCCGAGCGTCCGGGACACGAGAGAGGGGCCAAAATAAAACGGGGCCCGAAAGGGCCCCGCAAAAGTCTTCTACGTTCCGCGATCTTGCTTACTTGATCTTGGCTTCGCGGAATTCGACGTGCTTGCGCGCGACGGGATCGTACTTCTTCTTGACCAGCTTGTCGGTCATGGTGCGCGAATTCTTCTTGGCGACGTAGTAGAAGCCGGTGTCGGCCGAGGACACGAGCTTGACCTTGATGGTGACCGCTTTGGCCATGTTCAGAACCTCAGGAATGAAGGGAATCTGGAGCCGGCCAAATGGCCCGCGTTGGCCGGCAACCTAGCCAGAAACGGCCTGATGTCAAGATTTTAGGGCTCGAAAACCGCTCAAATCGGCCCGATTACGCCTCGAAGAACCGGTTTTTAGGCCGTGGCAGGCCCAGATTCTCCCTCAAAGTGGGCCCTTCGTACTCTTTCCGGAAAATCCCGCGGCGCTGCAGCTCCGGGACCACCTTGTCGACGAAATCGGCGAGGCCGGCGGGCAGGAACGGGAACATGATGTTGAAGCCGTCGGAGCCGCGCCCGACCAGCCATTCCTCCATCTGGTCGGCGATGGTTTTGGCCGTGCCGACGAACGAGAGCCCGCCATAGCCGCCGACGCGCTGGGCGAGCTGGCGCACGGTGAGCTTGTCGCGGGCGGCGAGGTCGACCATGCGCTGGCGACCGCTCTTGCTGGCGTTGGTTTCGGGGATTTCGGGAAGCGGTCCATCCGGATCGAAGCCGGAGGCATCCGTGCCGAGGATGACCGAGAGCGAGGCGATCGCGCTGTCGTAATGCACGCGGCTGTCGAGCAGCGCGCGCTTCTCCCTCGCTTCGTCGACGCTGTCGCCGACCACGACGAAGGCGCCGGGGAGGATCTTGAGGTGTTCAGGGTCGCGGCCGACCTTCTCCATGCGGCCCTTGATGTCGGCATAGAGTTTCTGGCTGTCGGCAAGGCTGCCGCCGCCGGTGAAGACGGCTTCAGCAGTCTCAGCGGCGAGCTGCCTGCCGTCCTCGGAGGCGCCCGCCTGCACGATCACCGGCCAGCCCTGGACCGGGCGGGCGATGTTGAGGGGACCGCGCACCTTCAGATATTTGCCCTGATGATCGAGCACATGCATCTTGGCGGGATCGACGAACACGCCGCTTTCGACGTCGCGCACGAAGGCGTCGTCGGCAAAGGAATCCCACAGGCCAGTGACGACGTCGTAGAACTCGCGGGCGCGCTTGTAGCGCTCGGCGTGCTCCATGTGGTCGTCGAGGCCGAAATTCAGCGCCGCATCCGGGTTCGAGGTGGTGACGATGTTCCAGCCCGCACGCCCGCCGCTGAGATGGTCGAGCGAGGCGAAGCGCCGCGCGACGTGATAGGGTTCGTCGAACGTGGTCGAGCCCGTCGCGATCAGGCCGATCCGCTCGGTAACGGCCGAGAGCGCCGACAACAGCGTGAATGGTTCGAACGAGGTGACCGTGTGGCTGCGCTTGAGCGCATTGACTGGCATGTTCAAGACGGCGAGGTGATCGGCCATGAAGAAGGCGTCGAACTTGCCTGCCTCGAGCTTCTGGATCAGCGTCTTGATGTGGCCGAAGTTGAAATTGGCGTCCGGCCAGGCCTCGGGATAGCGCCAGGCGCCGGTGTGGATGCTGATCGGGCGCATGAACGCGCCAAGCTTGAGTTGCCGTTGTGCCATCGCCCGGTGTCCGTTCCTGGTGTCGTTGCGGAAGACATAGGCATGCCCAGGAACTCCGCCATCGGGGGAGGCGGGAAGATTATTTTGTTTTTCGATGTCAGCTCAGCACATTCGCGTCATTCCGCGGGGCGCGCCCGGAACGACGGAGGAGTCCCATCGAACCGATCCACGGCACACTCCGACCAAGCCATGACTTTCGCTCACGAGGAGACCTTCGATGGCAGGTGCAATGACCGTGGACGGGCGCATCATCCGCATCGACCGGCCCATGCCCTGGGTCGGGCGGCTAATGTCATTGCCGCTGCTGGCTGCGAGTTTCTATCTGCTGTGGAATGTCGCGCTCGGCCTGCGCCAGGATTTCTCCGGCTTCGGCAGGCTGGCCGACGATCTCGTGCCAGTGTTGGTGTTCACGGGGCTCGGACTGCTTGTCGGCGTCCCCGGCCTCATCCTGCTCACCTTCCGCACCTTCGTCGTACTGAACGATACGCTGCGCCAGATCGTCATCACCAGGCAGTTCGGCCCGCTGAACATTCGCAGGCATCGTGATCTCGCCGACTATCATTTCATCAGCATCACTGACGACTACGATCCTGAGCTGACGGCCTATGACGTCAATCTCTGCGGCAACAAGGGCACCGAGCCGATTACGTTGATGAGCTTCACCAGGCGCGAGGAGGCGGACAAGCTCGCGAAGGAGATCGGTCG
Source organism: Bradyrhizobium sp. Ken01 (assembly GCF_055807355.1). Lineage (NCBI taxonomy): Bacteria > Pseudomonadati > Pseudomonadota > Alphaproteobacteria > Hyphomicrobiales > Nitrobacteraceae > Bradyrhizobium > Bradyrhizobium sp. Ken01. Next base: position 385,920 of record NZ_JBVVPC010000001.1, read on the forward strand.
CGTCCTTAAGTTGCCGGCGCGCGACTATGTCGGGACCGAGCCGGACGCGGACTGAGATTCCAGCTTTGACGCGTTTTCTTGAAACGCCTCAGCTCAAAATGTCCTTCTGCATCTTGCCGCCGTAGAAATGGAAGAACGGCACCGGCGCATCGTGGCGGAGCGGGCCGGTGGCAAGGCGCGCGTCGAGCTCGTTGAGCACGTTGCGCGTCATCGGATGCAGATCGGCGAGCGGCTTCGAGCCGAGCTCGACCCAGACCAGCTCGACCAGCTCGGCATCGGCATGGATCACGCCATCGACGCGATGGGTGATCGCGGAGGCGTCCGCGGTGAAGAAGCGCGTGTCGAACCGCTTGACGCGGCCGGGCGGGGTGATCGCGCGCGCGATCAGGAACAGGCTGGAGGGATCGGGCAGCAGGCCCGCATCCGCGAACGGCTTCCAGGCGCCTTCGAGTTTTGCCTTGCCCTGGGTCTTGCGTCCCAGGCAGAGGCCGGTCTCCTCGCAGGCCTCGCGGATCGCGGCAATCGCCAGCGACTTCGCGCGCGAGGCCGGCGTCTTCGGACTGCCCTTGGCGAGATTGGCTTCCAGCTCGGCGGTTACAGGGGCGGCGCACGGCACACGATAATCGTCCTTGTCGACGCGGCCGCCGGGGAAAACGAACTTTCCGGGCATGAACACCACCTTGTCGTGGCGCTTGCCGACCAGGACTTTTGGAGTTGTGCCGCTGCGATCGACCAGGATCAGCGTCGCCGCATCCCGCGGGCGGAAATAGGGATGATGGTCGGCTTCCTTGCCCTCGTGGATCTTCGCCTTTTCCGCCTGCGCCGTATCCGTCATGTCCTCACCCAAACTACTTTTGCTTATTTTGCTTACACCGGCGGAATACCATCCGTCGGGTTCTCGTCAAACCCGTGCATGCGCAGAGCCCATTGCAATCCGACCACGGCTCCCTTCACCGGCTGCAGCAGTGCCAGCGAGGCGACGAAGGTGAAGGGCAGATAGGCCGCGAAGCTGATCCAGACCGGCGTGGTGTAGTTGGTCTCGATCCAGAGGACGGTGGGCACCACGATGTGGCCGACGATGACGATGACGAGATAGGCGGGCAGATCGTCTGCCCGATGCGGGGTGAAATCGAGGCCGCAGACCGAGCAATTGTCCGCGGTCTTCAGGAAGGCGCGGAACAGTTTTCCGTCGCCGCAGCGCGGGCAGCGGCCGCGAAAGCCGCGCTTCATGGCAGCAAAGACGTCGCGCTTCTCGACGAGGCCGGTCTCGCGGGTCCAGATCTTCGGGGCTGTGCTCACCATGCCTTACCCTTCTGACCCTTGCCCTTGCTTTTTCCCTTGGCCTTTTTCCCCTTGCCGGGCTTCTTCGGCTTGTCCGGCTTGCGCTTCTTGTCGGGACTGCGCCCGGGGTGCGCCTTGAACGAGGGGCGGCGTTGCGGACCGGATCCCCTGCGGCCGCGCGGCGCGGCCTCGCCGGACGATGACAGCAGCTCGAAGCGCAGCGCGCCCGCGATGGGAGCTGCTTCGATCAGGCGGACGTCGACGACGTCACCGAGCTGATGCATGGTGCCGCTGCGCGTGCCGACGAGGGCGTGGCGGCCTTCGTCATAATTGAAATATTCCGTGCCGAGGGACCTTATCGGGATCAGGCCGTCGGCGCCGGTCTCAGCGAGCTTGACGAACAGGCCGGCGCGCGTGACGCCGGAGACACGGCCCTGGAAGCTCGACCCGATGCGGTCGGCGAGGTGATGGGCGATCAGGCGGTCGACGGTCTCGCGCTCCGCCTTCATCGCGCGCCGCTCGGTCACCGAGATGTGGGCTGCGACTTCGCTCAACGTTTCCGGCGTCTCGGTGTCGGGCAGCGCGCCTTCGCCGAGGCCGAGCGCGCGAACCAGCGCACGGTGCACGACGAGGTCGGCATAGCGGCGGATCGGCGAGGTGAAATGCGCATAGCGGCGCAGGTTCAGACCGAAATGACCGTAATTCTCCGAGGAATATTCGGCCTGCGCCTGGGCGCGCAGCACGACCTCACTCACCAGCGGAAAATGGTCGTGGCCTTCGAGCTGCGCCAGCACGCGGTTGAACAGAGCGGGGCGCAGCGCGCCGCCTTTCGCGAACGGAACGTCGAGCGTCTGCAAAAACTCCGCGAGCGCGTGGACCTTTTCCAGAGTCGGCTCGTCATGCACGCGGTAGATCAGCGGCAGCGACTTCTTCTCCAGCATCTCGGCTGCCGCGACATTGGCGAGGATCATGAACTCCTCGATCAGCTTGTGCGCGTCGAGCCTGTCGGGCACGACGACACGGTCGACCGTGCCGTCCGGCTTGAGCAGGATCTTGCGCTCGGGCAGATCGAGATTGAGCGGATCGCGCTCGTCTCGCGCGCGCTTGACGCAGGCATAGGCGGCATAGAGCGGCCGCAGGATCGGGTCGAGCAGGGGGCCGGTGGTGTCGTCCGGCCGGCCGTCGATCGCGGCCTGCGCCTGGGCATAGCTCAGCTTGGCTGCGGAGCGCATCAGGATACGATGGAAGCTGTGCGAGCGTTTCCGCCCGTCGGGGGCGATGATCATCCGCACCGCGAGCGCGCCGCGCGGCTGGCCCGGCACCAGCGAGCACAGATCGTTGGAGATGCGCTCCGGCAGCATCGGCACGACGCGGTCGGGGAAATAGACCGAGTTGCCGCGATCGAGCGCGTCGCGGTCCAGCGCGGTGCCCGGCCGCACGTAGAAGCTCACATCGGCGATGGCGACATCGACGATGAAGCCGCCTCTGTTGTTCGGATCAGGATCCGGCTGTGCGTGCACCGCGTCGTCGTGATCCTTGGCATCCGGCGGATCGATAGTGACGAGCGGCACGTCGCGCCAGTCCTCGCGCCCCTTCAAAATGGCCGGCTCCGCCGCTTCGGCTTCGCGCTCCGCCGCGGGGCGGAATTGCAGCGGGATGTCGTGCGCGTAGATCGCGATCAGGCTGATCGCCTTCTCCGACTTGACCGAGCCGAGCTTCTCCTTGACGCGGCCCGATGCCAGCCCAAAGCCGCGCGAGCGGATGATATCGACGCTGACGAGATCGCCGTCCTGCGCGCCGTACGTCTCGGTCGGGGCGATGTTCAGCTCGCGGTCGGCGGACTTCTTGTCGACGGGGATGATCCGTCCGCCGCCTTCGGGCAGGCTGCGGAAGACACCGAGGATGCGGCTCTTGGTCTTGTCGAAAACCTTGATGATGTGGCCGCGATAGGCCGGGCCTTCGGTCTCGTCGGAGCGTTCGACGCGCAGCAGCGCGCGATCGCCGACGCCGGCCGCGGTGCCGGGCTTGGGCCGGCGCGGCATCGTGATGAGGATTTTTGGCGGTTCGCCGCTTTCGACTTCGTCCCATTCGGTGGGGGAGGCGACCAGCTCGCCGTCAGCGTCGCGGCCGGTGATGTCGGCGACCAGCGTCGGCGGCAGGCTGTCCGGCTCTGAAATCGTATGGCGCTTTTTCTTGACGAGCCCGTCGTCGGCGAGCTCGCGCAGCATGCGCTTGAGCTCGATGCGGTCGGCGTTCTTCAGGCCGAACTCGCGTGCAATTTCGCGGGTTCCGACCTTTCCGGGATTTGCCTTGATGAAGGCGACGATGGCTGCCCGGTCGGGAAAGCCACGGTCAATCTTGCGTTTCACTTAACCTCTATTTGGTGCCGGCACTCTTCTTGGCCGGAGCTTTGGCGCCAGCTGCCTTGGTCGGCGACGTTTTGGCCGTCGACGACACGGCGGCGCGCGCCTTGCTGGTGGATTCGGATTTGGGTTTGGCCGCCTTCTTCGCGGCCGGCTTTTTGGTTTTTGGCGCGGCGTCGTCGCCGTCGGCGGCCTTCGCCGCGGCCTTCTTGGCCTTGGCCGGCTTCGCCGCCTTCTTCGGCTTCTTGCCGCCGCCCTTGGCCGCGCGCTCGTCGATCAGCGCGATCGCCTGCGGCAGCGTGATGGCATCTTTCTCGATGTCGCTCGGGATGGTCGCGTTGACGCCGCCGGCCGTGACATAGGCGCCGTAGCGGCCGCCCTTCACCGTGACGGTGCCGAGGCTGGGATGATCGCCGATCGCCTTGCCGGGATCGGCGCCGAAGCGGCGGCTCGGGCCCTTGGCGATCTTCTCCGCGATCAGCGTCACTGCGCGGTTGATGCCGATGTCGAACACTTCGTCGCCGGCCTCCAGGCTGGCATAGGTCTTCTCGTGCTTTACGAACGGCCCGAAGCGGCCGAGACCCGCGGTGATCGGCTCGCCGGTTTCCGGGTGCTTGCCGATCTCGCGCGGCAGCGACAGCAGCTTGAGCGCAAGCTCGAGTTCGACATCTCCAGGGGAAGTCCCCTTGGGAATGCCCGCGCGCCTGGGCTTCTCACCCTCCGCATAATCCTTCTGCTCGCCGAGCTGGATGTAGGGGCCGAACCGGCCGGCCTTGACCCAGACATCGCGACCCGTATCAGGGTCCTGGCCGAGCGAACGGTCGGCGGTGGCCTCGCCATCGGCGGCGAGCTGACGGGTGTAGCGGCATTCCGGATAGTTCGAGCAGCCGACGAAAGCGCCGAACTTGCCGGCCTTCAGATTCAGCCGTCCGTTGCCGCAGCTCGGGCATTGCCGGATGTCGCCACCATCGGTGCGAGGCGGATAGATGTGCTGGCCCAGCATGTCGTCGAGCACGTCGAGCACCTGGGCTACGCGCAGATCCTTGATCTCGTCGACCGCGCCGATGAAGCCGGTCCAGAAATCCTTCAGCACCTGCTGCCAGGAGATCTCGTTGTTGGAGATGCGGTCGAGCTGCTCTTCGAGATTGGCGGTGAAGTCGTATTCGACGTAGCGGGCAAAGAAGCTTTCGAGGAACGCGACCACGACGCGGCCCTTGTCCTCGCCGTGCAGGCGCTTCTTCTCGAGCTTGACGTAGCCGCGGTCCTTGAGGACCTGGAGGATCGAGGCATAGGTCGAGGGCCGGCCGATGCCGAGCTCTTCCATGCGCTTGACCAGCGAGGCCTCGGAGAAGCGTGGCGGCGGCTCGGTGAAGTGCTGGGTGACGGCGAGCGACTGCCGCTTCAGCGCGTCGTTGGGGCTCATCGCGGGCAGGCGGCGGGAGTCCTCGTCCTCCTCGTCGTCGCGGCCTTCCTGATAAAGCGCGAGGAAGCCGTCGAACTTGACGACCTGGCCGGTGGCGCGCAGATCCAGCGTGCGGCCGCCAACCTTCGCCGTGATGTCCACCGTGGTGCGTTCCAGTTCGGCCGATTCCATCTGGCTCGCGATGGTGCGCTTCCAGATCAGTTCATAGAGTCTCGCCTGGTCGGATTCGAGCTTGCGGCTCATGCTGTCGGGGCGGCGCGACATGTCGGTCGGCCGGATCGCTTCGTGGGCTTCCTGGGCGTTCTTGGCCTTGGCCTGGTACTGGCGCGGCGCATCCGGCACATAGGCGTTGCCGTAATCCTCGCCGATCACCTTGCGTGCCTGGGTGATCGCGGACGGATCGATCTGCACGCCGTCGGTACGCATATAAGTAATGAGTCCGGTGGTCTCGCCGCCGATGTCGATGCCTTCATAGAGCCGCTGCGCGATGCGCATGGTGTGCGCCGGCGCAAAGCCGTACTTGCGGCTGGCTTCCTGCTGCAGCGTCGAGGTGGTGAAGGGCGCCTGCGGATTGCGCCGGGCCGGCTTGGCATCGACCGCGGTCACGGCGTAGCTCGCGGCTTCCAGAGCCTTCTTGAAGTCCTCGGCTTCCGCGCCGGTGCCGATGTCGAGGCGCTGGATCTTCTTGCCGTCGGCGCCGACGAGACGGGCCTCAAAGGCGTCGCCGCGCGGCGTCAGCAGGGTCGCGATCAGCGACCAGTATTCGCGCGCGACGAACTTTTCGATCTCGAGCTCGCGGTCGCAGACCAGCCGCAGCGCCACCGACTGCACGCGGCCGGCCGAGCGGGCGCCCGGCAGCTTGCGCCACAGCACGGGAGAGAGGGTGAAGCCGACCAGATAGTCCAGCGCGCGCCGCGCCATATAGGCGTCGACCAGCGCACCGTCGATCTGGCGCGGATGCTTCATGGCGTCCGTGACCGCCTGCTTGGTGATGGCGTTGAACACCACGCGCTCGATCTTGTGGTCCTTGATCGCACGCTTCTCTTTCAGGACCTCCAGTACGTGCCAGGAGATGGCCTCGCCCTCGCGATCAGGGTCGGTGGCGAGAATCAGGCGATCGGCGTTCTTGAGGGACTTGGCGATGTCGTTGAGCCGGCCGGCCGCCTTGGGGTCGACCTCCCAGATCATCTTGAAATTGGCGTCGGGATCGACGGAGCCGTTCTTCGCGGGCAAGTCGCGGACATGGCCAAACGAGGCCAGAACCTCGTAGGACGAGCCCAAATACTTGTTGATCGTCTTGGCTTTCGCCGGCGACTCCACAATGACGATATTCATGTAGTTCCAGTAACTTATGGGGAAATTTGGGGCCGAATTCGATGAGATTCGGGTCGGCCCTTTCGTCCCGAACATGGGTGGTGAGGCCCTCGCTGTCAAATCGAGGAGTGTTGAAAGCCATCCCGATGGGAAAAGTTTCATATCGAGAAAGTTGCAAAATACCACCTTTGAGTTGCGGCCGATGTCGGCGTAATGTTTCTGCGGGGCGATGGATTCGGGTGGGGGCTGGTGACTAAGCCAGGAAAGAAACGGGCGGGCGCCGCATCGCGCGCGGCTGGAGGCTCGCGTCACGAGGAACCGGGGGAGGGCGGCGTCGAGGAGGCGGTCGCCTTCATCGCCGAGCAGGTCGGAGCGCTGCGCAAGCTCGCCGAGCGGCACAAGCTCGACGTGCTGCACTATCTCCTGGGAATGACCAAGCTCGAGGCCGACGAGCATCTGCGGCTGCGGAGCAAGCGCAGGCTGTCGTAAGGGGTGTGGTCGCTAACCCGTCATCCTGAGGTGTGAGGCTTGAGATGCGAATGCATCGCAAGCCGAGCCTCGAAGGATGAGCGGCCTCGCTGATGCAGCCGGGCCGTCGCCCTTCGAGGCTCGCCGAAGAGGCGAGCACCTCAGGGGGACGGTGAGAGGTTGGGGCGCGCCGCTTCAACAATCGTCATTGCGAGCGCAGCGAAACAATCCAGAGTCTTTCCGCGGTAAGATTCTGGATTGTTTCCGCCTTCGCCGGGGCTTCTGCGGACAAGTCGCTCCGTTCGCAATGACGGCGTCGTTAGCCGTTGCGGTTTGCCATTTTGGCCAATCGCTGACCGAGATATTCGGCCGTGGCGAGGTCGCCCTGCGGCAACGAGCCGTCAATCAAGTGTGTTGCCAAGCCAAGCTGGCTGCCTAAACGATTGCGGCCGGTCGGATCCTCCCCACCGGGAATATCCAGCCCGCACCAGAGCATACCGTGCTGCGCGGCCAGAATGGAAAAGTAGGACAGTGTGTGGAGTTGATCGCCGCTTGCGCAGGCGCCCGTGGTGAATCCGGCTGCGATCTTGTTGGCCCATTGTTGCCGGCTCCATCGATCACTTGAAGCATCGGCAAACGCTTTGAATTGAGCGGCTGGTCCGCCCATATAGGTCGGGCTGCCAAACGCAATTGCGTCGGCGCGGTCGATCGTCTCCAGTAAGCTCTCATTCTGGAAGCGGCCTGACAGGATGTCGTCGCCGGCGATGCGACAGAGCGTGACCTGCGCCTTGCCATCCGCTCCGCGCCCAACCGCATGCGCCAGCTTCTCGGTGGTGCCGGAGGTGGAAAAATAGACAATGGCGAGGAGGGGCATGGTGGCGCCACTTTGGTGGACCTCGCCATCCTTCACGCTGGCGATGTCTTGTACAAGTCCTGCCGCGCCACACTCGCTCTCCCTCCGGTGTCGTCCTGGCGAAAGCCAGGACCCATACCGCAAGGTCTATCGACCTGAGCGCGGTGCGAATTCCGGGTGACGAGCCTTCGCCAAACTCCTCCTTGGGGTAATGGGTCCTGGCTTCGCCAGGACGACGTTGGAGAGATAGAGCGCCGCTATGCCATCGATCGCCGTCGCGGCGCAGACCGCGGCTTCAGCGTGGTATCGGCGTGCCTCAGCAATCGCCCGTCCTCTGCGCGCAGCTCCAGCTTCTTCACCGGGCGGCCTTTCTCGCGATCGACCAGGATGGTCGCGATCTCCGACGGGCGATCGTCGAATTCCTCGCTCCATTGGCGCAGCGCTACCAACACCGGGAAGACGCCGCGGCCCTTCGGCGTCAGCACATATTCCTCGTAAGGGCTGCCGTCGGAGGCGGGGGCGGTCGCCAGAATGCCGTGGTCGACCAGCGCGCGCAGCCGGGTGGACAAGATGTTCTTGGCCATGCCTAGCTTGTTCTGAAACTCGCCGAAGCGGCGCAGGCCGAACAGCGCCTCGCGGATGATCAGCACCGACCACCGGTCGCCGATCGCTTCCAGCGATCGCGCGATCGGACACGCGTCGCCCTCGAAGCTCGTCCTTTTCACCACGGTCTCGTCCTTTCGCGATCGCACGGTCCCGTCGCCGTTCACGTGCTTGTGTGGTTGCATCATAAAACCATATGCCCTAGATGGCAATCATAGTTTTATGATGCAACCACTGGAGGCGAACGTGAGACTGAAGAACAAGACGGCCCTGATCACCGGCGGCAATAGCGGCATCGGACTGGCGACGGCAAAGCTGTTCGTGGCCGAGGGCGCCAGAGTGGTGATCACCGGACGCAACAAGGAGACTCTCGAGGCGGCCGCGAAGGAGCTCGGGTCGAACGCGCTCGCGCTGGCCGCCGACGCCACCGACATTGCCGCGACCGAAGCTGCGATCAAGAAGGGCGCCGAAAAGTTCGGCAAGTTCGACGTCGTGTTCGCCAACGCCGGCATCGCCGGCGGCACGCCGCTCGGTTCGACCACGCTGGAGGATTTTCAGAGAGTCATCAGCACCAATCTGACCGGCGTGTTCTTCACCGTGCAGTCGGCGCTGCCTTATCTCAACGACAACGCTTCGATCATCCTCAACGGCTCGGTAATCTCCGTGCTCGGCATTCCCGGCTACTCGGCCTACGGCGCCGCGAAGGCCGGCGTGCGATCGATGGCGCGAACCATGGCCTCGGAGCTGTCACCGCGCGGGATTCGCGTCAACGTAGTCGCGCCCGGTGCGATCCGCACGCCGATCTGGGGACCTGCGACCGCGACGCCCGAAGCCGAGAAGGAGTTCGAGAAGCGGATCGCGCTGACGACGCCGCTGGGCCGCATTGGTGAAACAGATCACGTTGCAAAGACGGTGCTGTTCCTCGCCTCCGACGATTCCGCGCATGTGCAGGGCCAGGAAATCTTCGTCGACGGCGGCGCGGTGGCCTCGCCGAGCGGCGCGCCGATCTATCGCGGCTGATCAATTGAAGTGAAAAGTGAATCGGTCGGCACAGCAGCAAGCGGTTGCGCCGACCGGTTCCCACGTCTCGCGAGCTGTATTTTCTGAACCTTGCGTGAGACGTTGAACCTTCGCTTGCGCTGCCAAGACACTTTTACGGGCAGGGTCACGAAGACTCATTTTCAAGGGAGCCCGATATGCCAAAGGCAGCTCGTATTATTTCCCCGATTTCAGCACCGCCTATTTACACCGAAAACTCCGCCGTTCCCGCCAAGCGTTCCGATACCTCCGAGTTCATCGGGGTCGCTCTTTTCTCGGGCATCGGCCTGTTCGTTTCCCTCGTCGCCGTCATCCTCGGCATTCAGGGCGCCTGGTTTTAGCTTCGCCGATCGCGCACCGGTCGATCAGCCGCCGCGACGAGTTGCGGCGGCTGACGATGGTCCCGTTCGCTCAGGCCGCGCGCAGCGTGGTCGCCGCCTGAAGCGCGCTTGCGAGGGACTTCTCGCGATGCTCGGGCCCGACCTGGATGCCGTCGGCACTGATGAATTCGGGATGATGAATCCCCATGAAGCCGAACACGCCACGCAGATAGCTTTCGAGGTGCTCCAGCGACGCGGCGGGCGTGCCCGCGCCGTAATAGCCCCCGCGCGAAATCGCGAAGATCACGCGCTTGCCGCCGGCAAGGCCCTGCGGGCCGTTGGCCCCGTAGCTGAACGTCTTCCCCGCCACCAGGACACGGTCGATCCAGGCCTTGAGCTGGCTCGGAATGGTGAAATTGTACATGGGCGCGCCGATCACGACGATGTCGGCGGCAAGGAATTCGTCCAGCGCGGCCTTGCTGGCGGCGAGGTCGGGGCCGAGCTCCGCCGGTGCGGGCGCGCCTTGCGCGGCCGCCAGATGCGAGCCGGAGAGATGGGCGAGCGGGCGCTGCGTCAGGTCGCGATAGACGATGTCGAGTGATGGCGTCGCCTGCCTGAGACGGTCGACGATGGCGGCCGAGACCTGCCGGGAGACGGAGTGGGGGCCGAGCACGCTGGAGTCGATGTGGAGGAGTTTCATTCGGGATCACCCTGGTATATGTTTGTAACCAGAGCTACATGAGTGACTATCGAAATCCCCGCAAGAACGCACCTTTTTGAGCCATGGGCACATCCCTGAAACCTGCGCACATCGATTTGCCCGCCTCACCAAGGCCGGATCCCAACCACGCGGACTGCCGCGGCGTCGCCTCGATCCTCGCGCGCGTCGGCGACAAATGGAGCGTGTTCGTCATCATGATGCTGAGTGATGGGCCGAAGCGCTTCAACGAGCTCAAGCGCATGATCAACGGCATTTCGCAGCGGATGCTGACCCTGACGCTGCGCGGGCTCGAACGTGACGGCCTGGTCACACGCACGATCTTCCCGACCATTCCGCCGCGGGTGGATTACGAGCTGACCGATCTCGGCCGCGGACTGCAACAGCCGGTGAAGGCACTCGGTGAATGGGCGATCACGCATCAGGAGCAGATTGCATCGGCGCGCACGCGCTTCGATGAGCGGAATACTCCTTAAAGCAGCGACACCAGTCCACCGCCGTGGCGTTCGAGCCGGCCGGCGAGTTCGAGCTCCAAGAGCACGGTACGCACGATGGCAGGCGAGGCGCCGGACATCCGCACGAGATCGTCGATCGTGACAGGGGCGGGGCCGAGCAGGCCGGTGATCTGGTCGCGGTCGTGTCCTTGCGGATCGCTTTCGAACGGCTCGCTGTCGGGCTCGCGCGCAGTGCGCATCAGCGGCCGCTCCATGATCGGTGCGACGGCGTTGACGACGTCGGCGGCTTCCGTGACGAGCGTCGCGCCCTGCTTGATCAGATCATTGGTGCCGGCGGCGCGCGGATCGAGCGGCGAGCCCGGCACCGCGAACACTTCGCGGCCCTGTTCGGCGGCCATGCGCGCGGTGATCAGCGAGCCCGAGCGGTGCGCCGCCTCCACCACGACCACGCCGAGCGCGGCGCCCGAGATCAGCCGGTTGCGGCGGGGGAAGTCGCGGGCGCGCGGCTCGTGGCCGAGCGGCATCTCGGAAATCGCGGCACCCTTGCGGTCAAGGATCGAGGCCAGCAGATCGCCATGCTCCGGCGGATAGATGCAGTCATGGCCGCCGGCGAGCACGGCGATGGTGCCGCTCTCGACGCTGGCGCGGTGCGCGGCCTGGTCGACGCCGCGGGCGAGGCCGGAGATGACGACAAAGCCGGCTTCGCCAAGCTCGCGGGCGAGCTGACCGGCGAATTTCAAGCCTGCACCGGACGCATTGCGCGAGCCGACGATTGCAATCATCGGCCGCATCAGTGTTGCGTTTTCGCCGCGCACGGCGAGCAGCGGCGGCGCATCGTCGAGCGTTGCCAGCCGCGCCGGATAGCCGTCCTCGCCGGGCGCGAGCCAGGCGATGCCGAACTTGCGGCTCGCGGCGAGCTCGGCTTTCGCCTCGTCAGCGCCACAGATGCGCGCCGATCGCTGCGCACCGCCGCGGCGTGCGAGATCCGGCAGCCGCTCCAGCGCCGCGCGCGCCGTGCCGAAATGATCGACCAGCGACCGGAACGTGCGCGGCCCGACATTGTCGGACCGGATCAGCCGCAGGCGGTCGATCCTGTCAGCCTCGGTCAGCTCCACGCTTCGATTGATGGCGTCCACGGCGGCTCCTTGCAGGCGCAGCATGGAACAACCTGAGGGCGTGGGCAACAGCGGCGTGCGCTTGCGCGGCCTCGGCGCGATGCTAAAAGCGATACCAATAAGAAGGGTATTGCCATGATCTCACTTGCCGACCTCCAGCGCCGCATCGAAGCGGGCGAGCTTTCGCCTGAGGACGCCATCGCCCAGTCGCATGCGGCGATCGAGGCGCGGGAGAAGGACGTGCGCGCCTTCGTCCGTCACGACAAATCCGCGAAGCCACAAGCCTCCGGGCCGCTGCGCGGCATCGCGGTCGGGATCAAGGACATCATCGACACCGCCAATATGCCGACCGAGATGGGCTCGGAGATCTATCGCGGCTGGCAGCCGCGCGCGGACGCGCCTGTCGTGATGATGTTGAAGCGGGCGGGCGCCACCATCATCGGCAAGACCACGACCACGGCGTTCGCCTCGCGCGATCCGACCCCGACGCTCAATCCGCACAATCTCGGCCATACGCCGGGCGGCTCGTCCTCGGGCTCGGCCGCGGCCGTCGGCGCCGGCATGATCCCGCTGGCGCTGGGCACCCAGACCGGCGGCTCGGTGATCCGGCCCGCGGCCTATTGCGGTACAGCCGCGATCAAGCCGTCCTTCCGGATGCTGCCGACGGTCGGCGTCAAATGCTATTCGTGGGCGCTCGACACGGTCGGCCTGTTCGGCGCGCGCGCGGAAGATCTCGCGCGCGGGCTGCTGGCGATGACCGGCCGCACCGAATTCGCCGGCATCGTCCCGGCGAAGGCGCCGCGCATCGGGGTGGTCCGGCAGGAGTTCGCCGGTGCGGTGGAGCCGGCCGCCGAGGAGGGGCTGCAGGCCGCGATCAGGGCGGCGACGCGGGCCGGCGCCAGTGTGCAGACCGTCGATCTGCCGCAGGCGGTGCAGGAGGCCTGGGGCATCCATCCAATCATTCAGGACTTCGAGGCGCATCGCGCGCTCGCCTGGGAATTTTCCGAACGCCACGACGAGATCGCGCCGATGCTGCGCGCCAGTCTCGATGCGACGGTCGGTCTCACACCCAAGGACTACGACGACGCACGCCGGATCAGCCGCCGTGGCCGTCGCGAGCTTGGCGAGTTGTTCGAGGGGTTCGACGTGCTGCTGACCTATTCGGCGCCGGGCACGCCGCCGGCCAAGGAGCTAGCGAGCACCGGCGACCCCCGCTACAACCGGCTCTGGACGCTGATGGGTAACCCTTGCGTCAACGTGCCGGTGCTCAAGGCCAATGGCCTGCCGATCGGTGTGCAGGTGATCGCGCGCTTCGGTAACGACGCGCATGCGCTGGCGACGGCGTGGTTCCTGGAGCAGGCGCTGGCGAAATCAGGCTAGCGCAGGTTCGCGGGCGACGATGCGCTGGCCGGGTGCGGCCGGCGCTGCACTGTGATCGGTATCTTGCTTGAGCCAGCGCCCGGCGGCTTCGCGGCCGCTGCGGTGCAGCGCGCGAATGAAGCCGCGCCCGAGATCGGTGGACGAGCGCTGCGCCAGGCCGTCGACGAAATCTTCCGCTGCGATCCTGGAGAGCCGCAGCGCCGATGCGGCCTGCGATTGCGCCCATTCCATCGCCGCGATCTCGGCATTGAGGGCGGCGTTGGCCGCGATCTGGTCCAGCCTGCGGTCGATCGCGGCGAGCGTGATCGGCACGTAGCTGTCGCGGGCCGGCGTGACCTGGACCAGCAGGATTTCGGCGCTCGTCGTGTCCTGCACGAGCCGCAGCAGGGGCGGGTTGCCGCCGAGGCCGCCGTCCCAATAAGCCTCGCCGTCGATCTCCACCGCGCAATGAACCAGCGGCGGACAGGTCGAGGCCAGCGCGACGTCTGCGGTGATCACGTCGTTGCAGAAGATCTGCTGCTGGCCGTCGCGGATCCGGGTTGCTGCGATCAGAAGCTTCGGGCAGCGCGGGTCGCGCAATGCGGAAAAGTTGATGTCGCGGGACAGCGCCTGCCGCAGCGGATCGAGATCGAACGGATCGAATTGGCCGGAGCGCAGCGTCGGACCGAATGCGACCGAGCTTCCTGCCGGCGAGAAGCCGCCGATCAGCATCAGCGATCGGAACGAGGCTTCATGCATCAGCCGGATCCAGAACCGGTTCAGCCGCGCGCGCGCACCTTCACGGCCACCCTCGGCGAAACCGGAGGCGAGCAGCAGCGCGTTGATGGCGCCGGCACTGGCGCCGCTGATGGTGTCGATCGCAATGGATGGCTCTTCCAGCAGCCGCTCCAGCACGCCCCAGGTGAAAGCGGCAAAGGTGCCGCCGCCCTGAAGCGCCAGCGACAGCTTTTGCGGCGGCCATGGGTTGGCGCGGAGCCGCGCGGGTGCAACTGGTGCCGCAGCGATCACGGCCTCAACTGTCAGAGGAGCTTGCGCGATGCGAGCAGGCTGAGGCGCTGGTGGCGAAACGGGCACAGGGTTGGGAGCAGGAACCGGCGAGGGCGCACCGGACCAGATGTCCGTGGTCGAGAGCATCCGGCTTGCCGCAGTGCCCTGCAAGCCACCTTCAACATGCGCGCTGACAATCTTCTCGCTCATTCTGAGCACCGCATAGAGCCATGCCCATGATCAGGGCCAAGGCCTGGAACCCGTTCGTCCATACAGCCGTGATTCGGCTGCAAGTTGCGAACACCATTTGCGATATAATGCAGAAGGGGTGCCGCGGTATCCGTGGATTCCCGGCTTATGCCTTCTCGCCGATCCGGCTTTCCTTGCCCGATTGCAGCCGCTTGATGTTCTCGCGATGAGCATAGAACAGCAGCAGCGTCAGCACCGCCGCCAGCGCCGCGAGTGCGGGCTGCCCGAACCACAGCAGGAACAGCGGGGTGATGAACGAGGCCACCAGGGCCGAGAGCGAGGAATAGCGGGCGGTGAACGCGGTCGCCAACCAGAGCAGGCAGAACACTACCGCCGCTGGCCAGAACAGCCCGAGCATGATGCCGATATAGACGGCGACACCCTTGCCGCCTTTGAATTTGAGCCAGACCGGGAAGAGATGGCCGAGGAAGGCGCCAAGCCCGGCTAGCATCGCGGCATTGGGACCGGCGATGTAGCCCGCGATCACGACCGCCACGGTGCCCTTGAGCGCGTCGAACAGCAGGGTCGCGGCGGCAAGGCCCTTGCGCCCCGTGCGCAGCACGTTGGTGGCGCCGATGCTGCCGGAGCCGATCGAGCGGATGTCCTGCGTGCCGCCGAGTTTCGTCAGGATCAGCCCGAACGGAATCGAGCCGAGCAGGTATCCGATGACAAAAGCCACCGGCAGGAACAATTCAAGCGCCATGTCTGCAAATTCCCTGTCTGCAAATTCCCTGGCAGCAGCTCCGCACGTCAGACATGCTCGTATACCGTCCGTCCGCCGACAATGGTGCGCACCACGCGGCCTGTAAAGCGGGCCTCGTCGAACGGGGTGTTCTTGCAGGGCGATTTGAGGTCGGCGGGATCGACCACCCAGGGAACATCTGGGTCGATCACGATGACGTCGGCGGGGCTGCCCGGGCGCAGGGTTCCGCCAGGCAATCCCAAAATCTCGGCCGGCCGCGTCGACATCGCCCGGATCAGCGTCTTGAGATCCAGCTCGTCGTTGTGCACGAGGCGAAGGCCAGCCGGGAGCATGGTCTCCAGCCCGATGGCGCCGGGGGCCGCTTCCGCGAAAGGCAGGCGCTTGACCTCGACGTCCTGCGGATTGTGGTCGGACATGATGACGTCAACCAGGCCGGAAGCGACGGCGGCGACCAGCGCGCGGCGGTCGTCCTCGGTGCGCAGCGGCGGCGACAGCTTCAGGAACGAACGGTAAGGGCCGATGTCGTTCTCGTTCAGCGCAAGGTGGTTGATCGAGGCCGAGGCGGTCACGGCGAGGCCGGCGTCGCGGGCGCGCCGGAGGATTTCGAGCGACTCGATGCAGGTCAGCGACGCCGCGTGATAGCGGCCGCCGGTGAGCGCGACGAGGCGCATGTCGCGCTCCAGCATCACGGCCTCCGCCGCGTTCGGGATGCCCATCAGGCCGAGCCGCGAGGCGAATTCGCCCTCGTTCATCACGCCTTCGCCGACGAGATCGCGATCCTCGGTGTAGTGCACGATCAGCGCGTCGAAATCGCGCGCGTAGGTCAGGGCGCGGCGCATCACCTGCGCATTGACCACGCTTTTGTCGCAGTCGCTGAAGGCGATCGCGCCGGCCGCCTTGAGCAGGCCGAACTCGGTCATCTCCTCGCCGCGCATGCCCTTGGTCAGCGCCGCCATCGGCTGAATGTTGACGATTGCGGTGTCGCGGGCGCGCCGCATCACGAAGTCGACGGTCGCCGAGTTGTCGATCACCGGCAAGGTATCAGGCTGGCAGATGATGGTGGTGATGCCGCCGGTCGCAGCCGCCTGGCTCGCGGAGGCAAAGGTCTCGCGATGGCTGAAGCCGGGCTCGCCGACGAAGGCACGCATGTCGATCAGCCCGGGTGCGACGATCTTGCCGGCGCAGTTGACGACGTCGGTGCCCTCGGGGACGCCGGCAGCGCCAATGCCGCGGCGGGTCTCCCGGATGATGCCGTCGGCAATCAGGACATCGCCGGGGCCATCGAAATCCCGGGAGGGGTCGACGACGCGGGCATTGCCAAGCAGGATGGGTCGGCGGTCGGTCAACATGAGCATCACGCGTTCGGCAGGTTGCGGGCGAGCGCTTCCAGCACCGCCATGCGCACGGCCACGCCCATTTCCACCTGTTCGCGGATCAGGGATTGCGCGCCGTCAGCGACCGCAGTGTCGATCTCGACGCCGCGGTTCATGGGGCCGGGATGCATGACGAGGGCGTCTGGCTTGGCGTAGGCGAGCTTCTTCTGGTCCAGCCCGAAATAATGGAAGTACTCGGAGGTGGACGGCACGAAGGAGCCGTTCATGCGCTCGCGCTGGAGCCGCAACATCATGACGATGTCGGCGCCGTTGAGCCCCTCGCGCATGTCGCGCGCGACCTCGACGCCCATCCGCTCGATGCCGGGCGGCAGCAGCGTGGAGGGGCCGACGACGCGGACGCGGGCGCCCATTGCGTTGAGCAGGATGATATTGGAGCGGGCGACGCGCGAATGCAGCACGTCACCACAGATCGCGACGACAAGGCCCTCGAGCCGGCCCTTGTTGCGGCGGATGGTGAGCGCGTCGAGCAGGGCCTGGGTCGGATGTTCATGTGCGCCGTCGCCGGCATTGATCACGGAACCGTCGACTTTGCGGGCCAGCAGTTCCACCGCGCCGGAGGCGTGATGGCGCACCACCAGGATATCCGGGTGCATGGCGTTGAGCGTCATGGCCGTGTCGACCAGCGTCTCGCCCTTTTTGATGGACGAGGAGGACACCGACATGTTCATGACGTCGGCGCCCAGCCGTTTGCCGGCGAGCTCGAACGAGGATTGGGTCCGGGTGGAAGCCTCGAAGAAGAGGTTCACCTGCGTCCGTCCACGCAGGACGGTGCGCTTCTTGTCAACCTGGCGGTTGAGCTCGACATATTCTTCGGACAGGTCGAGGAGGCCGGTAATGTCGGCCGCGGAAAGGCCCTCGATGCCCAGCAAATGCCGGTGGCCGAGGACGAAGGTCGATTTCGATGTCATTAAAGCGAGAGCTATAGGCGGGGATGGCCGGGGGGGCAAGGGCCAAAGCCCGGGCGGGGAGTTATCCCCCGATCTGTCGGTCTTATCGCTGTGGCGTGAGCTGTCCCCGTCTTCTCCGTCATGCCCGGCCTTGTGCCGGGCATCCACGTTCTTCGCGAGTATTTGTTGTAAAAAGGCGTGGATGGCCGGGACAAGCCCGGCCATGACGACTGGGATGTATTTCGTGAAATTAATTCTGGCAGCGCTCCTGGCGCTAATGACGATCAGCACTGCCCACGCCCAATCGCTTCCCGGCGGTTTCGTCTATTTGCACGACATCGACCCCAGCATCATCCAGGACATCCGCTACGCCACCTCGAACAATTTCGTCGGCCGTCCGCTCGCCGGCTACGGCGCCGGCGAATGCGTGGTGAAGCGGGAGGTTGGGTTGCGGCTGAAGGCGGTCCAGCAGGAACTGGCGGCGCAAAATCTCTCGCTGAAGATGTTCGACTGCTACCGGCCGGCGCGGGCCTCGCTCGACATGGTCAAGTGGTCGCAGAACGGCCACGAGACCGCCGCCGAGCGGCGCTACAATCCCAAAATTCCCAAGACCGAGCTGTTCCGCCTCGGCTACATTGCAAGCCGCTCGCAGCATTCGACGGGCGCGGCGCTCGATCTCACGCTGGTCGATCTCAAGGCGGACAATTCAGGCAAATACGACCCGTCAAAGGCCTACGCCGATTGCACGGCGCCGGTCGAGGGGCGATTGCCGGAGGGCAGCGTCGACATGGGCACCGGCTATGACTGCACCGACGTGAAAGGACACACCGCCGCACCATCAATCAGTCCGGACCAGCGCGCCTGGCGCAAGCGGCTGGTGGCTGCGATGGCGAGGCAAGGCTTTGTGAACTATGCGAAGGAGTGGTGGCACTTTTCACTGCCGGGGGCGGGAGGGGCGGCCTATGATTTCCCGATCCAGCCGCGGCGGAACTGATTCCGCGCCGAGGACATGAGATGACCCAGCCCAGCTTCGCGACCCACGAGGTCTTCAACCAGTCACCGCCGTTCGAGGACGTCGATCTGTTCGCCGCGGACCAGCCGCTGGTCGCGGCGGTCAGGAGCAATGGCGGTGCGGCGGCCGAACGGGAGCTCTCGGAGTTCGGTAAGCATTGGGGCTCGGCTGCGATGGCCGATCGGGGGCGCGTCGCGAACGAGAACACGCCGAAGCTGCGCAGCTTCGATGCCAAGGGCAATCGGCGCGACCAGGTCGAATTTCATCCGGCCTATCATGAACTGATGGCCCACAGCGTCCGTGCCGGCGTGCACAATTCGACGTGGACCGCGGATGGAAGACCCGCGGGCGATGCCGCAGAGGTCGTCCGCGCGGCAAAATTCTACATGGCCGCGCAGGTCGAGACCGGCCATCTCTGCCCGATCACGATGACACGCGCCTCCGTGGCGGCGCTCGCGATGCAGCCTGATCTGCTCGCCAAGGTGATGCCGGTGCTGTCGACGAAAAGCTACGATCCCACCTTCGCGCGGTGGTGGCAGAAGCGCGGCATGACCCTCGGCATGGGCATGACCGAGAAGCAGGGCGGCACCGACGTGCGCGCCAACATGACGCGCGCGGTGCGCGACGGAGGCGCCTACCGCATCACCGGCCACAAATGGTTCATGTCGGCGCCGATGTGCGACGCCTTCCTTGTACTGGCCCAGGCGGACCAGGGACTGACCTGTTTCTTCATGCCGCGCTTCGCGCCGGATGGGGCGGTGAACGCGATCCAGTTCCAGCGGCTGAAGGACAAGCTCGGCAACCGCTCCAATGCGTCGTCCGAGGTCGAGTTCGTCGGTGCCTATGCGGAAGCTGTCGGCGAAGAGGGGAAGGGCATCCGCACCATCATCCAGATGGTGCAACTCACGCGGCAGGATTGCGCGATCGCCTCGGTCGGCCTGATGCGCTCGGGGCTCGCCCACGCGCTGCATCACGCCCGGCACCGCAGCGTGTTCCAGAAACATCTGGCCGATCAGCCCTTGATGCAGGCCGTGCTCTCCGACATGGCCTTGCACGTCGAAGCAAGCACAGCCTTGGTGATGCGGCTCTGCCGCGCCTTCGATCGGACGCCGCACGATCCGGCGGAGGCCGCCTACATGCGGCTGCTGACGCCTGCGATCAAATACTGGACCTGCAAGAGCGCGCCGCCGTTCCTCTACGAGGCCATGGAATGCCTCGGCGGCAACGGCTATGTCGAGGACGGCGTTCTGGCGCGGCACTACCGGGAGGCGCCGGTCAACGCGATTTGGGAAGGTTCGGGCAACGTCATGTGCCTCGACGTGCTGCGCGCGCTCTCGCGCGAGCCGGAGGCGGCGATGGCGGTACTGGAATCGCTTGCCACCGAGACCAAAGGTTTGCCGGGAGCAGGCGAGGCCGTCTCGTTCATCGGCAAGACCTTCCGGCGCGCGGACGGCGAACGCGTCGCGCGCCTTGCGGTCGAGAAGCTGGCGCTGCTTGCGGCCTCGGCCGCGCTCAACGGCGTGTCGCCGCGCCAAGCCGAACTGTTCGCCACCACACGCCTCGCCGCCAATCACGCCAGCATGTACGGCGCGGTCGAGCTCGAGAGTGGCGATGTACGCGCGCTGCTGGAGCGGGCGCTGCCGTGAGCCTTCCTAACGAAAGCGCTTTAATGGACTCCCTCAATCCCGATCATCCTCCGCTCACCGAGACGCCGGCGCCGCCGCGGGTCTGGAAATTCTGGGGTACGGCGCTGTGGGGCATCGCTATCTTCGCAGCCATGTTCGTCGGGCAGATCGGGGCCATCGTCTATCTGGTCTGGGTTGCCCGCGACCCCATCGACCTCGCATCGATGCAGCACGTCGGCGGCGAGCCGGCGTCGCTCGCGTTGTCGGTCACGATGGGCCTGCCGGCGACGCTGGCCGCCGTGTGGCTGGCGATCCGCATCAAGAAGGCCTCCTTCGTCGACTATCTCGCGTTGTATTGGCCGTCCTGGAAGCAACTCCTGTTCGGCGCCGTCGGGCTGATCCTGATCGTGGTGGCCTGGGAGACGATGTCGCGGAGTCTCGGCCGCGAAGCGACGCCGGGCTTCATGACCGATCTGTTGAAATCCGGCCGCGACAAGGGCGCTGCCGTGATGCTGCTGTTCGCCTTCAGCGTGGCGGCGCCGATGTCCGAAGAGGTTTTGGCGCGCGGCTTCCTCTATCGCGGCTGGTCGGCGAGCTTCCTGCGCGTCCCCGGCGCGATCATCCTCTCGTCGCTGGTGTGGACGGTCGTGCACCTGCAATACGACCTGTACTTCCTCGCCGAGGTCTTCTCCATCGGCCTGTGGTTCGGCTACATGCGCTATCGCAGCAACTCACTTTGGCTCACGATCGTGCTGCATGCGCTGAACAATCTGACGGCGGTGGTGCTGACGATGTGGTTGGGGAGTTAGGCCACCAGCGCGATCGCGATCGGCATGGTGATCGCCGCCAAAATCGTCTGCAGCGTGATGATCTGCGCCAGTAGTGGGGCATCGCCGCCCATCTGGCGGGCCAGCACATAGGCGCTGGTCGAGGTCGGCACCGCGGCGCAGATCGCGACGATGGCGAGGCTGTCGCCGGACAGTCCGAACCAGACGGCGAGCACCAGCGCGACCACGGGCATCAGCACCAGCTTGAACACCACGCCGACAGCGGCCCCCGTACTGGGGCGGAGCAGGCCTTCAAGATGCAGGCCGGCGCCCGTGACGAGCAGGCCGATGGCGAGCGAGGAGCGGCCGAGTGCGTCCGCCACCTCATGCCAGATCTTCGGCAGCGGCAGGTGGAAGACATTGATGACGAGGCCGATCGCGCAGGCCCAGATCAGGGGATTGCGGACGACCGTCATGACAATCGCGCGCGCGGATTGCTTCTCCGGCGCTGCGTAGTGCGCGAGCACCGCGACGCTGAGGACGTTGACCAGCGGAATGATCGCCACCATCGCGACGGAGGCGAGCGCCAGCCCGACCTCGCCGAACATGTTGGCGGAGACGGACAGCGCCACATAGGTCTGCCAGCGGATCGCGCCCTGGAAGATCGAGGTGAAGGCGGGGCCGTCGATATCGAGCCGCGACAGGGCCGGGCGGAGCGCGAGGCAGAGCAGCGACATCGCGAGCGCGGAGAGCAGCAGCGCGCCGCCGACGCCGGCCACCGGCACCTTGGACAGGTCGGCCTTCACCAGCGTCTGGATCAGCAGCATCGGAAACAGCACGAAATAGGTCAGCCGCTCCAGCCCGTTCCATTGCGTGTCGAGCCGCATCAGGGTGCGCTTCAGCACCACGCCGAGCACGATCAGGATAAAGACGGGGAGGAGCGCCGCGATCACGACGGCCATGGATCAGTCAGGCCCCGGGGCTGCGCGCAGATTGGCGAGGCGGTCGAGCGCGCCTTGCAGGATGAAGATCGCGGCGTGCTCGTCGATCACTTCGGCGCGCTTGGCGCGGCTGACGTCCATGCCGATCAGTTCGCGCTCGACAGCGGCCGTTGAGAGGCGCTCGTCCCAGAGGCCGATGGGCAGCGCGGTCAGGCCGGCGAGGTTGCGGGCAAAAGCCCGGGTCGATTGCGCGCGCGGGCCTTCGCTGCCGTCCATGTTGATGGGCAGGCCGAGCACGAAGCCGACGGCCTTGCGTTCACTGGCAATCGCGAGCAGCCGGGCGGCATCCTGCTTGAACGCCTTGCGCTGGATCGTCTCGACGCCGGTCGCTAACCGGCGGTCCGGATTGGACACGGCAACGCCGATGGTCTTGGTACCCAGATCGAGTCCGACCAACCCGCCGCGTTCGGGCCAGTGGGTTGCAGCGTCGACGAGAGGCAGGATAAGAGCCGGCATGGTGTTAGCGCATATCACGCGTCGCGCTGCGGAGTGAACCCGTAACTATGGATACGCTGACATTATTCGGGTTATTCGCCGTGACGGCGATGCTGGTCACTTATGCCCTGGAGGACCGCAGCCACTGGTTCGTACTGATGTTCGCAATGTCCTGCGTGCTCGGTTCGGCTTACGGCTTCCTGCAAGGCGCCTGGCCGTTCGGCGTCGTCGAGGCGATCTGGGCCGTTGTGGCGCTGCGGCGATGGCATCTCAGGCCGGAGAGAAAGGCCGGGCGAGGGCGTCTGCGGACGGCAGGGTCCTCGCCCGGGCATCGGATCAACGGATCGCGATCGGGTTGATCATGGCCTGCACGCCGCCGGTCCAGCGCGGCTGGCCCAGCACGAACAGGAATTCGTATCCCTTGTCCTTGGCAAGCGCGGCCGTATCCATGTTCTCCAGGATGTAGGTCCCGTTCATCGCGAGCAGGATCTGGTGCACCTCGAACACGTTCTTGGACTCGAACGGCAGCACCTCGAGCGCCCAGGTGTCGGCACCGATCGCGACGACGCCCTTACTGGTCAGGTATTTTGCGCCTTCGACGCCGAGACCGGGCTCGCCGGCCGAATAGCGCTTGTCGTCCTTGCCGATCAGGCTGAGCCAGCCGGTGTGGAAGATGACGACGTCGCCCTGGCGGATCTCGACGCCCTGCTTCTTCGCGACCTCATCGATCTCCTTGACGTTGAAGGCGGTGCCTTCCTTCACGATATCGGTGTTGTAATAGGCGGCCATGTCGAGCAGCACGCCGCGGGTCACGATCGGCGGCACCTTCTCGATGCCGAGCTTCTTCAATCCGTTCGGATCGGCGAAGTCGGCGAGCTTGTTGCCGTTGTAGTAGACGTGCTCGACGCCGAGATGGCCGAGTCCGTCGATCTGGCTACCGATGCCGACCCAGGTGTCGAGGATGTCGTCATTGTAGGTGGCCTTGTTCGGGCCCAAACCCGGGATGCCGGCCTGTCCGGGTTGCACGATGGTGAGCTTGAATGCGCGCGGCGGATAGGCGGGCGTTTGTGGTGTAACGGGAATGCCGAGCGCGTAGGTCTTCCCGGTCTTCACCAGAGATGCGGCCTTCAGCACGAGCTCGGGGGTCATGTAGTTGGCGGCGCCGATCTCGTCGTTCGGCCCCCATTTCGATTTGGTCCAGTCTTGAGCGCTTGCTGATTCGATCGTCGCAGACAACGCGGCGACACAGCACAACACGAGCGTATTGCGCATCGATAGTCCTCCCGATGTTTTTGCCGATGTTTGGCTTCGTTATGATTTCGCGCTGGCCAGTCGCTCATCCTAACGTAGAAAAGCCGCGGGCTTCAAAACTTTTCGCGGTGCCATGCTGCGGCGGCTGAACGCAGCACTCGCCGCGCGCAGCGTCGGTTGAATCAAGTACGACAGATTTGTGACAGTGAATTTCGCGTCGTGGAACGCGCTGGCATCTCAGGCCGCGATGACTTCGTCGTCTTGCTTCAGGCAGGCGGCAAACCCGCTCAGCGCGCTGGTTTGATGTCCGGCACGACGCTGGATGAAGAGCGTCTCGACCTGCGCGTGCGAATGGCTCAGCGCGTGGATCGACACGCTGCCGTTGATCGCGCTGCGTTCGACCACGGCGCGCGGCAGCAGCGTCACGCCCATGTCGGCGGCGACACAGCCGATCATGCCTTCGAGCGTGCCGAGCTCGAAGCGCGCGGCCGACGGCCAGCCGAACTCGACAAAGATCTGTTCCAACCGCTGCCGGTAGGTGCAGCCGGTGCGGAACGCCAGCGCCGTCGGACCGGATTCCGGCGTGCCGGCGCGCAGCTCGGTGAGCGTGGCCCAGCGCCGCGCGCTGACCAGCACCAGCTCTTCGCGGAACGCGCTTGTCGCAATGAGATCGGCATGCGCGATCGGACCTGCGACAAAGGCGCCGTCGAGCGTGCCTTCGAGCACGCAAGCGACGAGGTCGGCAGTGGGCGCGGTGCGCAGGCTCAGCCGGACGGCGGGAAAGCGGTGATGAAAGTCCGCGAGCAATGGCGGCAGCCGCACCGCTGCGGTCGTTTCCATCGAGCCGATCGCGAGCGGTCCCTTGGGCTCGCCGTCGTCGCAGGCCGCGAGCACGGCCTCGCGCGCCAGTGCGGACATCCGTTGCGCGTAGGGCAAAAGGCGCTTGCCCGCGCCGGTCAGGGTCATGCCGCGGCTATGCCGTTCGAACAGCGGCGTGCCGATCTCGGCTTCCAGCGCCTTCACGCGCTGGGTCACGTTCGACTGCACCGTGTTGAGCTCTTCGGCCGCGCGGGTGATGCCCCCGGTCCGGGCGACGGCGGCGAAGGTCTGGATGTCGCTGAGTTCCATAATATCGTTTCTCTTTCGAGATGGCAGCGTTCGCAAGAATTCAATTTTAGAGAATGGTATTCGCGCCTAGTCTCGCTGTCCAGACCAGGGAGGAGCCATGCCGATCGCGACGCCGCTGACCACGCTATTGGAGATTGAGCATCCGATCCTGCTGGCGCCGATGGACGTCGTAGCAGGCAGCCGCCTCGTGGCGGCGGTGAGCCGTGCCGGGGGCTTCGGCATCCTGGGCGGCGGCTACGGCGAGAGGATTTGGCTGGAGCAGGAGATTGCCAAGCTCGCCGGCATGAAAGCGCCGTTCGGGATCGGCTTCATAACTTGGAGCCTCGCCACGCGGCCCGAACTTCTCGACATCGCACTCGCCGCAAACCCATCCGCGATCATGTTGTCGTTCGGCGATCCCGCACCCTTTGCGGCCTGCATCAAATCCGCCGGTGCCCGCCTGATCTGCCAGGTGCAGGACGAGACGATGGCGCGCCAAGCGCTCGATGCGGGCGCCGATGTCCTGATCGCACAGGGGACGGAGGCCGGCGGTCACGGCGCCTCGCGCACCACGATCGATCTGGTCCCGGCAATCGTCGATCTTGCCGCGGGTCGAGTGCCGGTGCTAGCGGCCGGCGGTATTGCCGATGGGCGGGGACTTGCGGCCATGATGATGCTCGGTGCAAGCGGCGTGCTGCTCGGCACGCGCTTCTACGCGAGCCAGGAGGCCGATGGCGCGGAAGAGGCCAAGCGGCGCATCTGCGCGGCAGATAGTGGCGCAACGGTGCGGGGCATCATTTTCGATCTCTCCCGCAACAATGTCTGGCCCGCGCCGTTTACCGGCCGGTGCCTAGTCAACGATCACGCCAGACGCTGGATCGGCCGCGAGGTCGAACTGATGCAGAATGTCGCCGCAGTCGGGCCCGCCTATGCGGCTGCGAAGGCCGCCGGGAATTTCGACATTGCCGCGGTGATCGCGGGCGAGGCGGTCGGCCTGATCCATGATATTCCACCGGCGGCTGAAATCGTCGAACGTATCGCGACCGAGGCCGAGCAACTGCTAGCCGGCCGGCGTAATTCCAGCGTGTCCGCCTAAACTGCGAGAGAACAACCATGTGGCCGAACCGTCGATTGATCGATCTCTTCAAGACCGAATTCCCGATCGTGCTGGCGCCGATGGCTGGCGTGATGGACGCGGAGCTGGTGATCGCCGTTGCGCAAGGCGGGGGGCTCGGCTCGCTGCCGAGCGCGATGCTGTCGCCGGACAAGGCGCGTGAGCAGGTCAACATCATCCGGCAGCGCGTCTCCGCGCCGGTGAACATGAATTTCTTCTGCCACACACCGGTCGAGCTCACGGCCGAGGCGGAGGCGCGCTGGAAGCAGCGCCTCGCGGGCTACTACAATGAGCATGGCCTCGATCCCGCCGCACCCATCAATGCCGCGAACCGCGCGCCGTTCGACGCCGGCTTCTGTGAGGTCGTGGAGGAGCTGAAGCCGGAGATCGTCAGCTTCCATTTCGGCCTGCCGGAGGCCGCGCTGCTCAAGCGGGTCAAGGCAGCAGGATGTCGCGTCATCTCCTCGGCGACGACGGTGAGGGAAGCGGTCTGGCTCGAGCAGCACGGCGCTGATGCGGTGATCGCACAAGGTGCGGAGGCCGGCGGCCATCGCGGCATGTTCCTGACTGACAAGATCTCGGGACAGCCCGGCACCTTTGCGCTGGTGCCGCAGGTGGTCGACGCGGTGAAGGTCCCGGTGATTGCGGCCGGCGGCATTGCGGACGGCCGCGGCATCGCAGCCGCCTTCGCGCTCGGCGCGGCCGGCGTGCAGATCGGGAGTGCCTATCTGCGCTGTCCGGAATCCAAGGTCAGTGCGGCGGCACGCGCGGCGCTCGCCGAGGGGCGGGATGATTCCACCGTCATCACCAATGTCATGACCGGGCGGCCGGCGCGCGGCGTCCAGAACCGGCTGATGCGCGAGGCCGGCCCGATTTCGCCGGACGCGCCGCCATTTCCCCATGCCGCGACGGCGCTGGGACCGCTGAAGGCGGCTGCCGAAAAGCAGGGCAGGGTGGATTTCACAAATCTCTGGGCCGGGCAGGCGATCGCCTTGGGTCGCGAGGTCCCGGCAGCCGAATTGACCCGCGATCTCGCCGAATCGGCCCTGGCTCGCATGAAAGCTCTCGCCGGATAGGTCCGCCGCCGGTTGCGGCGCAAAAGCGGCCTCTGCTATACGGCACATAGGTTTTGCCGTGAGAGGCCTTATATAATGTCCGTCGACGCCGCTACCGTCCGCCGCATCGCCCATCTGGCGCGCATTGCGGTTTCCGAGGGCGAGGTTCCGCATCTGCAGGGCGAGCTCAACGCCATGCTCGCCTTTGTCGAGCAGCTCTCGGAGGTCGATGTCGAGGGCGTGGAGCCCATGACCTCGGTCACCCCGATGCAGATGAAGAAGCGGCAGGATGTGGTCAATGACGGCGAGATCGCCGACGATATCGTTGCCAACGCGCCCGCGACCGAAGGTCACTTCTTCCTGGTGCCCAAGGTAGTTGAATAGTTCAATTCAGGACGCTGTCGATGTGCATGCTTTGCGACGACGAGAAGGCCTATCAGGCCTATATGAACTATCTCGACAAGATGGAGCGGCAGGGCAAGGCTGCCGATCCCAATGTCGCCGTCAATGCCGTGCTCGACGAGATCGAGGCGGCTGCGAAAGCGGCCGCCAAGAAAAACGTCACGCAAGACGACCCGGCCAACGACAAGTCCCTGTCTCCGTTCTTCTGCAGCCCGATCAATAAATGACCGATTTGACATCGCTGACGCTCGCCGAGGCCCGCAAGGGCCTCGCGGCCAAGACTTTCACGTCCCTCGAGCTGACCGACGCGCATCTGAACGCGATCGAAGCCGCGCGCGTGCTCAATGCTTTCGTCATGGAGACGCCTGACCAGGCGCGGACCATGGCGCGCGAAGCGGACGTCAGGATCGGGAAGGGCGATGCGGGGCCGCTCGCCGGCATTCCGCTCGGCATCAAGGACCTGTTCGCGACCAAGGGCGTGCGCACCACGGCGTGCTCAAAAATCCTCGGTAATTTCGTGCCGACCTACGAGTCCACCATCACCTCGCAGCTGTGGCGTGACGGCGCGGTGATGCTGGGCAAGCTCAACAATGACGAGTTCGCGATGGGCTCATCGAACGAGACCTCGTGCTTCGGCCCCGTCGGCAATCCCTGGCGGCGTGATGGCTCCAACACGACCCTGGTGCCGGGCGGCTCGTCCGGCGGCTCGGCCTCCGCTGTGGCGGCTCTGCTCTGCATGGGCGCGACCGCGACCGACACCGGCGGCTCGATCCGTCAGCCGGCGGCGTTCACTGCAACCGTCGGCATCAAGCCGACCTATGGCCGCTGCTCGCGCTGGGGCATCGTCGCCTTTGCCTCCTCGCTCGACCAGGCCGGTCCGATCGCGCGTAGCACGCGCGACGCCGCGATGCTGCTGCGCTCGATGGCCGGCCACGATCCGAAGGACACGACCTCGGTCGACATGGCCGTGCCGGACTACGAGGCCGCGATCGGCAGGTCCGTGAAGGGCATGAAGATCGGCATTCCCAAGGAGTACCGTCTCGACGGCATGCCGGCCGAGATCGAAAAGCTTTGGGAAGCGGGCGCGACCTGGCTGAAGGCGGCTGGCGCCGAACTCGTCGAAGTGTCGCTGCCGCACACCAAATACGCGTTGCCGGCCTATTACATCGTGGCGCCGGCGGAGGCGTCCTCCAACCTCGCGCGCTACGACGGCGTGCGCTTCGGCCTGCGCGAGCAGGGCCGGAACATCAACGAACTCTACGAGAACACCCGCGCCGAGGGTTTTGGCGCCGAGGTGAAGCGCCGCGTCATGATCGGCACCTACGTGCTCTCGGCCGGCTATTACGACGCCTACTATTTGCGAGCCCAGAAGGTGCGCACGCTGATCAAGAAGGACTTTGAGGATTGCTTCGCCAAGGGCGTCGACGCGATCCTGACGCCGGCGACGCCGTCGGCGGCCTTCGGCATCGGCGAGAAGGGCGGCGCGGACCCCGTCGAGATGTACCTCAACGACATCTTCACGGTGACGGTGAACATGGCGGGCCTGCCGGGCATTGCCGTGCCCGCCGGCAAGGACGCGCAGGGTCTGCCGCTCGGCCTGCAGCTGATCGGCCGGCCCTTCGACGAGGAGACGCTGTTCTCGCTCGGCGAGGTGATCGAGCAGGCCGCCGGCCGCTTCACGCCGGCGAAATGGTGGTGAACATGGCGGCGTATATCGCCAGCCTCGACGGCGCCGCGCCACCGCCGGATCTCAGCGCGCCGCTCGCCGGCTTGTGGTGGGCCGCCAAGGGTGACTGGGACCAGGCGCACAGAATCGTCCAGGACGAGAGCAGCCGCGAGGCCGCCTGGGTGCACGCCTATCTGCATCGCGTCGAGGGCGACCTCGGGAATGCCGGCTATTGGTACCGCCAGGCCGGCCAGCCCGTGGCAACGGATTCGCTTGAAGCAGAATGGCAACGCATCGTCGATGCGCTGGGTGGGAGTGCATCCGCATGAGCGAGCCTCGTTTCACGGGTCCGAAGGCGAAGCCGGAGGATTTATTCGGTCGTTTTCGAGAGATCGTTTCCGATCCGCTCAACCTCCTGATCGAACGCGTCCCGATGGCAGGCTGCGTCGAAGGCGACCAGGTCTATCTGCATAACGGGCTGAAGGTTCCGGGCATCGGGCCCGGAGCCTATTACGGACCTTTCAGCAGTGTGCTCATCATCAATCGCGGCGTCCACGAGCCGTTGGAAGAATATGTCTTCCAGGAATTGCTGAAGCGGCTGGGCGAAGCGCCCTCGATGGTCGAGCTCGGCGCCTATTGGGGTCACTATTCGATGTGGCTCAAGAAGGCGCGGCCCAAGGCCGAGGTCATCCTGGTCGAGCCGGATCCCGCTTGCCTGAAAACCGGCCAGGATAATTTCGCGCGCAACGGACTGCGGGCCGAGTTCGTCAAGGCCTTCGTTGGCAAGGGCAAATTCGAAGTCGACGCCTTCTTCAGGGACAGGAAGATCAAGCATCTCGACATCTTGCATGCCGATATCCAGGCCTTCGAAGTCGAGATGCTGCAGGGCGCGGAGAGCGTGCTTGCCAAACGCCGCGTCGATTATCTCTTCGTCGCAACCCATTCGCAGGCACTCCATCACGACGTCGTCGATCGTCTCAAGGCGCACGGCTACCGCGTCGAGATCTCCAGCGATTTCGAGGAGCAGAGCACGTCGTTCGACGGCTTCGTGTTCGCCTCCTCGCCGGAGGTCGACGCGCTGTTCGGAGAGATCGAGGTGATGGGCCGCCGCGAGATCGCGTTGCGCCAGCCCGCCGATGTACTCCGGTCGCTCAACGGGCTTCTCGAAGCGGGTGAAGCGCGAGCGGCCAAGGGATCAGTAGAGGAACCAGTCGAGCCATGAACGCACCTGCCGCACCCCACAAGCTTCTCAAGGGCTCAACCGGTGACTGGGAGATGGTCATCGGCCTGGAGGTCCACGCTCAGGTGACGTCGAACGCGAAACTGTTCTCCGGTGCCTCGACCGCGTTCGGCGGCGAGCCGAACACGCATGTGTCGCTGGTCGACGCGGCGATGCCGGGCATGCTGCCGGTCATCAACGAGGAATGCGTCAGGCAGGCTGTCCGGACCGGACTCGGGTTGAACGCGCAGATCAATCTGCGCTCGGTGTTCGACCGCAAGAACTATTTCTATCCGGACTCGCCGCAGGGCTACCAGATCAGCCAATACAAGTCGCCGATCGTCGGCGAAGGCGAGGTCGTGGTCGAACTGGACGGCGGCAAGACCGCCACGATCGGCATCGAGCGGCTGCATCTGGAACAGGATGCCGGCAAATTGCTGCACGATCAGTCGCCGACGATGTCCTATGTCGATCTCAACCGCTGCGGCGTGGCGCTGATGGAGATCGTGTCGAAGCCCGACATCCGCGATGCCGAGCAGGCCAAGGCCTATGTGACCAAGCTACGCTCGATCCTGCGCTATCTCGGCACCTGCGACGGCGACATGGAGAAGGGATCCCTGCGCGCCGACGTCAACGTCTCCGTGCGCAAGCCGGGCGCGCCGCTCGGCACCCGCTGCGAGATCAAGAACATGAACTCGATCACCTTCATCGGCCAGGCGATCGAGTACGAGGCGCGGCGCCAGATCGGAATCCTCGAGGAGGGCGGCGCGATCGACCAGGAGACCCGGCTCTACGACCCGAACAAGGGCGAGACGCGGTCGATGCGGTCCAAGGAAGAGGCGCACGACTACCGCTACTTCCCCGATCCCGACCTGCTGCCGCTGGAGTTCTCGCAAAGCTTCGTCGACAAGCTGAAAGCTGAGCTGCCCGAGCTGCCGGACCAGAAGAAGACGCGCTTCGTCGCGGATCTCGGCCTGTCGGCCTACGACGCCAGCGTGCTGGTCGCCGAGCGCGAGAGCGCGGTGTTCTACGAGACCGTGCTGGAGAAGCTCGCCAACCGCGCGCGCGACGGTAAGGTCGCTGCCAACTGGGTGATCAACGAGCTGTTCGGCCGTCTCAACAAGGAAGGCCGGGATATTACGGACTCTCCGGTCGATGCCGCACAGCTCTCGGGGATCATCGACCTGATCGGCGAGGGCACGATCTCCGGCAAGATCGCCAAGGATCTGTTCGAGATCGTCTGGCAGGAGGGCGGCGATCCTCGCGCGCTGGTCGAAAGCCGCGGCATGAAGCAGGTCACGGATCTTTCGGCGATCGAAAAGGTTGTCGACGACATCATCGCGGCCAATCCCGACAAGGCGGCGCAGGTCAAGGACAAGCCGCAGTCACTCGGCTGGTTCGTCGGCCAGGTGATGAAGGCATCCGGCGGCAAGGCCAACCCGCAGAGCGTCAACGAGCTGCTCAAGTCCAAGCTCGGCATCTGACCTCGCGCGTTCGAACGAGGTGACGGACAGGCGTCGTCACCTCGCTTTCGGTTCGCGATGCGACGCTCGCGCGCATCCGCGGCGACGAACTTCATCCCGATCGAGCGCGATACGCCGACCGAATCGCCGTCACGCGATTCGCGCAAAACGGGGACTTGCACACGCTCCAACGAGCGCTCGCGCCGTTAATCATGAAAATATTTTCGTTGCCAAAAGTCGCGACTCAGAGTCCGCGAAGCGCCTTCGCGAGGCGCTCGCGCGATTGGCAGGATGCATCATTGCAACGATCGCGCGCGATGCATGCGTGCAAGAAAATACTTGCTGCATAGTGTTTTTCTACAATCGCATCTTTTGCAAAGGTCGATGCCGCGGGCACTCTCCGCGATCGCAAGCACATCTCATGCAGTCCGTTTGCATCGCGTTCGCCAGCGCAGGCGCGTTTCGCCGTCAACACTTCTTTAAGCGAGACGCTGTTTTTTTCGTTGTGTTGGTGTATTCGGGATGAGTGTGCACTCGATCCCCGACTGCATGCAGCGATTAAGCCATCTCACACATCGGAGGGCAACATGGCCAAGAAAGCTAAGAAGGCAAAGAAGGCGAAGAAGGCGAAGAGCGCAGTGAAGAAGACTGCGAAGAAGACCCGCAAGGTCGCCAAGAAGAAGTAACTTCGCTTTTTGAAGTTGCCGGCTCCTAGAGAGCCGGCACGTCATCAGCGCCTCTCAAAAGGTTCTGGTCGACGATAGAGGGTGTCGGCGAGACATCAGGTCAACGGTCGGATCGTTCTCTTCGCGGGTTCGCTCGCTAAGCCCGGTCCGGCAGAAGAAACGAGTTTTCTTCGTTCGGTGCGGTTCTCCGTAAGGGCTCCGCAATTTCACCGGCGGCCTTCGGGCCAACGTGGAATCTGGTCCTGACGTGTTCGCCGACGCCCTCGTTCTCATGAGGCCGGGGTATTGCCGGCATTCCCTTATCCCGACATTGTTGATCTGACCGCGGCGTGGCCGTTCTGCCCTTGTGCAGTCAGGGCTATCGCATATGACGTCTCAGCGTACCTGAGCGAGCGCCTCGTCCTTCGCGACGGCCGCTTCGCCGGATGAGGCACAGCTGCATCCATCTGCGTTGATGCTGCCGCATCCTGATCCCTCATCCTGAGGGCCCGCCGCAGGCGGGCGTCTCAAAGGATGGCCGCTGTCGAGCTTGCAGCCATATGTTTCTTCATATGCGCGCCCTGCTCGAGCAGGGCGGCCGCGGCGCAATGGGGCGCCGTTCGCGCGCCGCTTGCGGTGAAACAATTGCTGTCTCTGGAATTCGGCGACGACAGCGGACGGGGACACCACAGGACGCGCCTCACCGTGCGCAATGGTTATCGTTCTCCCAAAATCCCAAGGTAAACCGAATCTGACGAATTGCAGAAGTGCCTGCAAAATGGGGACTTCTTGCATTTGTCGCGCGCGCCTGGCGCGGGCGCGTTTACGTCTGCTTCATCGCGATACTTAAACTGCCATTCAAATTTGCCCGCCATCATTACCTCCAACAAGCCGGCAAACGGCACGGGCAAGAAGCCTCGGGGATGAGTTGAACAGTTGATTGGACGGGAGCCGCGCTCGGGGGACGAGACGGCACAAAAAAAGGGGATGCGTTATGTTTCAGGGTACTTTCGATCTGGAGACCGCGACGCCGATCGACGCAGGCGCGCTGTCGGACGTGCTGTTCGAGCGCGGCCTCTATTGGGCGAGCGGACGCTCCGGTCTCGTCGATCTCGTCGCCGCGCACAAATGGTTCAATCTCGCCGCGCTCAAGGGCCGCAAGGACGCCGTGACGCTGCGCCAGGAAGTCGCCGGACAGATGTCGGACGCCGATATCTCGGCCGCCCAGCGCGAGGCGAGGGCGTGGGTCTCCGCCCACTGAGCGGTGAAGCACGTCCCAGCCGTCGTTTCGCAGGTGAAGCTGATTTGTGCTGAATCAGGTTCCCTCGTGGTCCGCCAAGCGGATCCCGTTCGGCACGAGGCTGTCACCCATGTCTTAGGTACGTTCCGTTCTTAGGTACGTTCCGTTACCCATGTCTTCGGGCCGGACAGCCGCGGAGTGGCGGAGAGGGAGGGATTCGAACCCTCGATACAGCTTGAGACCGTATGACGCTTTAGCAAAGCGTTGCCTTCAGCCACTCGGCCACCTCTCCGGTGCGAGCCTTATGCATCTAATTACTTGGGCTGGTCAATTTGGAAGCGTGTGTTTTTGCTCGAATATTCCCAGCGAATTCCGAAACCAAGCGGTTTGCTCCCGGCGCGAGAACGTAACGCCGCGATAACGGACGCAAAGCTGGAGGTTTTGGCGCTTGTATTAAGTGTGGTTCTGGCGCGGACAAAAGCTCGCTTTACCCGCATAAATAATTGATTTTGTTTCAAAATTTGATCGGATGGCCCGCGCGGGGGACGACTGCCTTCGTTGCCGACCGCCTCTAGCGGTTCATTTGCAAGTGATTGATTTGATTTTCTCTTTCCGCGATTCGCCGCGCGCTATGGAGCGGTGATTGCCCTCAGATCGGCCGACGAGGTCCCGTGTCAGGCTGCGGAAGGGCGCTCTCACTATTAGTCGGGATAACTCGCTTGCCGGCCGAGGAGCCGCCCCGTCGCGCCAGGCGTCGCCGCAATCAGAGTCTGTCCTGGCGCGCTTTCGGTTGGAACGGCGCCCTGGAGATCATAGCGGCGAGGGGCTGCCGGGCTGGCACGCTTCGCCCGTCCCTCGACTGCCGGGCTACGCCGCTGCGGTCTCATCTTGCAATGTCGGGGCCGATGGTATGATTGACCGACGTCCCGAGGGAGGAATGGACTTGGCGGGTGAACTGCAGACCAAATTTCGACGTGCCGTCGAAGCCTTTCACGCCCATGATTTGGTCAAAGCGGAAAGAATACTGCAGCAGATCGCCAAATCCGCCAGGAACATCTTCGAAGTCGAACATCTCCTGGGCGTGGTGATGCTCGTACAAGGCCGATTTGCCGAGGCCGAAATGCATCTCAGGGCGGCCGTGGCCCTGAACGGAAGCAGCGACGAGGCCCTCAGCAATTATGGATATGCGCTCAAAGCGCTGAACCGGCCTCAGGAAGCCCTGGCCTATTTCACGCGCGCATTGGCGGTGAATCCGCGCAATCCCCTTTCGTATCACAACAGAGGCACGATCCTTGCCGAGTTCGCGCGAAGCTATGGCGAAGCGATTGAGCAATTCGACAAGGCGACATTCTACAATCCGAACTTTGCCGATGCCTACGCAAGCAAGGGCGGCTGCCTTGAAAAGCTCAGGCGTTACGAGGATGCCCTCGTCGCCTACGACAAGGCGTTGTCGATCAGGCCTGACCTGGAGACTGCATGGCTTGGTCGAGGCAATGCACTCCGGAATCTCAGGCGGTACGACGACGCATTTGCCACGTACGACAAGGCGCTGTCGGCCAGGCCGGACGTCCCGAGTGCATGGGTTGGCCGAGGTGAAGTTCTCACCGATCTCAAGCGCCACGACGAGGCGCTTGCCGCGTATGACAAGGCGATCTCGATCAAGCCTGATCTCGAGGGCGCGTGGGTTGCCCGAGGCCATCTTTTCTGGAGCCTGAAGCGCTACGACGAGGCGTCGGCAGCCTACGACAGGGCGCTCTCCATCAACTCCGGCCTCGAGAACGCGTGGCTTGGTCGGGGCAATGTGTTCTTCGATCTCAAACGCCTTGACGAGGCGTTCGCTGCCTTTGACAGGGCGTTGGCGATCCGCCCTGATCTGGCGGAAGCCTGGCTTGGCCGCGGTAATGTTCTCACCGAGCTCAAGCGCCGCGACGATGCACTCGCTGCGTACGACCGGGCGCTCTCGATCAAGCCTGATCTCGCCGAGGCATGGCTCGGTCGCGGCAATTTGGCGTGGGGGCTGAAGCGCTACGAGGAGGCTCTTGCCGCGTATGACAAGGCGCTCGCGATCAAGGCCGACATCGAGGGGGCCTGGATTGGCCGGGGCAACGTCTTTATGGAGCTCGGGCGCTATGACGAAGCCTACATCGCCTTCGACAAGGCGGTGTCGATCAGGCCTGACCTCGAGGGTATCGAGGGTTTGCGTCTTCTTGCGAAGATGAACCTGTGCAATTGGGACAATCTGGACGAAGAGATCGGCCAATTGACGGCGGCAATACGGCTCGGGAAGGCCAATAGCTCTCCCTTTGCTTTGCTGTCCCTGACGGATTCTCCCGATGATCAGCTCAGCTGCGCCAGGACCTGGGTGAGGGCAAAGCTCCCGCATGTGTCCAAAACGGGGCCACGGGGTGAAATCCGTCGCCACGACAAGATCCGGGTCGGGTATGTTTCACCTGATTTTCGCAAGCATCCGGTCGGGTACCTCACCGCCGAGATATTCGAGAATCACGATCCCGACCGCTTCGAGACGTATGCGTTTTCAATCGGTCCTGACGACAACAGCGATCTGCGCAAGCGGCTCGAAAAGTCATTTCATCGCTTTGTCGATTGCGAGCACAAGCTCGACGGTGAAGTCCTGAAAGCGATCGACGATGCGCAGATCGACATTCTCGTCGATCTTGCAGGCCATACGCACAATGCCAGGCTGTCGTTGTTCGCATCCAGCGCGGCTCCGACCGCCGTCAGCTATCTTGGGTTTGCGGGGACGTTGGGGAGCAGGGAGCTAGTCGACTACATCATTGCCGATCAAATCGTGCTGCCGGATCAAAACAGCCAATTCTTCGACGAGAAAATCGTTCGCTTGCCCGGCAGCTTCATGCCGCGCGACAATCACGTCGGGACAATCGACGATGCTGCGCCCAATCGGGCCGATCACGATTTGCCGCAGGAATGGACTGTGTTTTGCTGCTTCAACAATGCCTACAAGATCAATCCGGCTGTCTTTGGCTCCTGGATGAACATCTTGAAGAGCGTGGACCAGTCGGTCTTGTGGCTGTCCGACGTGGGCGAGATCGCAAAATCGAATCTGCGGAAGGAAGCCAAGGGCCGGGGCGTCGATCCGGATCGCCTGGTGTTTGCAAGGCGCGTTGCGTCTTCGTCCGAACATTTGGCGCGCCATCGCCTCGCCGACCTCTTCCTGGACACGCTGCCCTACAACGCGCACACGACGGCCAGCGACGCGTTATGGGCCGGTCTGCCGGTGGTGACCCAAATCGGGAATAGCTTCGCCGGCCGCGTGGCGGCGAGCTTGCTGAGCGCTGTCGGCCTGCCTGAGCTGATCACGCGAACCCGTGCGGATTATGAGTCACTCGCGACCGAGCTGGCGCTTGATAAACAGAAGCTGGCGGATATTCGCGGACGCCTGCAGGGGAGCCACCTGACCGCATCACCGTTTGATGCGGTGCTCTACGCAAGGCGGTTGGAGACGGCTTACGAGGCTATGTATCAACGACATCAGGCCGGCTTGCCGCCGGATCATATCGACGTTCAAGCGCGCGGATGAGGACGGCCGTCGCGGCCTCCTGACCAGACCGGGCAACTCCGGAAGGCGCGCGCCGAGTCCCTGGATGATTCCCGATTCTGGCGCGTCAAAGCCGCAGAAGAGCTTCTCTGGGGATATTGGACTCTCGCCGGAACTTTTGGCGGCAGATGGAACCTGTCGAAATAATCGAATAAATTCAACGCCTTACAAAGCCGCTCTGATCACATCTGCGTGTTATTTGTGCAACACCCGCCGGAAAACACGCTCCATCGGCCGGTTCTGAAGCGTTCTGTTGTTGTGTGTGCAAGGGCGTTCGGTAATTGTGACTGAGCGACGGAGGGGGGCATCCCGAGGTCGTCCCGTCTTAGGTGGTTCGCTTAAGTCCCTCGCGTTCAGCGGGTGTGTCCGAAGGCGCGAAGCGACTAAGCGGTGAATTTAAGGGACAAGGGAACCAACCTTAGGGTGTCTTCACCCAGCGGATCCGGAACCTTCCCTATGGCAAACTTGGAGGTTTAACATGAAGTTGGTTAAGAGCCTTTTGCTCGGTTCCGCAGCGGGTCTCATCGCTGTCGGCGGAGCGCAGGCAGCCGATCTCCCCGTGAAGGCCAAAGCGGTCGAATACGTGAAGATCTGCTCCCTGTACGGTGCGGGTTTCTACTA